>PUOM01000038.1 GCA_003552795.1 Halomonas sp. | reverse complement strand
TCGATGCCGGCCTCGGCGGCCGCGATCCGGTCTTGCCTGGCGCGAGTGTGGGGGCGCCGGGAGATCACGCCGCAGTACTCAGGCATCGCCTCGGCGAAGCGGGCGGTATCGATCCGGCGAGCCTGATCGATGATGCTCATCTTGTCCTCGGTGAGCAGCGGGCGCAGTACCGGCAGCTCGCTGGCCTCGTCGATCAGCGCCAGGTTGCTCAGGGTCTGGCTGGAGACCTGGGCGATGGCGTCGCCGGTGACCAGTGCAGGCACCCGGGCGCGGCGGGCGATGCGCGAGGCGGCGCGCACCATCGTGCGCTTGAGCACCACGCCCATGAGACCGTCGGGCACCTTCCTGAGAATCTCGGCCACCACCGGCTCGAAAGGCACCGAGATGAACGAGACGCGGTGCGACAGGCTGTAGCGCTGCCAGAGGTGGTGGGTGACCTCGCGCACGCCGCGCTCATGTTCGGCCCCGCCCAGGTTGAAGAACAGGAAGTGGGTCTTGATGCCGCGGCGGATCATCCGCCAGGCCGCTACCGGGGAGTCGTATCCGCCGGAGATCAGCGCCATGGCCTGGCCCTGCATCCCCAGGGGGTAGCCGCCCATTCCCGGCCAGCGCTGGCGTATCAGGCGCAGGCGATCGTCCACTACCTGCACCGGGACGTCGACCTCGGCACGGCGCAGGTCGACGCGCGCGGTGGGCTCGGCCGCCAGCAGGCGCGCGCCCAGCCGGCGTTCCATGTCGGCGGAGGTGAAGGCGTGCTTGCCGCGGCGCTTGGCGGAGACCCGAAAGCTGCGCCCGGCGATCGCCCGCTGCCACAGCGGGACCACCCGGCGGGCGATATCCTCGAGGTCGTCGAAGCCCACCTCCTCGGCGGCCTGCACCTCGTGGATACCGGGAATGCGCGTCAGCCGCGCCTGAACGGCGCTCAGACGCGAAGCGGGCAGATCATCGGGTACTGCGACCTGCAGGCTGTCCCAGCGCTCCTGCACCTTCACGCGCCGGTCAAGCTGGCGCAGGGTGTTGCGCACGTTGGCGGCGAGGCAGCGTGTCATATGGCGCCGCACCGAGCGCGACTTGATGGTGATCTCGGGAAACAGCTTGAGCTGGTAGTACATCGTGAAAAATCTGTAAAGCCTTTGTTGAAACAATGCTTTACATTCTACCAGAGTGGGCCGGCCGCGTCCCCGCTCCCCTCAGTAGAGCGCCTGCTCCTCGTCGACCACTTCCTTGAGCAGTTCCAGAAAGAGTCGGTCGGCCTCGGAGTGTTCGGCAGGGTCCTCCGGGATATGTACGCTGGTGGTCTCCGAGATCTCGTTGGCAATGCGCGCCATCACGGCGCTGCTGCTGCCGTCGGGCAGGTGGCGCCGGGCAACCTCGAGGGACTGTTCGAGGATCTTTGGATCCTGTAGCAGTTTCTTGATGAAACCGCGCAGCTCGTTGATGACGCGGGTCTTCTGGATTGGCGATGAGGACATGGCGTTCTCCTTGGGTAGTGTTGCCGTGCCGCAGTTGCGTGACAATATCATGTTTGCCCGACTCTGGAGAGAGTGGCCCCGATAGGCGCCCCCATATGCACAGGAGAGATGTATGAACGATTGGCTGGCCGATTTCGGCATGTTTCTGGCTCAGCTGCTGAGCCTGGTGGTGATCATTGCGCTGGCGGTGGCGCTGGTGGCCCGGGTCCGCGGCGAGGCCACCGAGCGGACCCGGCTGCGCCTCGATGAGCTCAACCACACCCGGGACTACCGCCGCCGGCGCCTGACCCTGGCCGCCAGTGAGCCCGGCGCCCGCAAGCGCCTGATCAAGGGGTTTCGGCGCGAGGACAAGGCGCGCGGCAAGGCGGGGGCCAAGGCCGCGGACAAGAGCGAGGACAAGGAAGCGACGCGCCGTCGGCCCATTGCCTGGGTGATCGACTTTCATGGCGACATTCGTGCCAGCGCCACGGGCCGGCTGGCCGAGGAGGTCTCGGCGCTGATCGATGCCGCCGACAAGGGGGACGAGGTGATTGTCCGGCTGGAGTCGGCCGGCGGACTGGTGCATGCCTACGGGCTGGCCGCCGCCGAACTCGACCGGCTGCGCGAGGCGGGCCTCAAGACCACCGTCTGCGTGGACAAGGTCGCCGCCAGCGGCGGTTACCTGATGGCCTGCGGCGCCGACCAGGTGCGCGCCGCGCCGCTGGCGGTGGTGGGCTCCATCGGCGTGGTGGCCCAGATCCCCAATATCCACCGGCTGCTCAAGCGCCATGACATCGATGTGGAGGTGCTGACCGCCGGGCGCTACAAGCGCACCCTGACGGTGCTGGGAGAAAACAGCGAGGAGGGGCGCGAGAAATTCATCGATGATCTCGAGAGCGTCCATGCGCTGTTCAAGCAGCATGTGGCCGAGCGACGCCCGGCGCTGGATATCGAGACGGTGGCCACCGGGGAGACCTGGTACGGCCGCGAAGCCCTCAAACGCGGCCTGGTGGATGCGCTGGGCACCAGCGAGGCCTACCTGGTGGAGCGCATGCGGGAGGCGCGGGTGATTCACCTGCGTCTCGAGCCGCGTCGCCGGTTCGCCGATCGTCTGGGAGCGGCCGTCTCGGCCGGGGTGGAGCGGGCGCTGGAGAAGGGGCTCGAGGTGCTGGAGCAGAGCCCCCTGCGTCGCCGCTAGTCGGCCAGTCCCAGCCGGCCCAGGGCGTCGATGATGGTATGGGCACTGTCGCCGTGCCAGGAATAATAGATGGTCTGGGAGGCCCGCCGGGTGGTGACCAGTTTCTCCCGGCGCAGGATCGCCAGGTGCTGGGAGAGCGCCGATTGGCTCAGGGTGAGTCGGTTGTTGAGCTCGGTCACCGATAGCTCCTGCCCATCGAGCAGGCACAGGATGCGCAACCGGTTATCATTGGCCATGGCCTTGAGCAGCGCCGAGGCCCGATCGATGGCGTCGTCCCCTCCGGCGAGGAGGCGTGCTGAGGTGCTGTTGGAATTGCCCATGTTGATTCCCCGCGCTGGCAGGTGCTGATGATGGTTGGCCGTTCACCCCTGGCTTCCTCTCGCGGCCAGCCATTCAGGTCAAGTCCCCATGGCTGCGCCCCGTGACTCTCTGGGTCCTGGCCGTTCCCTGGCGAGCGTGCTTTGCTCATTTAGCACTTGATTAAAGCATAGTCCAAGCAAGCCGGAGGGGGCGAGTGCCCATCAGCGTTGAGCCAGGGTTTGATCCACGTCACGTTGTTGACAATGTGACCGCTGACATCTCCACCTTTTGTCGAAAGTTAGCCTATCGTATGAAGGCATCGCCGTCGATGTGCATTACAGTGTCAACAATTCATTCGACGCCACTGACCTGCTACAGGACGATCATGAGCACTTACGCCAACGAATTTCGCCGCTCCATCGAGCAGCCGGAGAGCTTCTGGGCCGAGCAGGCCCGTCGAATTCCCTGGTTCAAGGCCCCGACCCAGATCCTTCACTACGATGAGGCCGACCATGCGCGCTGGTTTGCCGACGGCGAGCTGAATATCTCCTATGCGGCGCTGGACCACCACGTGGAGCAGGGGCGCGGCGATCAGCCGGCGATCTTCTGGGACTCGCCGGTCACCGACTCCAAGCGCACCCTGACCTATCGCGAGATGCGCGACCAGGTGGCCAGCTTCGCCGGTGCTCTCAGGGAGCTGGGGGTGGAGAAGGGCGACCGGGTGGTGATCTACATGCCCATGGTGCCCGAAGCGCTGGTGGCCATGTACGCCTGCGCGCGCCTGGGCGCGGTGCACTCGGTGGTCTTCGGCGGCTTTGCCCCCCACGAGCTGGCCGTGCGTATCGAAGACGCCGCGCCCAAGGCAGTGGTCGCGGCCTCCTGCGGGATAGAGGGCACCAAGGTGCTGCCCTACAAGGGCATCATCGATTCGGCTATCGAGCAGAGTGCCCACAAGCCTGATGCCTGCGTGATCTTCCAGCGCGAGCAGCACACCGCCGAGCTGGGCGAGCGCGACCACGATTGGGCCGCCCTGATGGCTCAGGCCGAACCGGCCGACTGCGTGCCGGTAAAGGGCACCGACCCGCTCTACGTGCTCTACACCTCCGGCACCACCGGCAAGCCCAAGGGCGTGGTTCGCGACACCGGCGGCTATGCGGTGGCCCTGGCCTATTCCATGGATGTCATCTACGACGTTGAGCCCGGCGAGGTGTTCTTCTCCGCCTCGGACGTGGGCTGGGTAGTGGGTCACTCCTATATCGTCTATGCGCCGCTGCTGCGCGGGGCCACCAGCGTGGTCTACGAAGGCAAGCCGGTGAAGACACCGGATGCCGGTGCCTTCTGGCGGCTGATCGAGGAGTATCAGGTCAAGAGCTTCTTCACGGCGCCCACGGCCTTCCGGGCCATCAAGAAGGAGGATCCGGACGGCAAGCTTCTCGAGGAGTACGACATCTCCTGCATGAAGGCGCTGTTCCTGGCCGGTGAGCGCCTCGATCCGCCTACCTTCCACTGGCTGGACGATCTGCTCGACGTGCCGGTGATCGATCACTGGTGGCAGACCGAGAGCGGCTGGCCCATTGCCGCCAACCTGCATGGCCTGGAGCCGATGCCCACCAAGGCGGGCAGTGCCACCGTGCCGGTGCCGGGCTTCGACGTGCAGATCCTCGACCGCGAGGGGGAGCGCATGGGCCCCATGGAACAGGGGGCCGTGGTGATCAAGCAGCCGATGCCGCCGGGCTGCCTGGTCGGCGTCTGGGGTGACCCGCAGCGCTTCCATTCGGCCTACATGGCGGCCTTCCCGGGCTACTACCTGACCGGCGACGGCGGCTATGTGGATGAGGATGGCTACCTGTTCATCATGGGACGCACCGACGACGTCATCAACGTGGCCGGCCATCGCCTCTCCACCGGCGAGATGGAAGAGGTCGTCGGCGCCCATTCGGCGGTGGCCGAGTGCGCGGTGATCGGTATCCACGATGCCCTGAAGGGCCAGCTGCCCATCGGGTTGGTGATTCCCAAGGATGGGTTCGAGGGACGTGAGGATGATCTCGAGCAGGAGCTGATCGCCCTGGTGCGCGACAAGATCGGGCCCATTGCCTGCTTCAAGCAGGTGCTGGTGGTGGATCGCCTGCCCAAGACTCGCTCCGGCAAGATCCTGCGCAAGCTGCTGCGCAATATCGCCGACGGCAAGGAGTACGGCGTGCCGTCCACCATCGACGATCCGGCCAGCCTGCAGGACGTTCACGACGCCATGAAGTCGCGTTCGGTGGGCGCCTCCCAGGATGCGCGTCAGCTCTGACCCGCTGAGCGTGCCTCGCATGACGCCGCCCTTCGGGGCGGCGTCTGCGTTGGTCGGCATGGCCAGCGGCGAGTGGGGTCCGTATAATGCGCGACCGCACGCTGACCCCGTCAGCCCGTTTCACGAGGGTTCCCTCACCCCTCCCGCAAAAAAAGGATGTCGCCGTGTTCGCGCTTTCCGACGCCCAGCAGCGCCGCCTGCTGGGCCTGCTGATCAGCTTCCATGTGCTGGTGATCGCCGCCAGCAACTATCTGGTACAGCTGCCCTTTACGCTGTTCGGCTTTCACACCACCTGGGGGGCCTTCAGCTTCCCGTTCATCTTCCTGGCCACCGATCTGACCGTGCGTCTTTTCGGCAAGGAGCCGGCCCGTGCCATCGTGATGCGCGTCATGCTGCCGGCGCTGGTCATCTCCTATGTGGTCTCGGTGGTCTTCCCGCGGGGCAGCTACGCCGGCCTCGAGGCCCTGGGAGAGTGGGATCTGTTCGTGGCGCGTATCGCCGTGGCCAGCTTCATGGCCTACCTGCTGGGCCAGCTGCTCGATGTGCAGGTCTTCGACCGGCTGCGCGGCCTCAAGGCCTGGTGGGTGGCGCCGGCGGTCTCCACGGTGCTGGGCAACCTGGCGGATACCTTCGCCTTCTTTTCGATCGCCTTCTACAGCAGCCCAGATCCCTTCATGGCGGCCAACTGGCTGGAGATCGCCTGGGTCGACTATGTCATCAAGCTGATCATCAGCCTGCTGTTCTTCGTGCCGCTTTACGGCGTGCTGCTGGCGACCCTGAGCCGTCGCCTGGTGGCGGCCACTCAGGCCGAGACGCCGGCGGCCCCCGCGGCGAGATCCCGCCCCTGATACCGGCCGAGGAACCGGCCGAGGAGAGAGTCCCATGTCCTTAGCGCTCAACTATCTGGATACCGGCGGCGAAGGCGTGCCGCTGGTGGTCATCCATGGCCTGTTCGGCAGCGCCGATAACTGGCGGTCCCACGTCAAGGCGTGGCAGGAGATGCGGCGGGTGATCGCCGTGGACCTGCGCAATCATGGCCGCTCACCCCACGCCGAGGGCATGGGGTACGACGCCATGGCCGGGGACGTGATCCGGCTGCTGGATCGTCTCCGGGTGCCCCGTGCCCACCTGCTGGGCCACTCCATGGGCGGCAAGGTGGTGATCTCGCTGGCGCGGCTGGCGCCTGAGCGGGCGGCCTCGCTGATCATCGGCGACATCGCCCCGGTTGCCTACGGTCACGACCACGACACCGTGTTTGCCGGCCTGCGTCGCCTGGAGGAGGGCCAGCCGGCCAACCGCCGCGAGGCCGACGAGCTGCTGGGTGAGCACGTCAAGGAGCGGGCGGTGCGGCTGTTCCTGGCCACCAACCTGGAGCGCGCCGAGGCGGGCGGGCTCAGGCTGCGCCTGGGGCTCGACGCGATTCAGTCCGACTACGAGACCGTCATGGCGCCACCGGCGGGCGAGGGAGCCTTCTCGGGGCCGACCCTGGTGCTGCGCGGCGCCAACTCGCCCTACGTTACCGACTCCATGCTTCCTGCCCTGAAGGCGGTGTTGCCGGAGGCGGAAGTGGTGACCCTGGAGGCGGGGCACTGGCTGCATGCCGAGCAGCCCGAGGCCTTTCGCGACGCGGTGGAGGCGTTTCTGGCCCGCCACCCGGACTAGGCGTGCCGCGTCGGTGGGCCGGCCACGGGAAGGCGGCGGGCACTGCCCGAACGGGCATTCGGCCTCAGGGCAAGGCGTCTGCCGGGCGGGGTAGCGTGACCAGGGACAGCCGCTCGGCGCCGTCGCCATCGAGGAAGCGGCGCAGTATCCGGTAGGTGTCGACGTCGAAGCGTCCCGTGGCCCCGCCAAGCGCGTCGAGCTGGGCCAGGGAGTCGGCGCTGCCCAGATGGCACCAGTGGTCCACGAGGTGCCAGGCCTCGGCGCCGGTGGGGCCGCGCTCGCCGATGGCCAGGCGCCCTGACCAGGGCCAGTGATGGATGCGCAGACGCGACAGCGCCTCTCTGCCCCGTGCGCTGTGCGCCTCCAGAGGTTCGTCGCCCCGGCAGGCGCCGCGACAGCGGCCCAGCTGGCTGGCGAAACAGGCCCCGCGCCCCGCCTCCAGCCCCAGCAGTCGCAGGCAGAGTCCCTGGTCCATGGCGATCCGGTGCAGCGCCTGCCGGGCCTCCCGAGCGCTGCGAAACAGCCCCATCATCTCGGCCGCCTCTCTTCCGGTGAGCGTTTCGGCGCGACGCAGTTCGGGTCGGCTGGCGCTCTCCGGCCACGACCATCCCGTCAGCCGACCCGCACGGCGCAGGCGACGATTCATGATGGGCTGGCGCTCCTTGACCAGCCGCGCCTCCAGCAGCTGGGCACCCAGATCGCCGGCCGTTTCCCGCCAGTCGACGCGCCTCACCTGCTGGGCGAGGCGCATTTCGCGATCCTCGCGGTGGTCGGCCTGGAAATGGCTCATGACCCGAGCTCTGAGGTTCACGCTCTTGCCGATGTAGAGCGGCAGGTCGTTCTCCCCATGCATCAGGTAGACCCCCGGCGTCCCGGGGATGGCCTGGATCATGCCCGGATCGAGGTGGGGGGGCAGGCTGGGCAGGCGGCGCTGGCGCTGGATCTCGTCACTCAGCCGCCGGACCGGATACTCTCGCTGCCACTGCTTCCAGAGAGCGAGCAGGGCCTCGGCGTCGGCCATGGCGCGATGGCGGCCGGGCGAGGCGATGCCATGGCGTTCCAGCAGGGCCGCCAGGTTGTGCTCGCGATGCTGAGGTGCCAGGCGTCGCGAGAGGCGCAGGGTGCAGATCACCTCGGCGTGGTACTCCAGTCCCGCCCGCTGATAGGCGTTGCGCAGAAAGCCATGGTCGAAGCGAGCGTTGTGGGCGACCAGCGGTGCATCGCCCAGCCACTCCCTGAGCTCCGCGGCGATCTGGTCGAAGGCGGGGGCGTCCTCGACCATGGCATCGTCAATCCCTGTCAGCTGGCTGATGGGGGCGGGGATGCGCACCCCGGGGTTGATCAGCCGGTGCCAGCGTGAAATCACCTCCCCGTGCTCGAGGCGCAGGGCGGCAATCTCGATGATGCGGTCCCGGGTCGTGCGGACCCCGGTGGTCTCCAGGTCGAGAAAGATCAGTGGCTCGTCCATCAGGGTGCGCCCACGTCGACCGCCATCTTGTCTACCGGCGTCAGGGTCTCGACCAGGCCCTGCTCATGCAGGAAGGCCTCGAAGCGCGCGTAGCCACCCTGATCGAGGGCGGCGGGACGCGCGCTCAGTCGCAGCAGCAGGGGCATCCAGGTGTCGCGGTTGGCGGGGGTATCCAGGATGGGCTCGTTCTCCGCCAGCAGCTCCCAGGCCGCCTGGGGATGCTCCAGGCTCCAGGCGGTGGCCTCGGCCAGGGCATCCAGCAGGCGGCGCAGGCTCTCCTGCTGGGCGCCGAGCCGGTCGCGGTTGGCCACCAGGATCAGCCCCTCGTGGCGAGGAATGCCATGCTCTTCCAGGCGCACCAGGCGGGTGGCGACGCCCTCGTCGCCCAGGCGCCGAGCCAGGGCGAGGTGCTGAGGCGTGAACACCCCGTCCAGTTCCTGATCCGCCATCTCGACCACGGCACCAAAGTTGACGTCCACCAGTTCCAGCTCGTCCATGGTGATGCCGTGGGGCTTGAGCAGTGCCGGCAGCAGCAGTGCGCTGCTCTCTTCCACCGAATAGCCGATGCGTCTGCCCGCCAGGTCCGACGGCGACGCGATGCTGTCGTTATCGCGCAGCAGCAGGCCCGTCAGGGGCAGCGCGACCAGGGTACCCACCCGCGCCAGCGGCAGGCCACGATCCACCTGCAGGTGCAGCAGCGGCTGGCGACTCACGGCCAGGTCGATGCGCCCGGCGGCCAGCAGCCTCGTCGGCAGGCCGGGGTCGGCAGGGGTCGTCAGGGTCACCTGCAGACCATGACGTTCCAGAATGCCCTTGTGCTGAGCGATCAGCAGGGCAGCGTGCTGGGGCCCCGGGTACCAGTCCAGCATGATCTCCAGGGGCTTGAGCGGCGGCGGCTCAATGGGCTCGGGGGGAGTGAGAGTCACCATGGGGCCCTGCTCGATGTCCGCGTCGGGCAGGGGGGCGTCGGGTTGCGTCGGTGCCGTGGCGTTCTGCTCGCCCCTGTCGCCGCCCCTGTCGCCGGCCCGGGGCAGGCCAGGTCGCGCCCTGGCCTCGCTGTCGGTCTCATCCCCGGGTAGCACGGGCCTGACGTCGCCAAGTTCCTGCTCGGGCCCTGCGTCGAGTGGCCGCATCCGAGGGACGACAACCCGGCTATCCAGAGTCAGGGTGTCCGGCGTCTCCGGCTCGAGCTCGGGTATGGCCAGCGGCACGGGTGCCTCGTCCGCTGCGGCTGTCAGCGCCGCCATCAGCAGGGTGAGAGCGGTCGCGACGACGGGCAGAGGCTTGGGTCGGGCGGGGTCGCACATGCAGGGGCTCCGGCAGGGGTGCCGGCACACGGCCGGCTGGCGGCAGCAGAGTGTAGCCGCTGCAGGGAAGGGCTGACCAGCCCTGCTGACGGCGTCGCACGGCTGCGGGGGGCGTGCGATAATGCCCCATTAGCCGCCACGAGGATGCCATGGACACCGTCAATAGCCTCTTCATACTCAGCGGCCTGCTGATCGGGCTCAGCGTGCTGGCCAGTCGTCTCTCCAGCCTGGTGGGCTTTCCCCTGCTGCTCATCTTCCTGGGGCTGGGCATGCTGGCGGGGGAAGAGGGGCTGATTGGCATCCAGTTCGACGATTATTCGCTGGCGTTTACCCTCGGCCATGTGGCGCTGGCCATGATCCTGCTGGACGGTGGGCTGCGCACCCGTCTCAAGACCTTTCGGGTCGGCTTTCGGCCGGCGCTGTCGCTGGCCACCCTGGGGGTTTTCATCACCAGCGGGATCGTCGGCGTGCTGTCCATGTGGATCTTCGACCTCACCCTGCTGCAGGGCTTGCTGGTGGGGGCGATCGTCGGTTCCACCGATGCCGCCGCGGTCTTCTCGATGCTCAGCGGCCGCGGGGTCAATCTCAACGAGCGGGTGGGCGCCACCCTGGAGATCGAGTCGGGCACCAACGACCCCATGGCAATCTTTCTCACCCTGGTGCTGGTGGAGATGCTGGTCGGGGAGCTGAGCGGTGGCGTCGACACTCTGCTGCTGCTGGGTCAGCAGTTCGGCCTGGGGCTGGCGATCGGGGTGGGGGGAGGCTGGCTCAGCGGCAAGCTGCTGCGCTGGGTGGACCTGGCTCCCGGCCTCTACTCCCTGCTGGCCCTGGCGCTGGGCTTCAGCGTGTTCGGCATCACCAGCTTCCTCGGCGGCAGCGGCTTCCTGGCCATCTATCTGGCGGGGCTGATGATCGGCAACCAGCCCGGACGCCATATCAACTTCATCCTGCCGGTGCACGACGGCCTGGCCTGGCTGAGCCAGATCGGCCTCTTCCTGGTGCTGGGCCTGCTGGTCAATCCCAGCGAGCTGCTCGAGCTGGCGCTTCCCGCCACCCTGGTGGCGCTGGCGCTGATCTTCGTGGCCAGGCCCTTGGCGGTGCTGATCAGCATCAAGCCCTTCTTCAAGTTTCGCTGGCGGGAGACCGGCTTCATCGCCTGGGTGGGTCTGCGCGGCGCCGTGCCCATCGTGCTGGCGATCTTCCCGGTGATCGGCGGCGTGGAGAACGCCTCTCTCTACTTCAACGTCGCCTTTGCGGTGGTGCTGCTCTCGCTGCTGATCCAGGGGGGCTCCCTGGGGTGGATGGCGCGCTGGATGAAGGTGGAAGTGCCCACCAGCGTGACCCCCAACCGGCGCGGGCCTCTGGGCATACTGCCTGAGAACGATTTCGAGATGTTCGTCTACAACGTGGAGAATTCCGATCTGGAGAATGTGCCCATTCGGCTGCTGCGCTTCCCTTCGGGGGCGCTGATTTCGGCGCTGTTCCGCGACCATGTGATGCTGCATCCCAAGGGGAGCACCCGCCTGCAGCTGGGCGATGTGATCTGCGTGATCGGCCGCAGCGAGGACCTGCCGGCGCTCAACCGACTCTTCAACGGGGATGCCAAGCTCAAGCGCGAGCGCGCCTTCTTCGGCACCTTCACCTTCGCCGGCGAGGCCCGCATGCAGGATATCGCCGACGCCTACGGTCTGACGCTGAGTCAGGCGGAGCAGGAGATGACCCTGGCGGACTTCATCTCCCTGCGCGTGGGCGGGCATCCGGTGGTGGGGGATGACGTGGACTGGCACGGCATTCACTGGGTGGTCAGCGAGATGAACGGCAACGTCGTGACCAAGGTGGGGCTGAGGCTCTACTGAGTCATTGCCGACTGCTGGCGAATCTCGATGCTGACCTCCACGGAGGCCTCCGGGGTGGCCAGCCAGATCATGCCGTCCTGGAGGGTGGCGTTGAGCTCCATGCTCCGGGCCGCGAGTCCACCGAGCTCGCTGACGCTTTCGGTGGAGACGTCGATGACGGTCAGGTTGGTCAGGCCGCGCAGCTTGCCGGCCAGCGCCTCCCACCAGAGCCGTGATCCCTGACCGCCATAGGTGTAGAGCACCACCTGCCTCGAGCGGCCGCAGGCTCGACGTATCTCCCGCTCGTCCGGCTGGCCGAGCTGTATCCACAGCTCGATATCGCCGGTGAGGCTCTTGCGCCACAGATCCGGCTCGTCGTCGGCGCTGACGCCCCGCCCGAAGGTCAGATCCGGGTGAGCGTGACGGGCGAAGGCCAGCAGGCGCAGCATCATGCGCTCGTCGGTCTCGGACGGGTGGCGAGCGATGGTCAGAGGGTGCTCGCCATAGTAGTGTCGCTCCATGTCGGCAACCTGCAGGCGCGCCTTGCAGATCGTGGCCTTCAGCGCCATGGCGCCCTCCTGAGGATGATGGGTAGGATGGCCAGAAACGAAAAAGGCACCCGTAGGTGCCTGATTCTTTGGATATGGTGGCGGAGGGACAGGGATTCGAACCCTGGAAGGGCGTTAACCCTTGCCGGTTTTCAAGACCGGTGCATTCAACCGCTCTGCCATCCCTCCGGCTTACGGCGGTGAATACTACCAGCTTTCTCCAGCGGGTCAAGAGGACCACTGGATCAAGGCGTTAGCCAGAGGGCCGGCAGGGTGGCACACTGGCCCTCGCAACCTTAGGAGAGCGCCATGCCCCCATCATCATCAGCTGCCGAAACCGCCTTTCCTGCCGCCGCGGTTTCCTGCGCGGTGGTGAGAGAAGGGCGCCTGTTGATGATCAGGCGTCGCAACCCGCCCAACGCCGGACGGCTGGCGCTGCCCGGTGGCAAGGTGACGGCGGGGGAGTGCCTTGCCGCGGCCGCAAGGCGCGAACTGTTCGAGGAGACCGGCGTGCAGGCCAGGGCCTGCACCCCCTTCACCGCCATCGATGTGATCGAGCACGATGCGCAGGGTCGGCTGCGATTCCACTACGTGGTGGTGGTCATGCGCATGGCGTGGGAAGCCGGGGAGCCGGTCGCCGGGGATGACGCCACGCACGCCTGCTGGATGGACCTGGAGACCCTCTCGGCGGCCGCAGGGGATATCTGCGCGACGGCGTCCGAGGTGGCCCTGCAGCTACTGGGTGCAGAGAATCAGCGTTGAGTGCGCGGGGGCAGGGGCTTGCGCGGGGAACCTCGAGTCGGCATTCTAGGTCCACTGCCAAGACCTACCAAATACACAGGGAGCACTGGATCCATGGCATACCAAGATACCCAGCTTACCCGTCAACAGAGTCAGAGCCAGACGGTCAGCACCAACAAGGTGTTGCGCAACACCTATGGCCTGCTTGCCATGACGCTGATGTTCTCGGCGGTGACCGCTGGCGCCGCCATGGCCATGGGCGTCGAGCGGCTCAACATCTTCGTGTTCTTCATCGGTGCCTACGGCCTGATGTTCCTGGTACACAAGACCGCCGATTCGGCCGCCGGCCTGCTGGCCACCTTCGCCTTCACCGGCTTCATGGGCTTCACCCTTGGCCCCATCCTCAACGCCTACCTGGCGCTGCCCAACGGTGCGGCCCTGGTCATGAACGCCCTGGCCATGACGGGCCTGACCTTCATCGGCCTCTCCGCCGTGGCGCTGATCTCCAAGAAGGACTTCAGCTTCCTGGGCAACTTCCTGATGGCCGGTGCCATCGTGCTGATCCTGGCCATGGTGGCGGGCCTGGTCTTCCAGATTCCCACCCTGATGCTGATGGTCTCTGCCGGCTTCGTGCTGTTCGCCTCCGCGGCGATCCTCTACCAGACCAGCGAGATCGTGCATCGGGCCGGCGAGACCAACTACATCCTCGCCACCATTACCCTCTATGTCTCGATCTACAACCTCTTCGTCAGCCTGCTGGCCCTGCTCGGCTTCATGAGCAACGACTGATCCTGACGGGTCGCGAGGATCTCGGCTGGCCCCGCCTCGGCGGGGCCAGCCTGTTTGTGGAGAGTCGATAATGCGCTACGGGATTCTACTGATGGGGGCCCCCTACAGCAGCCAGGCCGCCCACTCTGCCCTGCGTTTTGCGCGGGCGGTGGCGGGTCGTGGCCACCGGCTCGAGGCGGTGTTCTTCTATCATGAGGGGGTTCACAACGCCGCGCGGCTCGCGGCGCCGCCCCAGGATGAACCCCATCTGGTGGACGGCTGGGCGGCGCTGTCCGCCGACCATGGCGTGCCCCTTCAGGTCTGCATCGCCGCCGCCCTGCGTCGCGGTCTGCTCGATGAGCGGGAGGCGGCGCGCCATGGCAAGCAGGGCCACAGCGTCGAGCCGCCCTTCGAGCTGACCGGCCTCGGCCAGCTGGTGGATCTCGGCCTGCGCTGCGATCGCCTGGTGACATTCGGACCCTGAGGAGGCGTCATGGAAAACGACGAGGAGCAAGACGTCGCGGGCGATCTGCTGGTGATCCTGCGCCATGGTCCCCACGGCAGCAGCTGGCTGCGCGAGGGCCTGGATGCGGCCCTGGTGGCGGCGGCCTTCGGGCGCCGGGTGACGCTGCTGTTCATGGGAGAGGGCGTCACCGCCCTGGTGCCCGGTCAGCAGCGCGGTCCCCTGGGGCAGAAGGGCACCGCGCCCACCCTCGAGATGCTCGAGATGTACGATATCGATTCCCTGCTGGTGGAAGCGGAGGCGCTGTCGCGCCTCGGCCTCGATGGGGATGAGCTCATGCTTTCCCCGCGAAGGGTCGAGGCGGCGGCGCTGCCCGGGCTTACCGCTTGCCATTCGCTGGTACTGACCTTCTGAGGACGGCGTTGCCGTTCGGGAGATACCTTGTGCTGTTGCATATTCTCAATCGCTCGCCGGCCACCAGCGAGGTCTATCGGCAGGCCCTGGCGGCCATGGGGCCGGACGATCGCCTGCTGCTGATCGAGGATGGCGTTCAGGGCGCCCTGAAGGGGCTGGTTGGCCGCTTCGGCGACGTGAGAGGTCGCCTCCTGGCCCTGGAGGAGGACCTTGCCGCCCGCGGTCTCGAGCCGCTCTGTGACGACTCGGTAGTGCGGGTCGACGTCGAGGGCTTCGTGACCCTGACCGAAGAGGCCCGGAAGACGGTGAGCTGGTTCTGATGGCGACGACAGAAATATACCGTTATCTTCATTTGACAAATAAACGGGTGGCGCTGGATGCGGAAGGCTACCTGATAAACCTGGAAGAATGGTCAACAGACATCGCTGAGGCCATCGCCAAGGAGGAGGGCCTCGAATTGACCGATGAACACTGGGAAATCATCCGGGTACTTCGCGACTTCTACCAGCGCTTCGAGCAGGCTCCCGCGATGCGCCCGCTGGTCAAGGCGGTGGCCAGAGCCCTGGGCGAGGAGAAGGGCCGCTCGATTCACCTGATGAGACTCTTCCCCGGCAGCCCTGCCAAACTCGCCGCCCGCATCGCCGGTCTGCCCAAGCCGACGAATTGCCTGTGAGCCCCGCGTGAATTTCCTCGCCCACGCCTGGCTGGCCCGCGGCGGCAGCGATGACTTCCTGTGGGGCAATCTGATCGCTGACGGGGTCAAGGGCAGCGATCTGTCGTCCTGGCCCGCCGAGGTCGCGAGCGGCATTCGCCACCACCGCCGCGTGGACGCCTTCGTCGATGCTCATCCGGTGGTGGTGGCGGTGCGCCGAAGATCACCGAACCGCCAGCGTCGCTATGCCGGGATCGGCCTGGACCTGATGTGGGATCACTTTATTTCACGGGAGCTCCAGCGCCAGGCGCGGCCGTCGCTGCTGATTCCACGCACCTACCGGGTGCTGCTTGCCCGGCCGGCGCCGGCGCGGTTGGCGAGGCTGGTGCCGCTGCTGGTGGAGCAGGACTGGCTGCATCGCTATGCCGACTTTGCTTTCACCTGCCGGGCCATCGCCGGCATCGGCCAGCGCCTCACCGGCCCCAACCGTCTGGCCGAACTGGTGCCCTGGCTGGCAGCGGAACATTCTCGGCTGGAGGAGGATTTCCAGCGCCTGTGGCCTGAGGTGCGACGGGCGCTGGAGCTGACGGAAGGGCGCTGAGGCGAAGAGGGCCTCAGCCGCTGCCGAGCCAGAGACACTCGATGGACTCACCCGCCTCGATGCGCGTCTCCGCCGGGATCACCGCCAGGGCGTCAGCGTCGATGCAGGAGCTGAGCACCCCGGAGTTCTGATCGCGGAAGGCGTAAGCCCTGATGCCCTCCGCGCCGAACGCCAGGCGAACGCGCATGTAGTGGGCGCGGGGTCCGGTCCGGGTGGCAAAGTCGGCGCGGGCAGTGAGACGGGGCAGTTCGGCCAGGGAGGGGGCAGCGAGCAGGGCGCCCATCAGCGGGCGGAGAAACAGCCAGGCGCCGACGAAGCTCGAGACGGGATTGCCCGGCAGCCCCACGAAGCGGGCTTCGCGATGCCCGGCGGCAAGCCGCCCCAGGGCCAGCGGCTTGCCGGGCCGGATGGCGAGACGCCACAGGTCCAACTGGCCCAGCGCTTCCACCGCCGCCTTCACATGATCCTCCTCGCCGACGCTGACGCCCCCCGTGGTGATGACCACGTCTGCCTCCCGGGCCGCCGCGGCGAGGGCCAGGCGGGTACCCTCGGCAGCGTCGGGAATCGCGGTAGCGCGGGTCACCTCGGCGCCGAAACGCTCCAGCAGCCGCCTGAGCATGGGACGATTGGAGTTGTAGATCTGCCCCGGGCCGAGCGGCTGGCCCGGGTCGATGATCTCGTCACCGGTGGAGAGCAGCGCCACCCGCGGGCGGCGACGCACCGACACCTCGGTGATCCCCTGACCGGCCAGGTGGCCGAGGGCCGCGGCCTCGAGGGGCTGGCCGACCGGCAGCAGCTCGCGGCCGGCGCTGACGTCCCGCCCTCGGGCGCGAATATTGTCGCCGGCCGGGATTCCCTCGGGGACATGCACGCGGCCGCCCTCAGCCTCACAGCGCTCCTGCATCACCACGCAGTCGGCGCCCGGGGGGATGGCACCGCCGGTGAAGATGCGCGCACAGTTCCCGCGTTTCAACGGCTCACCGGCGGCGCCCGCGGCGATACGCTGGCTGACCGCCAGCCAGTTACCGGCGTCGCCATGATGCAGCGCATAGCCGTCCATGGCGCTGTTATCGAAGGGGGGTACATCCATCGTTGCCGCCACCGCCTCGGCAAGGATTCTGCCCGCCGCCCGTTCGCAGGGAAGGCGCTCCGCGGGCAGCGGGCATACCCCTTCGAGCAGTGCGGCAAGAGCCGCCTCGACGGGCTTGAGATCAGCCATGCTGGCCCCGCTCGGGAATCACCAGGTTGGCGAAGTTACAAGGCTTGTGCCGACTATCGAGCTGCTCGGCGAGGATGCCGTCCCAGCCGGTGCGGCAGGCTCCGGTGGAGCCGGGCAGGCAGAACACCACCGTGGCATTGGCCAGCCCACCCAGGCAGCGGCTCTGCACCGTGGAGCTGCCGATCTCCTCCCAGCTGAGCTGGCGGAACAGCTCCCCGAAGCCCTCGATCTCCTTGTCGAGCAGCACCTTGACCGCCTCGGGGGTGGAGTCCCGGCCGGTAAAGCCGGTGCCTCCGGTGGTCAGTACCACCTGGATCTCGGGATCGGCGATCCAGGCCGCGACCACCGCCCGGATCCGATAGATATCGTCGGGGATGATCTGTCTGTCGGCCAGGCGATGGCCGGCGGCGGTGAGCCGCTCTACCAGCGACTGGCCGCTGCGGTCGGTGGCCTCGGTGCGCGTATCGGAGATGGTCAGCACGGCGACGGCGAGGGGGTGCATCGGTTCGCTCATTACGCTTTCCCCGACTTCTGCGCCTGGCGGGCCTCGAAGGCAGCCTGCTGCTCGGGCGTCGCCTCCTGCTGATAGGCCTTCTTCCATTCGGGGTAGGGCATGCCGTAGACGTACTCGCGGGCGGCCTCGTAGTCGAGCTCGGCACCGCGCTCCTCGGCGGCGCTGACCAGCCACTTGGAGAGGCAGTTGCGGCAGAAGTCGGCCAGTATCATCAGGTCGATGTTCTGCACCTCCTTGTGCTCATCGAGGTGCTTGAGCAGGTGGCGGAAGGCGGCGGCTTCGAGTTCGGTGCGGGTGGCGTCGTCGAGGTGGTCCATGGTCGCTCTGTCTCCCTCAGGGGTTGGCGTGGCAGTCGGGTCAGCATAACAAAAGACACCGCCCGTGGGCGGTGTCGTGTGCAGGGTGTCACGACTCTGCCAGCCGCTGCACGGCAGCAGGGGCTGCAGACAGCAAGGTGCCCGGATGCCATCATGACCAGGTCGCCGTCGGCGCCCACCCACCAGAGACGAGACGCGCCATGTCCTTGACTCGCAGCCACGCCCGCCTGCCCGCCACCGTGGAGATCGAGGTCTTCGATGAGTTTGGAGAGCCCCGACGTCAGGCCATCGCCGCCGAGCGGGCCTTGACCCTCTACCTCAACAGGCGCGAGATCGTCACTCTGATGACCCTGGGCGATGACCCCGAGGCGCTGGTGGTGGGCTACCTGCGCAACCAGGGGCTGCTGACGTCCTGTGATGACCTGATGGCGGTGCACGTGGACTGGGAGGTCGAGGCCGCGGCGGTGCTGACCCGCCACCTGCCGGAGAACCTCGAGGAGCGCCTGGGCCAGCGCACCGTTACCACCGGCTGCGGTCAGGGCACGGTATTCGGCCGGCTGCTCGATGCCGTCCCGCGCCGGCGCCTGGCCGAGACACCGTTACGCCAGTCGACGCTCTATGCGCTGCTGGAGACGCTGGGCGAGCACAACCAGACCTACCGCAGCGCTGGAGCGGTGCACGGCTGTGCACTGTGCCAGCAGGCGCAGGTGCTGGACTTCGTCGAGGATGTGGGGCGCCACAATGCCGTGGACACCCTGGCGGGGCGGCAGTGGCTGGCGGAGGCGGAGTCGGGGCGTGCCGATATTTTCTACACCACCGGGCGGCTCACCTCGGAAATGGTGCTCAAGGTCGCCCAGATGGGGATAGGAGTGCTGGTTTCGCGCTCCGGGGTGACCCAGAAGGGGGTCGAGCTGGCCGCGCGATTCGGGGTCATGCTGATCGCCCGGGCCAAGGGAAGGCACTTCCAGGCGATCCACTCCGGGGGTCGCCTGGTGCTGGATGCGGTGCCGCAACGTCGCCCCGGTGACCGGGCGGCCAACCGCCGGGGCTGAATCAGGCGGCGTCGACCCGGGTACAGACCGACAGCACTACCGCATCTTCCGGACTCACCGAGACCAGGGCGTGGCCCATGTCGCTGTCGAAGTAGATGCTGTCGCCTTGCTCGAGACGCAGGGGCTCGTAGAACTCGGTATAGAGCAGGATCTCGCCGTCGAGCACCATCAGGAATTCCTCGCCGTCGTGACGCACCCACTCACTGAACTCTTCGAAGCTGCGGGCCCGGACGATGGTCTTGAAGGGAATCATGCGCTTCTGGGCCAGCTCGCAGCTCAGCAGCTCGTGCTCATAGGTGGGCGTGGGGTGCTGCTGTCCCTGACCGCTGCGGGTCAGGTCGCGTCGCCCCATGGTCCGCCTCTGCTGGCGGGGTGGCCTGAGCAGCTGGGGGAGGTCGATGCCCAGCCCGCCGATCAGCTTCTGGACGGCGGTGAAGGTGGGGGAGATCTGGTCATTCTCGATCTTGGAAAGCGTGGAGCGGGCGAGCCCGGTGCGCTGGCTGACGTCTTCCAGGGTCCACTGGTTGGCCAGACGGATCTCGCGCAGCCGCTCGCCCAGCCGCAGAGGTTCGACGAGCGGCTTGCGGCCCGAGGCGATGCGCAGAGCGGCTTCCTGGTCGGTGGTGGCAGTCATCGGCAAAGATTCACTATCGGAAACAGGTTTCCTCAAGCTTACCACGCCCGGTGGCGATCATGCCGCCACCGGGCCATCGGGAAACGTCAGGCCGAAGGTGCCGGCGCGTTGCTGAAGGGCTGGCCGAGCAGGGCCTTGAGGTGAGCCTCGACGCAGCGGCCCAGAGACTCCAGGTGATAGCCGCCCTCCAAGACCGAGACCAGCCGGTTGTCCGCGTAGAGGGCTGCGATCTCCAGGGCCATGTGGGTGACCCAGTAGAAGTCCTCTTCCTCGAGGTTGAGCTCCGCCATGTCATCTTCGCGGTGGGCGTCGAAGCCGGAGGAGAGCAGGACCAGCTCCGGCTTGAAGCGATGCAGGGCGGGCAGCCAGTCATTCTCGATGGCGCGGCGGAAGGCGGCGCTGTCGGTGCCCGCCTCCAGCGGCGTGTTGACCACGTTCTGCCACTCGCTGCGCAGGTAGCGCCAGGGGTAGAAGGGATACTGGAAGCTGGTGCAGACCAGCACATCGGGGTCATCCTTGAAGATGTCGATGGTCCCGTTGCACTGGTGGACGTCGAAATCGAGGATCGCAATCCGCCGCGCCCCGTACTTGGCGCGAGCGTGGGCGGCGCCGACGGCCACGTTGTTGTAGAAGCAGAAGCCCATGGCATCGGCGGCTTCGGCATGGTGGCCGGGGGGGCGCACGGCGCAGAAGACGTTGTCGGCCTGGTGGCGAAAGACCTGATCGACGCCGCGAACCACGGCGCCTGCGGCCACCCGGGCGGCGCTGAGGCTCTCCGGGTTCATCATGGTGTCGCTGTCCAGGGTCACGATGCCCTCTTCGGGAACACATTTGTCCAGGGCACGCAGGTGACGCAGAGGGTGAACCCGGGCCAGCTGTTCCTCGGTGGCCTCCCGAGCGTCAGACTGCATGGTCTGTTGCAGCAGCCCCGACAGCGACAGGCGCGCACGAATCGCCTCAAGTCGCAGCGGGCTCTCGGGATGTTCGGGCCCCATGTGATGGAGCATGCAATGGGGATGGGTGATGTAACCGGTGATCATCGGTGCCTCCAGGCTGACTGCGGTCACTTTACTTTGCCCAATCCCTTGCCAGACAGTGTCAATAGGTCGTACACAGTAGTAAGGCATTCCCGTCATCCACTGCCGGAGAGACTCTTGAGCACCCGTTTCCTGCGTCACTTCTTCGAACCCCGTACCATCGCGGTCATCGGTGCATCGGAAAAGTCCAATTCCCTGGGCGGGCTGGTGATCCGTAACCTTCAGGAGGCCGGTTTTCCGGGGACCCTCTGGGCCGTGAACCCCAAGGGCTACGATAGCGTCTTCGGTCAGCCCGCCTTCGCCCGCATCGGTCAGCTCCCCGAAGCGCCCGACCTCGCCGTCATCTGCTCTCCGGTGGCCACGGTGCCCGGACGCATCGCGCGGCTGGGCAGTATCGGTGTGCATGCGGCGCTGGTGCTCTCCGGCGGCTCTCACCTCGACGAGGCCCGCGACGGCAAGGCCTCGATTCGCCAGCGCATGCTCGATGCCGCTCGCCAGTCGGGGATTCGCGTGCTGGGACCGGAGTGCATGGGGCTGATCGTGCCGGGGCGCAAGCTCAACGCCTCCTATGCCAACCGGCCGATCAAGGCCGGCAAGGTCGCCTATCTGGGGCAGTCCGGCATGCTCGGCACGGCGATGATCGACTGGGCGGCGGGGCGCGGGGTGGGCTTCTCGCACCTGATCACCCTGGGCGACAGCGTCGACGTCATGCTTCCCGATCTGCTCGACTACATCAACCAGTTCTCGCCCACCCAGGCGATCCTGCTGCATCTCGAGAAGATCTTCGACGCCCAGCATTTCATGACGGCCCTGCGCGACGCCTCGCGTAACCGCCTGGTGCTGGCCATCAAGAGCGGGCGTACTCCCGAGTCGGATCTCACCGGCCTGCCGCCCACGCCGGGGGTCGCCAACCGCGACAGGATCTTCGATGCGGCCTTCTCCCGCGCCGGCGTGGTGAGGGTGCACGACTCCGATGATCTGTTCGATGCGCTGATGACCCTGTCGCTCATGAAGCCGCTGCGCGGCGACCGTCTGGCGATCGTCTCCAATGGCCTGGGGCCGGCGATGCTGGCCATCGACAAGCTGATCCATGCCGGCGGCAAGCTGGCCGAGTTCAGCGAGGAGACCCGGGCAGCGCTCGAGCGCGGCGACTTCGACATGAGCAAGCCCGGGGAGAACCCGGTGGACCTGGGGGGCAACGCCACCCCCGAGACGTTCGTGGATGTCATCGAGATCGTCGCCGCCGACCCCGGCGTCGACGCCGTGCTGGTGGTGCATGCGCCGACCCGCCTGGCACCCTCCAAGACCACCGCCCAGGCGGTGGTGGCCAACCGCAAGCGCTTCCGCCGCAACCTGCTGACCAGCTTCATGGGGCTCGAGGAGGCCCTCTCGGCACGCCACGAGTGCAGCCTGGCGGCCATCCCCACCTATGTGTCGCCCGAGAAGGCCATCAACGCCTTCATGCACATGGTCGACTATCAGCGAGTCCAGGCGCTGCTGCAGGAGACGCCTCCCAGCCTGCCGTTTACCACCACGGCGGACATCCGCGCCCGCTGCCGCACCCTGATCAAGGAGGCCAAGGCCGAGGGGCGCGAATCGCTTTCTCACTCCGAGACCGCCCAGGTGTTGAAGGCCTACGGGATTCCGGTCGCCCCGAGTCGCTACGTGACCACGCCGGAGGAGGGGGCTGCCGCCGCGCAGGCCTTCGAGGGGGCCATGGCGCTGAAGGTGGTGCACGAGGGCAACTGCCGGCCATTCCGCTACCGCAAGCATCCCCATCGGCTCTCGGCGGGGCTGCTGCAGGACCTGAGGAGTCCCGAGCAGGTGGTCGAGGGGGTGGCGCTGCTCGGCGAGCAGGTGCACGAGAAGTATCCCGCCTTCAAGGTCCGCGAGTACTGCCTGCAACCCATGCAGCGCGGCAAGCACTCCTTGCAGACCTGCGCCGGCATCACCCGGGATCCGGTGTTCGGCCCGGTGATCGTGTTCGGCATCGGGGGCTACAAGGTCAATATCCTGGCCGACCGCCAGGTAGCGCTGCCGCCGCTCAACATGACACTGGCCGAGGACATGGTGGATCGTACCCATGTGGCCCGGCTGATCCATGAGCACTCCAGCGACCCCGAGCGCGATATCACTCGGCTCTGCCAGCTGCTGGTCAAGCTGTCGCAGATGGCCAGCGACCTGCTGGAGCTCCGGGGCATGGAGATCAATCCGCTGCTGCTCAACCGCGACGACATGGTGGCGGTGGACTTTGCCATGGATCTTGGCACGCCGGCACGCTTTGCCATCATGCCCTACCCGGAAGAGCTGCGTGAGTGGGTAACCCTGAAGAATGGCTGGGAGGTGGAGGTGCGTCCGATCCGGGCCGAGGATGCGCCGCTGATCACCAGCTTCCACCGGCGGCTCTCCGAGGAGAGCATTCGTTTCCGCTACTTCCACAACAAGTCGGACCTGACCCAGCGCGACCTCTCGATGCTGTCGCAGATCAACTATGACCGGCAGATGGCCTTCATCGCCGAGTACCTGCTCGAGGATGGCAGCAAGGAGATGCTTGGCGTGGTCCGGGTATGGAACGATCCGGACAACATCCGCACCGAATTCTCGGTGATCATCCGCGACGACCTCCAGGGGCTGGGGATCGGCAGCCTGCTGATGAACAAGATGATCGACTACTGCCGAAGCGTCGGCACTCTGGAGATGATCGGCAAGATCATGGTCGATAACCACCCGATGCGCGCACTGATGAAGCACCTCGGCTTCAAGCAGCGCTACAACATGGAGGAGCAGGTGGTCGATGCGGTACTGCGTCTCAACGAGCCGGAGAGCGAATGGCAGCGCCATCGCCTGGAGAGCCTGCCCGACTGAGGGTGCCCGGCCCGCTCCTCTTCCCTCTCGGTGCGAGCCCCCGCCGGTGGCGAGGGGCTCGAGATTGCGGACGGCGGCCCGTGCCCGGCCAGGGGGTCAGGGCGCCATGCGGAAGTGCTGCCACCGGCCGTCGCGGGTCTCGTAGCGGATCCGGTCGTGCAGCCGGCTGGGCTGACCTTGCCAGAACTCGATCATATTGGGAACCACTCGGTAGCCGCCCCAGTGCACCGGGCGGGGAATCTCCTGCCCCTCATAGGCCTGCTCGAAGCGGCTCTGGCGCTCCTCGATCCAGGTGCGGCCCGGGATCACCACGCTCTGGGTCGCGACCCAGGCGCCCAGCTGGCTGCCCCGCGGACGGCTGGCGAAGTAGGCATCGGACTCCGCGGCGCTGACCTGTTCGACGCTGCCCTCCACGCGCACCTGACGCGCCAGTGAAGGCCACCAGAACACCAGGGCGGCATGCGGAACGTTGGCCAGTTCGCTGCCCTTGTGGCTGTGGTAGTTGGTATAGAAGACCAGGCCCTGCTCGTCGATCCCCTTGAGCAGGACGACGCGGGCATGGGGCAGCCCCTGGCTGTCCACGGTGGCGAGGGTCATGGCGTTGCCGTCATCACCCTCGCTCTCGAGCGCCAGGGCCAGCCACTCCTCGAACAGCGCCATGGGGTCCTCGATGGCCTGGGACTCATCCAGCTGCCCCCCTTCATAGTCGCGGCGGATATCGGCGATCTTGCGTGTCATGGAAATCTCCTCGAAATTTCTTTTTATGGTCGCCTCTCAGCGCCGCCAGCTCAACACTCCATTGCGCCGGGCGGGGCGATTTGTCACCTTAAGCTTATTCCTTCCGGTGCTCACGGCGTCCAGCCCAGCTGCACCATGGTCATGTAGGCCGCGGTGCCGCCGATGATGGAGAGCAGGGCATTGCGCCGCCAGAGGTGCAGTACCACCACCGCCAGGGAGGCCAGGATCATCGGCCAGCCGGTGGCGCCCGCGTTGAGCTGCCCCTCCGCCAGGGGGCGGAAGTCGCGCAGCGCATAGATCACCAGAATCATCATCACTGCGGGGGGCAGGTAGCGCCCCAGGTGGAGAATCAGCGGATGTTCGGCCTGACGGGCCAGCGCCACGAAGGGAGTCACCCGAGTGGCGAAGGTGGCCAGGGCGCAGGTGGCGATAAACACCACCAGATGCGTATCGCTCATGAGTGGCCCTCCCCGGATCGGGCCGGTGCCTGGAAGCGGTAGTGGACGAGCAGCACCAGGCTGGCTGCCGCGATGGCGCCGAGCAGCAGATGGCGATCGGGCAGCAGGAGGAGGGCAGCGACGCCTGTCGCCAGAGCGATCACGAAGGGCAGGGCCTGGCGCAGCCGACGGGCCTGCTCAAGGGTGAGCACGATGAACAGGGCCGTGAGGGCGAACTCGATGCCGCGGCTGTCGAACGTCAGGGCGGTGCCGATCAGTGCACCGGCCAGGGAGCCGATCACCCACCAGGCCTGATTGAGCAGGCCGAGGCGCAGGGCCAGGGCGTGGTCCCGGGCACGCTCCGGCGGCAGGGTGGTGAGCAGCGAGTAGGTCTCATCGGTGAGCGAGAAGATCAGGTAGGGCTTGCGCCAGCCGGCGCCCTTGAAGCGCTTGAGCAGCGAGAGCCCGTAGAAGAGGTGGCGAGAATTGAGCATCAGGGTTGCCACCGCCACCTCGACGAGGCCTGCCCCGGCGGCCAGCAGCGCCACGGCCAGGAACTGGCCGGCGCCGGCATAGATGAGCAGCGACATGAGCAGCGCGGCCCAGATGGGCATTCCCACCTCGACGGCCAGGATGCCGAAGGCGGCTCCCAGGGGCAGGTAGCCGAACATCACCGGCAGGGTCAGAGTGGTGGCCTCACGCCAGGCGTTCGCGGAAGACAAGCGGTAGACTCCTTCAATGTCCCACTCGGTGGGCGTTCTCCATAGGACCGGTAATGATAAGGCAAATCGTCGGAAATGGCAGCTTAATGCCAGATGAACCATCTGTAATCAGCAAGGAGGCAAGATGACACGACTGAAGGTCTGGGATATTCCGGTGAGACTCTTTCACTGGGGGCTAGTCGGGTGCGTGGCGCTGGCGTTCTACACCATGAAGACCGACGGGGCGCCCTTCGTCTTCCCCATCGATATTCACGCGCGGGCTGGCTACGTGCTGGTCGGCCTGCTGCTGTTCCGCTGGCTTTGGGGGCTTGTCGGCAGTCATCACGCCCGCTTCAGCGGCTTCCTCTATTCTCCGGCTCGCATGTTGACCTACGCCAGACGCCTGATCGGCGGGCGCCCCCCCGTCTTTGCTGGCCACAACCCTCTGGGGGGCATCATGGTGGTGGTGATGCTGCTGTCGCTGACGTTCCAGGCCGTCAGCGGCCTCTTCCTGAGCGACGATATCTTCTTCGATGCGCCCCTGCATGGCCTGGTGGAGCGAAGTACCGCTCGCACCCTGGCGGGGCTGCACCATCTCAATGCCAACCTGCTGATCGGGCTGATCGCGGCTCACCTGGTGGCGCTGCTGGTCCATCGCCTGAAGGGGGAGCGCCTGGTAGGCGCCATGTTTACCGGCCGCAAGCCGCTGGAGGGGGCGCCGGAGGATGAGCCAGCCGGGGGGCTGTCCCGGCCTACCGCCAGCCCCTGGCTGGCACTGGTGGTGATCGTCATCGCGGCGCTGCCGGTGATGTGGCTCTGGAACGCCTAGAACATGCGGCAACCAGCGGGGCGGCTTCTGGCCGCCCCGATTGGTCATGGCGCCGGCCGACGACCGCGCGCTATCGCGATGCTGCAGCGGGCACGCTCAGTTGTCGCGATAGTTGTCGTGGCAGCCGCGGCAGGTGTTGACCACGCTGCCCATCTGACGACGCAGGGCATTGAATTCTTCGCCGTCATTGGCCATCTGTGCCAGGGTGGCAGTCTCCTCGACCAGGGTCTCGGCACGGGCGTTGAAGTCGTCCATGTCGTCGGCGATGGCGGCCATCGCGTCGGTCTCGATGCCGTGGTCATCCCCCTGCAGAGAGCCTTCGACGAAGGCCTCCCAGGGCAGGTGGGCCAGTGACGCGAGGTTGTTGGCACGCAGCGCGAACGCCTCGGCATCGTAGTCGATATCACCCTGGACCATGTCACCCAGCGGGCCGGTCTGGAAGGCCATCACGCGCAGAGCGTCCTGGCGATACTCGATTGCCTTGTCGACCTCCAGTGCCTGGGCGGAGGCGGAGGCGAGCAGCGCGGCGGAGAGGCCGAGGCTGGCGAGCAGGGGGCGGAAAGTCACGGTCATCACGAGCTCCTTTCGTTGGCTTGTCAGTTGTCGGCTTGATTCATGTCAAGCCTCTCAAGCGTAGCAAAAAAAGGCTTCCCCAACTGGCGCGCTGCTTCCGGAGCGTTCCGAGCAGGATTCCGTTTGTCGAGAGTGTCCTAAGGGGCCATTATTCGACTGATGAATGGCCACCCCACTCATGCTGCAGGACGACCGGTTTCATCCCCCAAGGACGACAGATGAACGATGAATTTCCTCTACTGGAGGCCCAGCAGGGTATCCACGAACGGATCGCTCGGCGCGCCCCCTTGCCTCAGACCCTGGAGGCCATCGCCTGCTGGGTCGGGCAGCTGCTGCCCGATGCCATCGTGGCCTTCATGCGCTACGACCCCGGCGACGACACCCTGAGCCTGCTGCCCAGCGAGCGCTTCTCGACGCGCTTCACGGCGAGGCTCCAGCGCGTTCCGGTCGGGCCGGACAGCGCCTCCTTCGGCAGCGCCGCTCACGGCCGCAGCCTGGCGGTCACCGAGGACATCGCCCGGGATCCTCGCTGGGCCTCCTTCCGTGACGCCGCCCTGGCCGAGGGCCTGCGCGCCTGCTGGTCGAGCCCCGTGCTCAGCCCGGACGGCGAGCTGCTGGGCACCTTCGGCACCTACTATCGGGTACCCCGTGTTCCCACCCCGGGTGGCAGGCGACGCCTGTGCCAGGCCGCCGCGCTGATCTCGCTGGCCCTCTTGCGTGATCGCGATGATCGCCGACACCGTGAGCTCTCCGAGTGGCACCATTCCCTGTTCGTCAACCATCCCGACGGCGTCTACGCGTTCGACCTGGAGGGGCGTTTCCTGCGCTGCAATGCCGCCCTGGAGCGGATCGCCGGGCGGCCGGAGAGCAGCCTGATCGGTCGGCACTTCAATGAGTTCATCGAGCCGGACTCCCACGAGAGGACCCTGTCAGGCTTCAATGCCGCACGCCGCGGCGAGGCGGTGACCTATGAGGCACGTGGCGTTCAGGTACGCGGCCACGCCTATCAGCTGGAGATCACCAACTTTCCGGTGACGCTGGACGGCGAGATCGTCGGCGTCTATGGCATCTGCCGTGACGTCACCGAACGCAACCGACAGACGGATAAACTGCGGCTGCTCAGCCGCGGCGTCGATGCCAGCCCCAGCGGTATGCTGATGGTGGACGCGTTGGCGCCCGATATGCCCATCGTGTTCACCAATCCGGCTTTCTTGGCCATCACCGGCTATGCGCAGCAGGAGGTGATGGGCAGGAACTGCCGCTTTCTGCAGGGGCCGGACACCGACCCGGCAGCCGTTGCCGAGGTGCGCGCGGGTATCCGAGAGCGGCGCGACGTCAGCGTCACGCTGCTCAACTATCGCAAGGACGGCACGCCATTCTGGAACTACCTGGTGATCAGTCCGGTCGTCGACGATGGCGGTGTCTGCACCCATTTCATCGGAATTCAGCAGGATGTCACCGAGCAGAAGCAGCAGGAAGCGCGTCTGGCCCACCAGGCGACGCATGATCTGCTGACCGGGCTTCCCAACCGTGCGACCTTCACGCGCCTTCTCGACACGGCCTGTCAGCGCAGCCTGCGCGAGCAGGAGCGGCTGGCGGTGCTCTACCTGAACCTGGACGGTTTCAAGACCATCAATGACGGCCTCGGGCATCAGGCCGGCAATCAGGTGCTGGACAGCGTTGCGAGGCGGCTGGAGACGCTGTTGAGCCCGGATGATGTCGTCGCACGCCTGGTGAGCGATGAGTTCGGTGTGCTGCTGGTGGACGGTGACCGCACGCGGGTGATCCGGCTGGCCGAGCGCATTCTCGAGGCCCTGGCTCAGCCTATCGGGGTGGATGATCAGCTGATTCAGCTCAGCGTCAGCATCGGCATTGCCTCCAACGACCAGCCGCTGGCTCACGCCCACGAGCTGATCCAGCAGGCCAGCCTGGCCGTGGAGCAGGCCAAGCGGCAGGGTCGCAACACCTGGCAGTGGTATCGGGGGCGTCGGACCGAGAGTTCGCGACACAGCGTGCTGATGCGCCAGGAGCTGCACACGGCACTGAGCGACAACCAGTTCGAGGTGCACTATCAGCCTCTGGTCGATGCTCACGACAGCCGCATGCGCAGCGTCGAGGCGCTGGTGCGCTGGCGCCACCCGGTCCGGGGGATGATTTCCCCCGGCGACTTCATCCCCCTGGCGGAGAGCACCGGGCAGATCATTCCGCTGGGGCGCCGGGTGCTGCATCAGGCCTGCCAGGACATCGCCGAGATGTGTACCCACTCCGGGCGCATGCTGCCGGTCGCGGTGAACATCTCGTCGCTGCAGTTCTGTCGCGACGGGTTTCTCGAGGAGGTGCGGCACGCCCTGGCAACCTCCGGCCTGCCGCCCGAGCTGCTGGAGCTGGAGGTCACCGAAAGTGTCCTGCTGGATGGCGCCGAGCCGGTGATCGAGCTGATGGAGACCCTCAAGGCGATGGGGGTGAGGGTCGCCCTCGACGACTTCGGCACGGGATTCTCGAGCCTCGGCTATCTGCGCGACCTGCCCACCCACAAGCTCAAGCTCGATCGCAGCTTCGTGCAGAAGGCGCCCTGCGACCGACGCACGGCGGCCATCGTCCAGGGGGTGATCACCATGGCCCACCGCATGGACATGACCGTGGTCGCCGAAGGCGTCGAGACCCGGGCGGAGCAGCAGGACATGGCGCGGCGCCACTGTGACCTGCTGCAGGGCTACCTGTTTGCCCGCCCCATGCCGCTGTCAGCCCTGTATCGGCTCCCCGACGTTCTGACCGGTGCCGTCGTCTGAGCGGTGGCCGGCTTCGTCTACTCCCCTTGACGGGCGCGCTGCTGGCGGCTGCGAAAGCGGGCATAGAGGGTGCTGCCGCCGAACAGCGCCAGCGCCGCCAGAGCGATCAGCCAGCCCAGCCAGCCGAGGCCGGGGAGGATGGCGACGTTCACGCCGATCATGAAGTAGAGCAGGCTGACGAAGGCGAGCCAGGCGTGTCCACGCGGCCGTTTCGCCAGCAGGGAGGGCAGGAACAGCACCAGCGGCAGCAGGAAGGCCAGCATCGGGCGCAGATTGCCGTCATCGCGGGCCAGCAGCATGCCCCAGATCAGCAGGGCCAGGGTGAGGATGCCGTAGCTGCCCAGCACCCAGCGGCGGGCCCGGGCGGTCAGCTGATCTACCCCCTTCTCGGCCTCCAGGGATTCGAGCCAGCGTCTCATAAGCGATCCTCCTCGGTCATTGCCGACAGGGCCAGGGCGAGTCTGGCAAGGCGACGGCCCTGGGCATGGGTCAGCTGACGCTCATGCTCGTCCAGGGGGCGGTCGCTGCGCTTGCCGGCCAGGTGACTGGCGCCATAGGGGGTTCCGCCGCCGGCTGTTTCCATGAGTTCGGTCTCGCTGTAGGGCAGGCCCGCATACACCATGCCGTGGTGCAGCAGGGGCACCAGCATGGTCAGCAGGGTGCTCTCCTGGCCGCCGTGGAGGCTGGAAGTCGAGGTGAAGGCGGTGGCGGGCTTATCGATCAGGGCTCCGCCAAGCCACAGCTCGCTGGTCCCGTCGAGGAAGTGCTTGAGCGGTGCCGCCATGTTGCCGAAGCGGGTGGGGCTGCCGATCGCCAGCCCCGCGCAGTGACGAAGATCGTCCAGACTGGCATAGATCGCCCCTTCTTCGGGAATCTCCGGATCCACCGCCTCGCAGGTGGGGGAGACCGGCGGCACGGTGCGCAGGCGCGCCTGGATGCCACGCACGGATTCGATGCCGGCCGCCAGGCGTTCGGCCATGGCGCGGGGCGCGCCATGGCGCGAGTAGTAGAGAATCAGCACATAGGGCTGTGAAGCGCTCATCGCGGCTCCTGGGACAGGGTGGAGGGAGAGGACCATTAGAGCAGGTCGAGAATGGCTTCGGGAGGCCGGCCGATGACGGCGCGCCTGCCGTCATCGGCGATGGGGCGCTCCATGATGCGGGGGTGAGCGGCAATGGCCGAGATGACCTGATCGATGTCGGCAGCATCGGCGTCCAGCGACTTCCATTCGGCTTCCTTGTGGCGCACGAGGGCCTTGTGGTCGCCGTCAAGGCGATGGATCAGGGCGCGCAGCTCGTCTACACCGAGCGGCTCGTCCAGGTAGCGCCTCACCGTGAAGGAGGCGCCGCGCTCCTCGAGCAGGGCCAGGGCCTGGCGCGACTTGGAGCAGCGGGGGTTGTGGAAGAGGGTGAGGGGGGTCACAGACACTCCTGTTCGAGGACGGTTAGGCGCCGGGCCGACAGCTTGAGAAGGGCTATTGTAGAAGGCGGTATGGCCTGCTCACAACCGGGCCTCCTCCAGCGCCTCCTCGGGCAAGCGCCGATAGACCCAGGCCTCGCTGCCATCGGCCAGGGTGAGGCGCACCCGTTCGTAGCGGATGCCCAGGCGTTCGTAGCGATCGAGCCGGGCCAGCTCCTCGGCGCTCACCGTGATCACTTCGCCCTGCACGCGTTCGCCGGGGGCCTCCTCCAGATCGAGAGCGCTGCGCCGGAAGTCTTCCAGCGTGGCCGGTCGCGACTCCCCGGCGCGACCGGTGACCACCCAGCGCACCAGTCCCGAACGCAGAGTGCCGTAGACGAAGACCTCGTGGGGGCCTTCATCGATCTCGGGGAGATGATCGGGCCGATCATAGGTGAAGGGGCTGAGCATGGTGAGCCAGAGCCAGCCGGCGACTGCCAGGGGCAGGCCGATCAGGGTGACAAGCAGCAGGTGAAGGCGTCGCATGGGGGCTCCGTCGGGCGTGGACAGGCCCATCCTGCCATGCGCGCTGCCGCCTGCCGAGGCGAACAGGACGACTTATCCCGGGCCTGGGGCTCTGCTAGGATGAGGTTTCCCTTGATGATCGGGAGGTGTCCCATGACCCAGTCGGCACGCAGCGACCTCGATTTCCAGGCCCTGATGGGCGACGTGCGTCCGCTCTCCAGGGGCGCCAACCGGGCCGATCCCGGCCAGAGGCGGCGCGGCCCCAGCGAGGCGCAGCTGGCCCGCCGCGAGAGCGCCGAGGCCGAGATGCAGGGGCACGGCTTTCTCTCCGACGACTTCGTCGATCTGGTGCCTCCCTTCGACCCGCTCTCCTTTCGCCGCGATGGCATCCAGCAGGGGGTAGTGGACCGTCTGCGCCACGGCGGCTATGCGGACCAGGCGCGTCTGCACCTGCTGCGCCGGCCGCTGGAGGAGTGCCGCCGGGCGCTGACGCCCTTCATTCACGAGGCCTTCGCCCACGACCTGCGCTCGGTGCTGATTGTCCACGGCCGCGGCCAGGCCATCGACAGCCCGCCCAACGTGCTGCGCTCCTACCTGGCCAAGTGGCTGCCCCAGTTCCCGGAGGTGCAGGCCTTCGTCTCCGCTCAGCCCTCCGACGGCGGCCTCGGCGCCACCTGGGTAATGCTGCGCAAGAGCGACCGGGCCAAGGCGGCCAACCGCGAGCGACAGCAGAAGCGGCGGGGATAGATAGAGGTTCTGCTTCACCTCATTCGTCGAGAGAGCAATGAGATGGGGCGCCGGGAAATCCCCGGCGCCCCTCAGTGGCTCCCCGCTCAGGCATGGGTCGCCTTAATCAAGCGTAGGCCGGGGCCTCTTCGCGGGCCCGGGCCCACTCACGCTCGCGGCGGCGGAACAGCGGCTCGGGCTGGTCCACGGCCGGCTGGTAGGCGCGGCTGAAGGCGCCCAGGGCGCGCTGGGCATCCTCCAGCCACTGATCCTCGCGCAGCGAGAGGCCGTCGAACCCGCAGCGGGTCATGAAGTAGAGCTGGTCCACCAGCACGTCGCCCACCGCACGGATCTCCCCGCCAAAGCCGTGGCGCTCGCGCAGCAGCCGCGCCAGGCTGTAGCCGCGCCCGTCGGTGAACTTCGGAAAGTCCACGGCGATCAGCGGTGCCTCGGCGAGGCGCTCGGCCAGGGCATCGGTCAGCTCGGTGTCGGCCGGAAGCCAGGGAGCCAGGGCGGCACTCGGTGCGGCCTCGAGCCAGTCGGCGAGGGGCACGATGGCGGAGGCATCAGCCGGCGCCTCGCCCTCGCGAACCAGGGTCCAGGCGTCCGCGGCGGGCCGGCCGCGGAACAGATAGGGGCGCGACTCGGGGCGTGCGGTGGGGGCTTTATCAGGCATAGACCCGCTCCTTGAAGGGTTTGAGGCCGATACGGCGGTAGGTGTCGAGGAAGGTCTCGCCGTCGCTGCGCTCGCCGACGTAGACCTTCAGCAGGGTGTCGATGACCTCCGGGACCTTCTCGCGGCTGAAGGAGGGGCCGAGGATCTTGCCCAGCGAGGCCTGGTTGCCCTGGGCGCCCCCCAGCGAGATCTGGTACCACTCCTCGCCCTTCTTGTCGACGCCGAGGATGCCGATCTGGCCCACGTGGTGATGGCCGCAGGCATTCATGCAGCCGGAGATATTGAGCTCCAGCGGGCCGAGGTCATAGAGGTAGTCGAGATCGTCGAAGCGCTCCTGGATGGCGTGGGCCACCGGGATCGACTTGGCGTTGGCCAGGCCGCAGTAGTCGCCGCCGGGGCAGCAGATCAGGTCGGCCAGGGTGCCCACGGTGGGGTTGGCCAGGCCCAGCGCGTCGAGACGCTGCCAGAGCTCCTGGAGGCGATCCACCGGCACGTCGGAGAGCACCAGGTTCTGCTCGTGGGTCACGCGCAGCTCGCCGTGACTGTATGCCTCGGCCAGGTCGGCGATCTGATGCATCTGCTCCCAGGTGGCGTCGCCGGGGGACTGGCCGGCACGCTTCAGCGACACGGTCACCGCCTTGTAG
>PUOM01000201.1 GCA_003552795.1 Halomonas sp. | reverse complement strand
CCCGCCGATAGCCTGGTGGTGTGCAGTTTCGGCGATGCCTCCTTCAACCACTCCACCGCTCAGGGAGCGCTCAATGCCGCCGGCTGGGCGGCCTATCAGGGGGCGCCGCTGCCGCTGATGATGGTCTGCGAGGACAACGGCATCGGCATCTCCACGCCGACGCCGGCCGGCTGGATCGAGGCCAGCATGCGGGCGCGGCCCGGCATCCACTACCTGGCCTGCGATGGCCTCGACCTGCTCGACACCTGGCGGGCGGCCCGGGAAGCCGCGCGCATCGCCCGCCACCGCAAGCAGCCGGTGTTCCTGCATATGCGCTGCGTGCGGCTGTTCGGTCACGCCGGCTCCGATGCCCAGCAGGCCTACCTGACGGCGTCGCGTATCGCCGCCGACGAGGAGCGCGACCCGCTGCTGGTAAGCGCCGGCCTGCTGCGCCGTCACGGGGGGCTCTCCCGGGGCGAGATCGCCAGCCGCTACCGGCGGATCGGCGACGAGGTGGCTCGCCTTGCCGAGGAGGCGATTCGTCGCCCGAAGCTGGGCACGGCCGCCGAGGTGATGGCCAGCATCGTGCCGCCACTGCGCCCCGGACGGCGGTTGGCCGTCCGGGCCGAGGCAGAGTCCGCGCCGAGCACCATGGCCAGGCTGATCAATCGAGCCCTGCAGCGGCTGATGGCCGGCTACCCCCACCTGGTGATGGCCGGCGAGGACATCGGCCGCAAGGGGGGCGTCTACGGGGTGACCCAGCGTTTGCAGGAGCGGTTCGGCCCTCACCGGGTGATCGATACCCTGCTCGACGAGCAGAGCATCCTGGGACTGGGCATCGGCCTGGCCCACAGCGGGCTGGTGCCCGTCGTGGAGATCCAGTTCCTGGCCTACCTGCACAACGCCGAGGATCAGCTGCGCGGCGAGGCGGCGACGCTGAGCTTCTTCTCCGACGGCCAGTACACCAACCCCATGGTGGTGCGCATCGCCGGACTCGGTTATCAGAAGGGCTTCGGCGGGCACTTTCACAACGACAACGCCATTGCCGTGCTGCGCGACATCCCGGGGCTGCTGGTGGCCTGCCCGTCGAATGCCGCCGACGCCGTGGGGCTATTGCAGGAGGCGGTGCGCCTGGCCGACGAGGCTCAGCGGGTGGTGGTCATCATCGAGCCGATCGCGCTCTACCACGCCCGGGATCTGCTGGAGGAGGGCGATGGGGGCTGGTGTTTCGCCGATCCGGGGCCCGAGTATCGGCTTGCGCCGGGGGAGCTCGGGCACTGGGGAGCAGGCGTCGATCTGGCCATCGTCACCTACGGCAACGGCGTTCATCTGGCTCGTCAGGCGGCGGCGGAGCTCGGCCCCGCGGGTCAGCGGCTGCGTATCATCGATCTGCGCTGGCTCACCGGCATCGACCACGACGCGGTGCATGACGCCGTGGCCGACTGCGAGCAGGTGCTGATCATCGACGAGTGCCGCCGCTCGGGGTCGGTGAGCGAGGAGCTGGTCACCGGCCTGGTGGAGCGAGGCGTCGCCAGCGAGCGAGTGCAGCGGCTCACCGCGGAGGACAGCTTTATCCCCCTGGGGCCGGCGGCCACCCTGACGCTGCCCTCCCGGGCCCAGATCGTCGAGCGCGCCCGGGGGCTGCTGGCCGACGCCTGAGGCGGCATCAGTCGTCGGTGTCGGCGTGGGTCATGCGCTGGTGGAGGTGCAGCATCACCTCCACCTCGTGCTCCGGACGCAGCGGCTCCAGGCCCAGCTCGCCGAACAGCTCGCCTCGGGCCCGGGCCCAGTCGCCGGGAGCGATGCCGTTGTAGAGGCTCTCGGCGGGCGCCAGCTCCACGAAGGGGTCGAGTCCGTAGGTGTCGAAGAGCTGTGACAGGGCGGCCTCGTCGTCGCTCACCCCCGCCGTGTAGAGGGTGTCGCTGAAGTGGTCGTTCTCCAGCTCGCGGATCACGTCCAGCGGGCTGACGCCCATGCTGTTGAGCTCCTCGAGGCTGTACTCCCCCAGCGAGACCGTCTCGGCGTCCAGCCAGTCGTCATCGGGCTGGATCAGGGTGTGCTTGACGCGCCCGTCGGGCAGCGTCCAGGCAATGGCAAGCGGCAGGCCGCCGTCGTCGCCGGTCTCCACGGCGATAAAGCCGGGCAGGTCGGGCATGATCAGGTCTCCTGGTGTGGCGGTTGCGGGACGGCCGGCAGCCGGAAGAAGGCGCGAGCGGTGTCGCTGGTGGCGCTGGCCAGGGCCTCCTCGCTGATTCCTCGCCAGTGGGCGATCTCGCGGAGGATCCACGGCAGCAGCGCCGGCTCATGGCGCCTGCCCTTGAGTCTGGCAGGTAAATTGCGCGGCAGCAGGTAGGGGCAGTCGGTTTCCAGCATGAGTCTCTCCAGCGGAATCTCGCCGACCAGCTCGCGCAGGTGGTGGCCGCGGCGCTCATCGCACAGCCAGCCGGTCAGGCCGATATGCAGATCGAGATCCAGGTAGCCGAAGAGGGTGTCGCGGTCGGCGGTGAAGCAGTGCACCACGGCGTCGCTGATATCGTCCCGCCAGGCGTGGAGCATCTCGCGCATGCGTCGGCCCGCGTCGCGCTCATGGACGAAGAGCGGCTTGCCGCACTCCACCGCCAGGCCCAGCTGCGCCTCGAAGGCGCGCTCCTGCTCGGCGGGGGTGGAGAAGTTGCGGTTGAAGTCGAGCCCGCATTCGCCCACCGCCACCACCTCCGGCTGACGGTGCAGCGTTGCCATGGCGCTCGCGAGGCCCGCATCCCAGCGGCTGGCGTCGTGGGGGTGAACGCCGGCGGTGGCATACAGCGCAAGCCCCGGATCGGCGTGCTGGCGGGCCATTGCCACCGCCTGCTCGGCGTGTTCCCGGTCGGTGCCGGTGAGGATCAGGGTGGTGACGTTGGCTGCCCCGGCGCGCCCGAGCACCGCCGGGAGGTCGCGGGCGAAGCTCTCGTGGGTCAGGTTGGCGCCGATGTCCACCAGCGGTGCCGGTGCGCGAAAGCGCAGAGCCTCGGGCAGGAAATCATCGAAGGGGAGGGGCGGTTCAGCCAAGGGATAACTCCTGTGATCGTGATGGCCGTGGCATCGGGACGCGCCGCAGTCTACTCGGGATCGACGACGGTCACCATGGTGGCACGGCCACGACGGGCCGGAGTTGCGATACACTAGCCACCTTCGCGATTCGATTGAGGTGTGTGCGTGACCCTGCTACGTCTGGAACAGCTGCAACTGGCCTACGGTACCCATGTCCTGCTCGATGGCGCCGACCTGGTGCTGGAGAGGGGGGAACGGCTGGCCCTGGTGGGGCGCAACGGCACCGGCAAGTCGACGCTGCTCAAGCTGGTGGCCGGCGAGATCCTGCCCGATGGCGGCAACATCTGGCGCGCCCCGGGGCTGAAGATCGGCGTGCTCGCCCAGGATCTGCCCGACGCCTCCGGTCAGACCATCTTCGACGTGGTGGCCGGCGGGCTGCCCGAGGCCGGCGAGCTGCTCTCCGAGTATCACCACCTGATCCACGAGGACGAGCCCGACATGCGCCGCATGGCCGAGCTGCAGACCCGCCTGGAGGCGATCGACGGCTGGTCGTTCCACCAGCGCATCGACGTGGTGCTGACCCGGCTGGGGCTGCCCGAGGACGGCGAGATGTCGGCGCTCTCCGGCGGCTGGCGGCGGCGCGTAGCGCTGGCGCGGGCGCTGGTCGCCGAGCCCGACCTGCTGCTGCTCGACGAGCCCACCAACCACCTGGATCTCGACACCATCGCCTGGCTGGAGGAGCAGCTGGCCGCCTTCAGCGGCGCGGTGCTCTTTATTACCCACGACCGCGCCTTCCTCTCCAAGCTGGCCACGGCCATTCTCGAGCTCGACCGCGGGCGCCTTGGCCGCTACCCGGGCGACTATGCGAAGTACCAGGCCCAGAAGACCCACGAGCTGGAGATCGAGGCGCGCGAGCACGCCGAGTTCGACAAGAAGCTGGCCCAGGAGGAGGCCTGGATCCGCCAGGGCATCAAGGCTCGCCGCACCCGCAACGAGGGGCGGGTGCGGGCCCTGGAGCAGCTGCGCCGCGAGCGCGGCGAACGCCGCGAGCGCCAGGGCAAGGCCAGCCTCAGCGTGGACAGCGGCGAGCGCAGCGGCAAGCGGGTGGTGGCTCTGGAGCACGTGACCCAGCGCTTCGGGGATGAGGCGGTGATCCGCGATCTCTCCCTGGAGATCCAGCGCGGCGATCGCATCGGCTTCATCGGTCGCAACGGCGCCGGCAAGACCACCCTGCTCAAGATCCTGCTCGGCGAGCTGGCGCCCACCGAGGGCAAGGTGCAGGTCGGCACCAAGCTGCAGGTGGCCTACTTCGACCAGCTGCGCGGCGGCCTGGAACCCGAGAAGAGCGTCTACGACAACGTGGCCCAGGGCAGCGACCGGGTCACGGTGGGCGGCCGCGACCGCCACGTGATGAGCTATCTGCAGGACTTCCTGTTCACCCCGGAGCGTGTGCGCCAGCCGGTCAAGGCGCTCTCGGGGGGTGAGTCCAATCGCCTGCTGCTGGCCAAGCTGTTCACCCAGCCCGCCAACGTGCTGGTGCTGGATGAGCCGACCAATGATCTGGACGTCGAGACCCTGGAGCTGCTCGAGGAGCTGCTGCTCGACTTCGATGGCACCCTGCTGCTGGTCTCCCACGACCGCGCCTTCATGGACAACGTGGTGACCAGCGTGCTGGCCTTCGAGGGAGAGGGCCGGGTGCGCGAGTACGTCGGGGGCTATACGGACTGGGTACGTCAGGGCGGCAAGCTGCCCCCGGCCCCCTGGGAAGGCGCGGCCCGCCAGCGGGTCGAGCCGGTGGCCGAGGTCGCGCCGGCCCCGTCGGCGCCGTCCGACACCGCGGGCCCGACCAGGAAACCCGTCAAGCTCTCCTACAAGCTGCAGCGCGAACTCGACGGCCTGCCCGCCGAGATCGAGCGGCTGGAAGGCGAGGTGGCCAGGCTCGAGGCCACGGTGGGCGACCCGGGTTTCTACCAGCAGGATGCCGACACGGTGGCGTCAATGCTGGCGGCGCTGGGGGAGCGGCAGGCCGAGCTCGACGCCGCCATGGAACGCTGGATGGAATTGGAGGCCATGGCCTCCGGGGAGTAAGCGATGATTCGCTACTGCGCTTGCGCAGTTGTGGAATAAGTTGATCGCCGGGGGTGCCGAAGCGTCGGACCGTTGTATCCTCATGTAGCAGGCTACACTCCGGTTCCTGCGCTCCGGCGGCGACCAACCTATCTGCGCTCGTGACGCGAATCCTTCGCTTCCTAAAGACAAGAAAGGCCTTTGCCGGGTGTTACTCGGCGCTCTTTTCGCCCTTCTTGCCCACCCGCACGGCCAGCACATCGCACTGGGCGCCGTGGAGCACGCCGGTGGAGGTGGAGCCGAGCAGCAGGGCGAAGCCGTGGCGCCCATGGGAGCCGACCACGATCAGGTCCACGCCGTTCTCCTCGGCGAAGCGATGGATCTCGGTGTCGGGCATCCCCACCAGCACGTGCTGATTCTCCTTGGCCACGTGGGGTTCGGCGATCTCGGCGAGACGCTGCTTGGCGTGCTCGTCGAGCTGGTCCTGAATGCTGGTGAGGTCCATGGGGATGTCGCCGCCGTAGGCGAAGCCCAGGGGCTCCAGGGTGTGCATGATGGAGATCTTGGCGTTGTTGTTGCGCTCGGCGATCTGGGCCGCGCGCTCGAGCACCTTGTGGGAATCCTTGGTCAGATCCACGGCGACCAGGACGTGGCGGTATTCATTGCTCATGGTGGGGCTCCTGGATGGATGACGAGATGAAGCGAGATGCCTTCACTCTAGGCCGGCTGATCCGGCAAGACAACGACCTATATCAAGACTCACGCATCAATCCTCACGCATCAACCCTATCTGGAGATGGCGATGACCTGGCTGTTCATTCTCTTTGTCCTGCTGCTGGTGGTTTCACCGGTAATGTGGCTCAAGCCCAGTCCGCGGCAGCGCCGTATCTCGGTGCTGCGCACGGAGGCGAGCAAGACCGGTCTCACGGTCAAGCTGGGGAAGCCGCCGCTGCACGGCATCAAGACGAGCATGCCCGCCTACCGCTGGCGGTACCCTCAGGACCTGCCCGGCCCCGATTTCGTGCTGGTGCGGGACGACCATGCCAGCTCGGCGCTGAAGCCCTTCGCCCACGGCTGGCGCTGGCGACGGGAGCCGCTGCGCCCGCTGCCCGACGCGCTGCAGGGTCGGCTCAAGGCGCTGCTGGAGCGGCTGCCCCAGGATGCGCTGGTGGTGGAGTCCCACCGGCAGGCGTTGGCCCTGTGGTGGTGGGAGTCACAGGGTTTCTCGCGCTTCTCCACCTACCTGGAGGATTTCGTGGCGCTGCGCGACGGCCTGGCCGGGCGGCCCGACGACGGCCCTGTCTCCGTCCCCTTCGGCCAGCCGAGAGGTTAGGCCCTCTCCTCGGCATCCCGGGTCTGGATGGCCAGGCCGTTGTCCTCGATGCGGGAGAGCAGCTCGGCCAGTGTCGCCAGGTCCCGGTCGCTCATGCCATCGAACATCTCGGCGCGGGCCTCCTTGACCACGGCGTCGATGCGCTCGAGCAGCGGGGTGGCGGCAGGCGTCAGGAAGACTCGCTTGGTGCGGCGGTCCTGGTCGCAGGGGCGTCGCTCCACCAGCCCCTGCCGTGAGAGCTGATCGAGGGTGCGCACCAGTGACGGGGCCTCGACCCCGATGGCGCGGGCCAGGTCGCACTGAGGCTGGCCGTCGCCGAGACGCCACAGGTGGTAGAGCGTCACCCAGCGCGTCTGGGTCAGGCCCAGGGGAGCCAGGCGCTCGTCGATGATGGCGCGCCACAGGCGTGGCAGGCGGCTGAGCTGGAAACCGATATTCTCGTGCATGGGTCAGGGTAGTCCATGGGCGTTCATGGGATTCTGTGAACCCACAGCGTTAAATGCAAGCCGGCTTATCATTTCACTCGCCCCCCACATCGTCGCTCACTCCGGCCGGCGTGTCGCCAGGGGGAGATGTCGTCGCCGGCGCCTGACCGTCGTCGCCTCTCCCCGGCACCAGGCGGCGCAGGCCGAGCCCCCGCAGCCCCGTCAGCCGCTCCTGTCCGTCGGCCAGGCTGGCGTCCCCGCTATCGGCCACCTGGAAACGGATGACGCCGATGCGCTGGCCGCTGTCGGTCATCACGTCGATTCGCCAGCGTCCCGCGGGGTCATCCGGGAAGTTTCGCTTCTGGCTCCAGGCCCGATAGCCCGCCTCGCGACCGCCCTCGATGGTCAGGCTGACGCGGTCGATCTCCCGCCCCTCGTGTCGCCACACGTGGAAGACCTCTTCCCGCAGCCCGCGTGGCGCGCGGATTGCGGTGTAGGCATAGAGTGCGTTTCCGGCCAGCGCTTCGGGCGTCAGGCGCAGCTCGCCTTGGGGGCGCCTTGCCTCGACGTCGAAGGCCGGGGAGAGCGCCGCGCTGCCCAGCCAGAGGTTGGCCGGCGGTACCCAGATGCGTCCCGTCCAGGCCAGTCCGGCGAGCAGCGGCAGCAGGGGCAGCATCATCAGCCAGCGTTGGCCGCGCTGCCCCGCAGTCAGGTGCAGCAGGCTGGGCAGGCTGAACACCAGCATGGCACCCAGCGCCAGCTTGAGGCTCTGGCCGGTGGTGAGCTGCAGCATGATCGGCAGGGTGACCAGCACCACCAGGAAAACGCACTTGGCGTGGAAGGCCAGGTAGAGCCAGCGATAGCGGCCTGCCACCCGGTAGTAGAGAGGGTCGATGATGGAGAACGCCGCCAGGCCGATCACCAGCAGGGTGAACAGCGCCTGGCCGCTGCTCCAGACGGTGGTGGCGAGAAGGAAGGGCAGCGAGAAGAACAGCGTCTCCTGGTGAATCATCTGGGCGCTGAACAGGGTGACCCCGCGGGGCAGGGTGGGGTAGCCGCGGCGGGCCAGCAGCCGCCCGATCAGGCTCTCGAAAAGCAGCAGCAGCCAGGCGGCCAGCATGCACAGGGCCAGCAGGGCGCCCAGCCACTGCTGGCGCTCCACCAGGAAGAAGCTGCCCAGCCCGGCGGCGAAGGCCATCGGCGGCCATAGCCAGCTCCAGGGGCGCAGGCGCTCGACCAGCGCTTCGCTGCGCCGATGCAGTGCACTCAGCCGCGAGGTGCCCGGCGGCTCGCCGTTGCGCGAGGAGGAGGGGGGTGGTGGCATGAAGGCTGACTACCCTGAGCGGTGGTGTCCGGCCATCCTAGCAGCCTGACGCTGCGGTCGGGCACCGGGGCGTCCGGCGGGACCTCGCCGCCCGGCGTTTCGGGGGTTGACGCCACGACAATCCTGACCCAAGCTGTGTGCATTCAAACGGCCGTATGAAATCGGGAGATTCGCGGATGATCTATCAGGGCAATGCCATCACGGTGGCGCGCGGCGACGACGACCTCGCCACGCTCACCTTCGACCTGCAGGGTGAGTCGGTCAACAAGCTCTCCAGCGCGGTGATCACGGAGCTGGACGAGGCGGTCAAGGCCATCCAGGCCCAGAGCGGCCTCAAGGGCCTGATGCTGACCAGCGCCAAGGAGGCCTTCATCGTCGGGGCCGACATCACCGAATTCCAGGCCATGTTCGGCAAGGGCGGCGAGTTCCTGGAGTCGATGCTTCTCCGGGTCCACGCCATCTTCAACGCCATCGAGGATCTGCCGTTTCCCACCGTCACCGCCATCAACGGCCTGGCCCTGGGCGGCGGCTGCGAAGTCCTGCTGACCACCGACTTCCGGGTGATGGGCGACAAGGCCCAGATCGGCCTGCCCGAGACCCAGCTGGGCATCCTGCCGGGCTGGGGCGGCTGCGTGCGTCTGCCGCGGCTGATCGGCGCCGACAACGCCATCGAGTGGATCGCCGGTGGCACCCAGAACAAGGCCGAGGCCGCTCTCAAGATGGGGGCCGTGGACGTCGTGGTGCCCACCGAGCAGCTCGAAGAAGCGGCCCGGGACATCCTGGCCCGCGCCCATGACGGCGAGCTGGACTACCGGGCGCGCCGCGCCGAGAAACAGCAGCCGCTCAAGCTGAACCCCATCGAGCAGATGATGGCCTTCGAGACCGCCAAGGGCTATGTGGCCGGCAAGGCGGGACCGCACTATCCGGCACCGGTCGAGGCGATCAAGGTGATTCAGAAGGGCGCCGGCGAGGAGCGCGCCCGGGCCCAGGCCATCGAGGCCAAGGCCTTTGCCAAGCTGGCCATGACCGAGGTGGCCTTCAACCTCGTCGGCCTGTTCATGAACGATCAGGTGGTCAAGAAGAAGGGCGGCCAGTACGAGAAGCAGGCCCGGCCGGTCAAGCAGGCCGCCGTGCTGGGGGCCGGCATCATGGGCGGCGGCATCGCCTACCAGAGCGCCTCCAAGGGCACCCCGATCCTGATGAAGGATATCAAGGAGGAGGCGGTCGAGCTCGGCCTCAAGGAGGCGCGCAAGCTGTTCACCAAGCAGGTGGAGCGCAAGAAGCTGACCGCCGAGCAGATGGCCGAGAAGCTCTCGCAGATCCGCCCGACCCTCTCCTACGGCGATTTCGGCCACGTCGACCTGGTGGTCGAGGCGGTGGTCGAGAATCCCAAGGTCAAGGAGGCGGTGCTGACCGAGGTGGAAGGTCTGGTGGGCGAGGAGACCATCCTCGCCTCCAACACTTCCACCATCTCCATCACCCGGCTGGCGTCGAGCCTGTCGCGTCCGGAGAACTTCTGCGGCATGCACTTCTTCAACCCGGTGCATCGCATGCCGCTGGTGGAAGTGATTCGCGGCGAGAAGACCTCTGACGCCGCCGTGGCCGGCACCGTGGCCTACGCCCGCGCCATGGGCAAGACCCCCATCGTGGTCAACGACTGCCCGGGCTTTCTGGTCAACCGCGTGCTCTTCCCCTATTTCGGCGGCTTCAGCCTGCTGATGGAACAGGGCGCCGACTTCCAGCGCGTCGACAAGATCATGG
>PUOM01000204.1 GCA_003552795.1 Halomonas sp. | reverse complement strand
TCGCGCAGAGCGACGTTTCTGCGCCGACAAAGAGCACGATCTTGCCGACATAGCTCAGTTGGTAGAGCAACTGACTTGTAATCAGTAGGTCCCGGGTTCGACTCCTGGTGTCGGCACCATCAAATAGCTCATGAAATCAGTAGCTTATCGCTGCACCCTGACCGCCCGAGAGGCGGTTTTTTGTTGCCTGCACCACACCCCCTGCCCTGCTGGCAACACGGGGACGGCCGAGCCATCCGCTTTCTCGCCTCGCCTGTGAAGACAGCCTACTGGGTGCGCGGGTCTGAAAATGCCGCTTTCCCCTCGGGTGGAGCGGCGTTTCTTCGCTCAATGCCCCTCGCCCCCATGCCGACTCTTGTCCCGGGGGCGTACCTTGTCGATCACTACCTCGGGGTGGTGGCCTCGAATGGCATGCTTGAAGTCCTCCTCCCGCTCGGAGGGAACGTCCACCATCAGCAGCATCTGGCCCTGCCTGAGCTGCTTGTCGAATTGCGCGACCTTGATGTCGCGCACGGACACGCCGACCATCGTGCTGGTCCAGACGCCGAACAGGGTGCCGAATGCCCCCAGGCCCAGCACCATCCAGACGATATGAGTGCCGTCCAGAATGAAGTGGATGATCAGGCCGAGTGCCACGCCGATAGCGCCCCCGGTGATCGCGCCCCGGCGAGAGGCATTGACCACGTCGGTGGTCTGGATCAGGGTCGCACGGGGCACGCCTTCTTCCTTTTCAAGGGGGCGCCAGTCCTTGCCCATCACGTGCATCTCTTCCTTGGAAAGCCCCATCTCGCTGAGCTCATGGACGATATCGGTGGTGGTGTCCTTGTCGGGGATCAGAAAATACAGGCGTTGCATGGCGAGGCCCCCCTTGGTTCGTGTGCAAACGTTCGCGTCTATCCCGCTGCCTTACCCCTTGGTTTAGCACCCGGAGTGGCTGTCTCGCCAACCGGGACAGTCCGCTACCCTGTCGTCTGCAGCTGCGGCGCGCCCATTTCCGGGAGGGGGTTGAAATGGCCGGTGGCTGCCCCTAGATGATGGATGCGGCTTCGCTAACGGGGTCGCCCGCGGCTGTCCTGCCGTCGGAATGCATGCTTGCTGAAACTGATCACGGATACACAGGAGGTGATTGAATGTCAGTCAAGACGTCTGACCGTACGCTGCACGAAACCGTTTCCCATCAAGCCGTTGCTCGTCAAACCGTGGTCGACTCGCCCGACCCCCAGAGCCGGGTCAGGAGCGCGCCGCGTCCCGGTGAGGATCCCTACCCCACCCGCCTGGCCGAGCCCTTCGACATGCCCTGGCTCAACCGCCGGGAAGGGGTGGTGAAGGGGCGCGCCGAGGACGGCCCGCTGAGCCATGCACAGCTCGACGAATTCGAGCGCCAGGGCTTTCTCTTCGAGCCCAACTTCATCGCCGGCGAGGAGCTCGATGAGCTGCGCCGGGAGCTCGCCGAGCTGCTCGCGCGCGGCGACTTCCGCGGCCGCGACTTCGCTATCACCGAGCCCTCCGGCAACGAGGTCCGCTCGCTCTTTGCGGTGCACTTTCTCTCCGAGCGGCTCGGACGGCTGGCCCGCGACGAACGCCTGGTGGGGCGCGCCCGTCAGCTGCTCGGCGGTGAGCCCTATGTGCATCAGTCGCGCATCAACTACAAGCCAGGCTTCGAGGGCAAGGGGTTCAACTGGCACTCCGATTTCGAGACCTGGCACGCCGAGGACGGAATGCCCGCCATGCATGCGGTGAGCGCCTCCATCGTGCTAACCGACAACCACCACTTCAACGGCCCGCTGATGCTGGTGCCGGGGTCTCACAAGGTCTTCGTGCCCTGCCTGGGCGAGACGCCGGATGGCAACCATCGCCAGTCTCTGAAGCAGCAGGAGCTCGGCGTGCCGAGCCGAGAGGCGCTCAGTGCCCTGGTGGAGCGGCACGGTATCGAGGCGCCTACCGGTGCCGCCGGCGGCCTGCTGCTGTTCGACTGCAACGTGCTGCACGGCTCCAACGCCAACATGTCGCCGGACCCGCGCAGCAACGTCTTCTTCGTCTACAATCGGCGTGACAACCGCTGTGTGACGCCCTTTGCGGCACCTCGGCGGCGTCCAAGCTTCCTGGCCCATGCGCCGGATGAGCGCTGGTCTCCGGAGGGGTGAGGCAACCGGTCCTCCCTGTGGTAGTGGTTCAAGGCGCGTGGTGCGGTAGACTGTGAGGCTTGTCGCCGAGATGCGGCATGCAAAACGAGAAGGAGAATACCCGCCATGCGCTTTGTTCCACGTTTTACCGATGGCCAGGAGTTCCCCCACGCGCTCGGCAAGGTTGTCTGCATCGGCCGCAACTACGCTGACCACGCGAAGGAGCTCGACAATCCGGTGCCCAGCGAGCCGCTGCTGTTTATCAAGCCGGCCACTGCGGCGGTGTCCATGGAAGAGGTCATCGATGCCCCTTTCTCGCGGGGGGAGGTGCACTATGAGATTGAACTGGCGCTGCTGATCGGCGAAGAGCTGTCCCATGCCACCGCGGACGAGGCGGAACGCGCCATCGTGGGCATTGGCCTGGGGCTGGATCTGACCCTGCGCGATGTGCAGACGCGACTCAAGGAGAAGGGGCACCCCTGGGAGGTGGCCAAGGCCTTCGACGGCGCCTGTCCGCTGACCCCTTTCCTGCCCCTGAGTCGGGTGCCGAACTGGAACGCCCTGAGCTTCCAGCTGGAGATCAACGGTGAGCCGCGCCAGCACGGCGAGGGATCGGACATGCTCTTCCCGGTGCCGACCCTGGTGGCCGAGATGAGCCGCCACTTCACTCTGCAGCCGGGGGATGTGGTGCTGACCGGCACCCCGTCCGGGGTGGGGCCGCTGCCTCGCGGCGCCAGCCTGCAGATGACGCTCACCGGTGGTCTGGAGATCACCACCCGAGTGGTAGAGTAGAAGAGCACCACCGGCGCCAAGGTCTAACGCAGAACGCCCCGCATCAGCGGGGCGTTCTGCGTTCAAGACGAACCGGGCTATTCCAGATAGGTGTAGCCGGAGAGCCCCTCGGAGAGGTCGTCGAGGAAGCGCTGCTGCTCGGCTTCCTCCAGGCCGCTGGCGGCCAGCTGGTCGGCCAGATGGCGGCGCAGCACCTCGGCGTCGAAGTTGACATAGCTCAGCACGTCGGCCACCCGGTCACCCTGCTGGATATGGCTGAAGGTCCAGCGGCCCTGTTCGTCGAGCATGGCGTCCACCGAGTCGGTGTCGCCGAACAGGTTGTGCAGGTCGCCGAGAATTTCCTGATAGGCGCCCACCAGGAAGAAGCCCAGCAGCTGCTCGTCACCCTCCTGCCATTCCGGCAGCGGCAGGGTGGTCTCCACGCCCTGGCCGTCCACGTAGCCGTCGATGCGCCCGTCGCTGTCGCAGGTGATGTCCTGGATCACGCCGCGGCGCACCGGCTCCTGATCCAGGCCGTTGAGCGGCAGCACCGGGAAGATCTGCTGGATGCCCCAGACGTCGGGCACCGACTGGAACAGCGAGAAGTTGACGAACAGCTTGTCGGCGAGCTTCTCGGCCAGCTCGTCGTCGATCTCGCGGTGAACGCGATTGCGCGTGTTGAGGCGCGCCCGCAGCCGGGCGCAGGCGGCAAAGTAGACCGCTTCGCCCTCGGCCCGGGCGGTGATGTTGGTGAGTCCCATCACGAAGCGCTCATGGAGGTCGCTCATGGCCTGCACCAGGTCGTGCCACGCCTCCACCAGACCGCGCTGGTCGGGTGAGTTGCCCAGCAGCTCATGGACTCGCCACAGCTCGTCCACCTGGGGGTCGCCCTCGACCCGCCGCTCGGGGGCAGCATCGCTGACTCGCTCCTCGCCGATCACGTTGGTGATCAGCACTGCGTGGTGAGCGGTCAGCGCCCGACCGGACTCGCTGATCAGGTGCGGCTCCGGCAGGTTCTGCTCGCGGCAGGCCAGGCGGAAGGCGTAGACCACGTTGCGGGCGTATTCGAGCATCGAGTAGTTGGCCGAGCAGAAGCTGCGCGAGCGGGTGCCCTCGTAGTCCACCCCCAGGCCGCCGCCCACGTCCACGGTATCCACCGGCGCGCCCAGCTCCACCAGGCTCTGGTAGAAGCGTGCGCACTCGCGCAGGCCGCGCTGGATGTCGCGGATATTGGCGATCTGGGAGCCCAGGTGGAAGTGCACCATCTGCAGGCTGGCCAGGGCGTCGGCCTCGCGCAGCTGCTCCACCACGGCCAGGATCTGACTGGCCGTCAGGCCGAACTTGGACTTCTCGCCGCCGGTGTTCTGCCAGCGGCCGCGGCCCACGCTGGCCAGGCGGGCGCGCAGGCCGATGCGCGGCTGCACGCCCAGCTCGGCGGCCTCCTCGAGGATCAGCGGCAGCTCGGAGAGCTTCTCCACTACCAGGTAGACCCGATGGCCGAGCTTCTCGCCCATCAGCGCCAGGCGAACGTATTCGCGATCCTTGTAGCCGTTGCAGACGATCAGCGATGGGCCGTCGCCGGAGAGCGCCATCACGGCGAGCAGTTCCGGTTTGCTGCCGGCCTCCAGGCCTACCCGGTCGCGGCCGCGCTCCGGGGTGGCCAGGATTTCTTCCACCACCCGGCGCTGCTGGTTGACCTTGATGGGGTAGACCGCCGTATAGCCGCCGCCGAACTCCTCTTCCGCCATGGCGGTATCGAAGGCGGCGCAGAGCTGCTCGACCCGGTCATGGAGGATATCGATGAAGCGCACCAGCACCGGCAGGCGCAGGCCCGCCTTCTTGAGCTCGGCCACCAGGTCATCCAGGGGCAGGGCGGGGCCCTCGGTCTCGCTGCCCAGGGGGCGCACCAGCGCGTGTCCGGCGTCGTCCACGTCGTAGTAGCCGCTGCCCCACTGGTCGATGTTCCAGATACGACGGGCGCGCTTCGCGGGGCTGCCGGCACTGGCCATGGAGAGACTCATGCATTCACCTCCGGGAGGGGGAGGGCGCCGGACTCCAGGCGCGCCTTGAGGATGGTGCGGAACCGTTCGGGGTCATGGGGCGTAAGGTCGTGCGCCGGCGGGTCCACGTAGACCACCAGCAGTCGCGACAGCCAGTAGCGCAGGGCGGTCATGCGCAGCATCATCGGCCACGCCTCGCGCTCGGCGTCGGTCAGCGGGCGGCGAGTCTGGTAAGCGGTGAGGATGGCGTCGTGGCGCTCGCCATCCAGGCGGCCGTCGGCATCGGTGGCCCAGTCGTTGATGACGATGGCCAGATCGAACAGCAGATCGCCGGTGCAGCCGTTGTAGAAGTCGATGATGCCGCTCAGCCGGTCGCCCTCATAAAGGGTATTGTCGCGGAACAGGTCGCCATGGAGGGTGCCCTGGGGCAGCTCGGAGCCGCTGTCGAAGACCTCCTGGTAGATCTCCACCTCGTCCTTCATCAGCGTCTGGTCCTCCGGCGATAGATAGACCAGCACCCTGTGATGCATGGGCAGCAGCCAGTGCAGATCCCGAGGGTTGGGACGGTGGCCGGAGAAGTGCCGTGACACCCGATGCATATGCCCCAGGGCATCGCCCAGGGCGGCACACTGGGCGAGATTTGGCGCCTGGGGGTGCCGGCCGGGCAGGCGCGGGAAGAGCAGCGCCGGCTTGCCGGCCAGGCGGTGCAGGGCCACGCCCTCGCGGTCGTGCAGGGGGCCTGGCACCGGCAGGCGGTGTTCATCCAGGTAGTCGAGGAGGTCGACGAAAAACGGTAGCTCGCCGAACTCGCCCTGCTCGAACAGCGTCAGCACCAGCGCGCGCTGATCGGTAGTGACAAAGAAGGTGCTGTTCTCGGTGCCGGCGGGTACGCCTTCCAGGGAGATCAGCGAGCCGGCGTCGAAGCGTGCCAGGAAGTCCGCGACCTGGGTCTCGGTAAGCGGTGTGAATACGGCCATGTGTCTCTCACCCGGGGATGCCAAGCCGCCTATTGTAGCGACTTGGCCGAGTGATGCACGCGTCGTGGTCTTTTGTCAGAAGGTGCGCAGGACCCACTGGGGTACGGCGATACGGTCGCCCTCCTGGCGCTCGAAATTGCCATCGCCGTCATGGTCCACCAGGTAGTAGGCGGGGCCGCGGTCGGGACGGACCTCGATGGCATAGAGCTCACCGTTGATGCGGTACTCGCGGATGGTGCGATCCTCCTCCTGGCGGGTGGTGATGTCCGGCGCCAGGTCGTCGGTGGACTGGGCCAGAGCGGGGCCGGTGACGACCAGGGCGAGTCCCAGCAGCAGGGCAGGAAGGGAACGTGTCACGAGCATGGTGGCTCCTGGCTGCCAGGGGCAGGATCGGGGGGAGATGCACGCAGTGTAAGGCGCGCAGCGAGCGCTGCCCACCGCCCGCGGCAAAACAGTCGGGCAATGCGTATCATGGGGGATCAGGATCTCTTCCCGCTCAGTCTCAATGGATGCCTCCATGGCCGATACCCCCATCGTTCTCGTCGACGGTTCCTCCTACCTCTACCGCGCCTTTCACGCCCTGCCGCCGCTGACCACCTCCAGCGGTCAGCCCACCGGCGCCATCAAGGGCGTGCTCAACATGCTCAAGCGGCTGATCAAGGACTATCCGGACAGTCCCATGGCGGTGGTTTTCGATGCCCCGGGCAAGACCTTCCGCGACGAGCTTTTCGAGGACTACAAGGCCCACCGGCCGCCCATGCCCGACGACCTGCGCTCCCAGGTGGCGCCGCTGCACGCCTGCGTGAAGGCGCTGGGGCTGCCGCTGCTCTGCATCGAGGGGGTAGAGGCCGATGACGTCATCGGCACCCTGGCCCATCAGGCCACCCAGGCGGGTCGCGACGCGGTGATCTCCACCGGCGACAAGGACATGGCCCAGCTGGTCAACGCGCACATCACCCTGGTCAACACCATGAAGGACGAGACTCTGGACGTGGCCGGGGTGAAGGAGAAGTTCGGCCTGCCCCCCGAGCGGATCATCGACTTCCTGGCGCTGATGGGTGACAAGGTGGACAACATTCCCGGGGTGCCTGGCGTCGGCGAGAAAACCGCGCTTGGCCTGCTGCAGGGTATGGAGGGCGGCCTCGAGACCATCTATGCCGACCTGGATCGGGTCAAGACGCTGGACTTTCGCGGCGCCAAGACCCTGCCGAAGAAGCTCGAGGCCCATCGCGACCAGGCGTTCCTCTCGTATCGGCTGGCCACCATCAAGACCGACTGCGAGCTGCCGGTGGGCCTCGATGATCTTGATATCGCCCACCCGGACCGCGAGACGCTCCTCGAGCTCTACCGCGAGTACGAGTTCAAGGCCTGGCTGTCCGAGCTGCTGGAGGGCAAGAACGAAGGGGTGGATGATGTCGCTGGCGGCAGCGCGACCCCGGAGGCCGCCGAGGAGGCATCAAGCGTCGGCAACGTCCCCCGAGAGGATCATGTGATTCTCGAGCAGGCCGAGCTGGATGCCTGGCTCGCGCGGCTGCGCGAGGCCGAGGCCTTCTGCTTCGATCTGGAAACCACCAGCCTCAACTACATGGAGGCGCGGATCGTCGGCGTGGGGCTGGCGCTGGAGGCGGGGGAGGCGGCCTATATCCCGCTGGCTCACGACTACCTGGACGCTCCCGATCAGCTCGACCGCGACGCCGTGCTGGCCGCCCTCAAGCCGCTGCTGGAGGATGCCGGAAAGACCAAGATCGGCCAGAACCTCAAGTACGACATCTCGGTGCTGGCAAGCCACGGCATCAGGGTGGCGGGGCCCCTGGAGGACACCATGCTGGAGTCCTACGTGCTCGACTCCACCGCCACCCGCCACGACATGGACTCCCTGGCGCTCAAGTACCTGGGCGAGACGACCGTCTCCTTCGAGGAGATCGCCGGCAAGGGGGCCAAACAGCTCACCTTCAACCAGATCGCCCTCGAGCAGGCGGCCCCCTACGCCTGTGAGGACGTCGACATCACCCTGCGCCTGCACGGCAAGCTGCGCCCCCGCCTTGCGGCCACCGGGCGCCTGGCCGAGGTACTGGAGTCCATCGAGCTGCCGCTGGTGCCGGTGCTGTCGCGCATGGAACGCACCGGTGTGGCCCTCGATCCGCAGCGGCTGCACGATCAGAGCCAGGAGCTGGAAGTGCGCATCCGCGCGCTGGAGGCCCGCGCCCATGAGCTTGCCGGGCGCGAGTTCAATCTGGGCTCGCCCAAGCAGCTCGGCCAGATCCTCTTCGAGGAGCAGAAGATACCTGTGCTCAAGAAGACCCCCAAGGGGGCACCCTCCACCGCCGAGGCGGTGCTCGAGGAGCTGGCGCTGGACTATCCGCTGCCCAAGGTGATCATGGAGCATCGGGGGCTGGCCAAGCTGAAGTCCACCTACACCGACAAGCTGCCGCGGCTGGTCAACCAGGCCACCGGGCGGCTGCACACCAGCTACCATCAGGCGGTCACCGCCACCGGGCGCCTCTCCTCCTCCGATCCCAACCTGCAGAACATTCCGATCCGCACCGAAGAGGGGCGCAAGATACGCCAGGCCTTTATCGCCCGGCCCGGCTACCGCATCGTCGCCGCCGACTACTCCCAGATCGAGCTGCGCATCATGGCGCACCTCTCCGAGGACAGGGGACTGCTGGACGCCTTCGCCGAGGGGCTGGATATCCATGCCGCCACCGCCGCGGAGGTGTTCGGCGTACCGCTCGAGAAAGTCAGCACCGACCAGCGGCGCAGCGCCAAGGCGATCAACTTCGGCCTGATCTACGGCATGAGCGCCTGGGGCCTTTCGCGTCAGCTGCATATCGAGCGCAACCAGGCCCAGACCTGGATCGAGCGCTACTTCGACCGTTACCCCGGGGTGGCCCGCTATATGGAGCGTATCCGCGCCCAGGCCGCCGAGGATGGCTTCGTCGAGACGGTGTTCGGGCGGCGCCTCACGCTGCCGGAGATCCACTCCCAGAACCGCGCCCGCCGCCAGGGGGCCGAGCGCACGGCGATCAACGCCCCCATGCAGGGCACCGCGGCGGACATCATCAAGCGGGCCATGATCGACGTGGACGCCTGGCTGCAGGACGCGGCCTGCGAGATCGACGCCTGGATGGTGATGCAGGTCCACGATGAACTGGTCTTCGAGGTGGCGGAGGCGCAGGTGGACGCCTTCATCGAGCAGGTGAAGGGGCGCATGCAGGGCGCCGCCGAGCTCAGCGTGCCGCTGATCGTCGAGGCGGAGTCAGGTGCCAACTGGGACGAGGCCCACTGACTCTCCCTCATAACACAAATCTCTCCTTTTCCTATCTACTGAGTGGAATCCATAGTAAGAACGCCACCGTCCTGTCTACTGGCTGAAAGCCGAAACAGGAACGCCACCGCGGCTGCGGTGGCGTTCCTGTTTGCGCGGTCGATGCTGCTGGCTAGTCCCTCAGCACCGTGGCGGTGCGCTGGGGCTCCAGGCTGACCTGCTCGCCCACTTTCCACAGGCTGTGGCTGGGGGTGATGGCGCAGAACTGCTGGCCGTGCTGCTCCAGAAGATAGAAGCAGTCGTGGCCGCGGAACTCCCGCTCGACGATGGTGGCGCCCTGGCCATTCGGAGCAGACGAAAGCGCCAGATACTCCGGGCGCAGCGAGAGGCGCACCGGGCCGCGGCGGTGGCTGTCGATGGCCACCGGGCCGAGTGCCGTGCGGGCGATCTCGCCGTCGGCGTCGCCCTCCAGCAGGTTGGTATGGCCCAGAAACTCCGCCACGAAGGCGGTGGCCGGCGCCTGATAGATGCGCTCCGGGCGGTCCATCTGGATCAGCTGGCCGTAGTGCATCACCCCGACCTTGTCGGCAAATGAGAGCGCTTCGGCCTGGTCGTGGGTGACCAGGATCACCGAGGTGCCGGAAGCCTTGAACAGCCGGCGTACCTCCTTGCGGGTCGATTCGCGCAGGGCGGCGTCCAGGTTGGAGAAGGGCTCGTCGAGCAGCACCAGCTCGGGCTCGGCGGCAAGCGTGCGGGCCAGGGCGACCCGCTGCTGCTGGCCGCCGGAGAGCTGGTCAGGCATGCGCGAGGAGAGGTCCGCCAG
>PUOM01000330.1 GCA_003552795.1 Halomonas sp. | reverse complement strand
TTCGCCACCGCCAACGCCTTTCGTACCCTGCTGTCGAATCGCGACGCCTGGAACGACGTCTGCGAGAACACGGCCTTGATTCCGAGCGCGATCGAGGAGTGCCTGCGCGCCGCCGGTTCGGTCGTGGCCTGGCGCCGCATCGCCACCGACGACACCGAAGTGGGTGGCGTCAAGATTCCCGAGGGCGGCAAGCTGCTGATCGTGCAGGCCTCGGCCAATCGGGATCCGCGCCACTTCGAGAACCCGGACGAGTTCGATATCTACCGCCACAACGCCGCCGAGCACCTCACTTTCGGCTATGGCGCCCACCAGTGCATGGGCAAGAACATCGCCCGGATGGAGATGCGGGTCATTCTCGATGAATTTGTCCGCCGTCTTCCGCATATGCGGCTGGTCGAGGACCAGGCGTTCGAGTATCTGCCCAATACCTCCTTCCGTGGACCCACCTCGCTGTGGGTAGAGTGGGAGCCCGCGCAGAATCCCGAACGTCTCACCCCCTCGGTGCTGGAAAAACCCACGCATTTCCCCATCGGCGCGCCGGTCAAGGACGAGATCCTTCGCCGGGTCGTGGTCAACCAAGTGGCGCATGAGGCCGAGGCGGTGATCCGTATCGATCTGGCCGATCCCCATGGGCGCGAGCTGCCCGTCTGGTCGCCCGGCTCGCATATCGAGCTAGTGTCGGGCGAGTGGCGCCGCTACTACTCGCTGTGCGGGGCAAGCGGTGACCGTAGCCGGCTGTCCATCGCCATCCTGCGCGAGCCCGAAGGGCGAGGCGGCTCGGTGCATTTCCATGACACGCTCAAGCCGGGTGATGTGCTGCATATCGCCGGTCCCAAGAACCATTTCCCTCTGGACGAAAGCGCCCCGCGCTATACCCTGATTGCCGGCGGAATCGGCATCACGCCGATCCTGGCCATGGCCGATCGGCTCAAGGCCCTCGGCAAGCCCTATGCGTTGCACTACTGCGGCGCCAGTCGGCGGACCATGGCCTTTCTGGACCGGGTCGAACGCGACCACGGTTCGGCACTGACCGTCCATGCCGGCGACGAGGGCTGCCGCCTCGATCTGCCGAGGGTAATGGCCGACCTGCACGAGGGCGAGCAGGTCTACTCATGCGGTCCGGGGCGCATGCTGGAGGCGCTTGAGGCGCTGGCGGAGGAGAGGGAGTGGCCCGAAGGCAAGCTGCGTATCGAGCACTTCACGGCCCGCTCCAGCATCCTCGATCCCGAGCACGAACATGCCTTCGAAGCGGTGCTCGCGGACTCCGATCTGACGATACAGGTCGGCAACGGCCAGACACTGCTCGAGGCGCTGACGGCGGCCGGGGTGGATGTGCCCAGCGACTGCTGTGAAGGCCTGTGTGGTACCTGCGAAGTGGCCGTGGTCGAGGGCGAGATCGATCACCGTGACCTGGTGCTCAGCCGCGCCGAGCGTGGCTCCCAAGACCGCATGATGGCCTGCTGCTCCCGTTCCAAGGGCAAGCGCCTGGTGCTGGCGCTCTAGCTGACACTCCCGAATCGCTTCACCACGCCAACTCCCATCACCACGAGGACAACTCACAATGAAAAAGCTGGTGACCCTGACTGCCGCCTCCGCCCTGCTGGGCCTGGGCGCGTTTTCGTTCTCTTCCCAGACCCTGGCCACCGAGCTTCAGGTCAGCACCTGGGCCGGCCCCAACCACGGCGTCAACACCATTGTCTGGCCTACCTGGGCGAGCTGGGTGGAGGAGGCTACCGAGGGGCGCGTGACCGTCAATGTGGTACACGACATGGGCCCGCCCGGTGCTCAGATGGAACTGGTCGCCGACGGCGTGGCCGATGCCTCCTGGCTTTTCCACGGCCTGATGCCGGGGCGCTTCGAGCTGACCAAGTTGCCGGAATTGCCCACCTTCGAGGAGTTCTCCTCCGAGGCGGCCTCGGTGGCCTACTGGCGCACCCACCACGATTACTTCGCCGAGGCCGGTGAGCATCGCGGCGTCGAGCTGATAGGGCTGGGCGTGCACGGCCCGGGGGCGCTCTTCCTCAGAGAGGGAATCGATGGCCTCGACGACCTGGCCAGGAAGCGCGTGCGCATCGGCGGCGGCATCATGGCCGATATCTCCAGTGCATTGTCGCTGAGCGGCGTGGCCCTGCCGCCGGGCGGCACCTACGAGGCGGCCACCCAGGGCGTCATTGACGGCGCCATGCTGACCCTGGAGGGGCTGCGCAGCTTCCGCCTCGCCGAAGTGCTGCCCTATACCGTGGAGATGCCCGGCGGCTTCTACCGCGGCAGCTTCTCCCTGGTGATGAACCCCGACACTTGGGCGTCGCTCTCCGACGAGGACCGGGAGGCTATCGAGTCGGTATCAGGCGAGCGGCTGTCGCGGCTGTTCGGCTACATGATGGACGTGGTGGATGTGCGCGGCGTGGACTTCGCCCGAGAGCGCGGCAACACCTTTATCGAGCTGCCCGAGGCCGAGGTGGAGCGCTTCAAGGCCATGGCCTCCGATCTGCCCGAACAGTGGGTGAGCGAGGCAGAGCGCCGCGACGTGGACGGCAGTGGTGCGCTGGCCCACTTTCGCGAGCAGCTGGCACGGGCGGCCGAGGAGCCCGGCATGGGGCCGGAAGACGTGGTCGACAATAGCGCCAGGTAGTTTCGCATGAAACTATTTTGACCTCGGTCAAGGCAGCGAGGCTCCCGCGGGTCGATACTGATGCCAGACACGATATTCAGCATCACCTGACGGGAGCATCATCATGGCCACTGCACAGACCACTCGCCCTTCTTCCTGGTGGGAACGCCTTTCCGAGCGCTGCTACGCCGCTTCCATGCCCCGACTGGTGAGCGACGTCCAGCACGAGGCGAGCAGCACCTACCAGGCGCTGCTGACCGACCTCGATCGCCCTCTGGAGAGCGGTTTCGAGCGCGAGATGGCGCGGCAGCTGGCGGCGGGTCAGCCGGCCGCCTTCGTGCCGGCGCAGACCCTGATGCCGGTGATGATGCAGCGTTTCGGTCTGCAGGACGCCGACCTGGCCGCCCAGCCCGGTTACGGCGTCCTGCGCGACACCTGCAACAGCTGCCCCGTGGTGGGCCAATGCTGGCAGGCCATGCGCGCCGATGCCGAGGTCGATGAGTGCCGCGGCTTCTGCCCCAACGCCGAGGCCTTCGAGCGCCGCGCCGCCGAATAGGGTCGCCCTCCACCTCATCTCGAAAGCCCCGGCCCCGCGCCGGGGTTCTTCCTCTCCGGTCACAAGCTCTCCGGCGCCTCGGCGCCGGGTGTTGTTTGCCAGCCCCGCAGCTGCCGGGCGAACGCGATGCCCAGCACCAGCAGCCAGACGCCGGCCAGCGCCAGCACCACCCCGCTGCCGGTCAGGCGCAGCAGCAGGGCGCCCAGGCTGACGCCCACCGACTGGCCTAGAAACAGGCAGCCGGCGAACACCGCCATGGCGGTGCCCCGGGCGGCGGGCGCTATCTGGGTGGCGTTGGTCTGCAGGGTGCTGTGCATCATGTAGAAGCCGAGGCCTGCGGCGAAGGCGCCCCCGGCAGCGAGGCCGATCCCCGGCGCCAGCGCCAGCAGGCAGAACCCCGCCCCCATCAGGCCGCCGCCGAGGGCGGCCAGCCCGGTCTCTCCGAGCCGGGCCACCAGCCGCCTGGCCAGGGCGGCAAACAGCAGCCCGCCGACCCCGAACAGCGCCACCAGCAGCCCCGCCACGGTCAGCGAGACGCCGAGCCGCTCGTGCAGGTGGCTCGCCGCGAAGGCCAGGGCGCCGAAGGCGGCGATCCCCTCCAGGAACACCAGTAGCAGGATCTGCCGGGCACGGGGGATGGCCAGCACCCCGGAGAGCCGGGCCAGGAAGGCGACCCCGCCGCCGGCTTCTCCCGGGGGCGCGAGCGCCGGCCGGCGCATCACGGCGCCGGTCAGCAGGCCTCCGGCGAGCAGGAAGAGCAGCGCCAGCATCAGGAAGGCGGTCTGCCAGCCCAGGGTGTCGGCGAGCAGCCCGCCCATCACCTGGCCGGCAATCAGCCCCATCACCGCGCCCGAGAGCATATGGGCCAGGGTGACCTGGCGGGCCGCGTAGTCGACGTTGTTGCCGACCCAGGCCATGGAGAGCGGGATGACCGCCGCGGCGGTGGCCCCGCTCAGGGTGCGGAACAGCAGCAGCGAGGAGAGCGAGCCGGCCAGCGCCGAGCCGATGGCGCCCAGGGCGCAGGCCAGGGTGGCCAGGCCGATCACCCGCAGAGTGCCGTAGCGATCGCCCAGCGGACCATAGCAGAGCTGCATCAGGCCGTAGGCGACGGCGAAGACGGTGATGTTCTGGGCCACGTCCGCCACCGGCCGTTCGAAGGCTCGGGATAGCGCCGGCAGCATGGCGTCGGTGATGCGCATGGAGGCCATGCTGGCGAAGCCGGCCAGGGCCAGCAGCAGGATCACCCTCGAGTTCGTGGAAGTCATGGCGTGTCCGGGGTCAGGGCATGGGAATGGCGGTCTCGTCCTTGATCGCGCGCAGCACGAAGTTGGAGTGAACCTGGGAGATGCCCGGCAGGGTGAAGAGCTTCTCGTTGAGGAAGCGATCGTAGGCGGCCATGTCCTCGATCACCACCCGCAGCACGAAGTCGGCGTTGCCGGTGGTGGCGTAGCACTGCAGCACCTCCGGGTACTGGGCGACCCGGGCCTCGAAGTCCGAGGTACTGTCGATGCTGTGGCGGCGCAGGGTGATCATCACCAGGGCGCTGAGCGGCTGGCCGACCCGGGCCGGGTCCACCAGGGCGGCGAAGCGCTTGATCACGCCGCTGGCCTCCAGCGCCTTGACCCGACGCCAGCAGGCGGCGGGGGAGAGGCCGATCTGCTCGGCGAGCTCCTGATTGGTGATACGGCCTTGCTGCTGGAGCACCCTCAGGATGCGTCGGTCGTGGCCGTCGAGCCGGTCGTCCTGCATGGCTTTTTTCACTCACTCTTCCGAAATGAAAGATTGTTTATCCCAAGAGTAAAAAATGAAAGATCATTCTTTTTTGTGCGCAGCAAATGATTGATTTCGCAAGCACCTTTATCGCCATCGGGACTAGACTGCGGAGCATACAACCATAACGAATCCCTTGACCGAGGTGGCGACCATGAACGCTCCTACCCCCGCTGTCGTGGCCGACGAGATCCGCGACGCCGCCCTGGACGACTACCAGCTCAACGACCGCTATGCCCGCGAGTCGGGCCGCATCTTCGTCACCGGCACCCAGGCGCTGGTGCGCATCGCCCTGCGCCAGGCCGAGCTCGACCGCCGCGACGGCCGCCACACCGCCGGGCTGATCAGCGGCTACCGCGGCTCGCCCCTGGGCGGCGTCGACCAGGCCCTGTGGCAGGCCAAGGCGCCGCTGGCCGAGGCCAACATCGAGTTCGTGCCGGCCATCAACGAGGACCTGGCGGCCACCATGATGCTGGGCTGTCAGCAGGTGGAGACCGACCCGGATCGGCAGGTCGACGGCGTTTTCGGCTTCTGGTACGGCAAGGGCCCCGGCGTGGACCGCGCCGGCGATGCCCTCAAGCACGGCAACGCCTACGGCAGCTCCCCCAGCGGCGGCGTGCTGGTGGTGGCCGGTGACGACCACGGCTGCGTCTCTTCCTCCATGCCCCACCAGTCCGACGTGGCCTTCATGGCCTGGTTTATGCCGGTCGTAAACCCTGCTTCATTGGCGGAATACGAGGAATTCGGCCTGTGGGGCTATGCCCTGTCGCGCTACTCCGGCTGCTGGGTGGGCTTCAAGGCGGTCTCCGAGACCGTGGAGAGCGGCGCCTCCATCGAGGTCACGCCGCTGCCCGAGTTCGCGCCGCCGGAGTTCACCCCGCCGGTGGATGGCCTCCACTACCGCTGGCCGGACCTGCCCGGCCCCCAGCTGGAGACCCGCATCGAGCACAAGCTCGCCGCGGTGCAGGCCTTCGCCACCGCCAACCCCATCGACCGGCGCCTCTACGCCAACGAGGAGGCGCGCTTCGGCATCGTCACCACCGGCAAGGGCCACCTGGACCTGATGGAGGCGCTGCGCCTGCTGGGGCTGGGCGAGCGAGAGCTGCGCGAGCTGGGGGTGGAGCTCTACAAGGTGGGCATGGTGTGGCCGCTGCATCGTCGCGGGGTGCTCGAGTTCGTGCACCACAAGCAGGAGGTGCTGGTCATCGAGGAGAAGCGCGGCATCATCGAGAGCCAGATCAAGGAGTACATGTCCGAGCCCGACCGCCCCGGGGAGGTGCTGATCACCGGCAAGCAGGACGAGGCGGGACGGCCGCTGATCCCCTACGTGGGCGAGCTCGGCCCGCGCCTGCTCGCGGGCTACGTGGCCGAACGGCTCGAGCGCTTCTTCGGCATCGACCTGCAGGAGCGGCTATCCAAGCTGGACCGCTGCCGCGCCGAAGCCCGGGAGCTTGGCGGGGTACGCCGCCTGCCCTACTTCTGCTCCGGCTGCCCCCACAACAGCTCCACCAAGGTGCCGGAGGGCAGCAAGGCCCTGGCCGGCATCGGCTGCCACTTCATGGCCTCCTGGATGGGTCGGCAGACCGAGTCGCTGATTCAGATGGGCGGCGAGGGCGTCAACTGGGTGGGCAAGAGCCGCTTTACCGGCAACGGCCATGTCTTCCAGAACCTGGGCGAGGGCACCTGGTTCCACTCCGGTTCCATGGCGGTCCGGCAGGCGGTGGCCGCCGGGGTCAACATCACCTACAAGGTGCTCTTCAACGACGCCGTGGCCATGACCGGCGGCCAGCCGGTGGACGGCCAGATCACCGTGCCGATGATCGCCCAGAGCTCCGCCGCCGAGGGCGTCAAGCGCATCGCGGTGGTCAGCGACGAGCCCGAGAAGTATCGCGGTCACGAGAAGGCGTTTCCCGAGGGGGTAACCTTCCACCACCGCGACGAGATGGACACCCTGCAGCGCGAGCTGCGCGAGATCCCCGGCTGCAGCGTGCTGATCTATGACCAGGTGTGCGCCGCCGAGAAGCGCCGCCGCCGCAAGCGCGGCCTGATGGAGGACCCGGCCAAGCGGGTCTTCATCAATCACCACGTCTGCGAGGGGTGCGGCGACTGCTCGGTGCAGTCCAACTGCCTCTCGGTGGTGCCGCGTGAGACCGAGCTTGGCCGCAAGCGCAGGATCGACCAGTCCTCCTGCAACAAGGATATGTCCTGCGTGAGCGGCTTCTGCCCCAGCTTCGTCACCGTGGAGGGGGGTGAGCTGCGCAAGGGGCAGGGGGTCAGCGTGGATGACGTCTTCTGGCGCAAGGTGGAGGCGCTGCCGCTTCCCCAGGCGCCACTGCTCACCCGACCCTACGACCTGCTGGTGGGCGGCGTCGGCGGCACCGGCGTGGTCACCGTGGGCCAGCTGATCACCATGGCCGCCCACCTGGAGGGGCGCGGCACCAGCGTGCTGGACTTCATGGGCTTCGCCCAGAAGGGCGGCACCGTGCTGAGCTATGTGCGCCTGGCCCCTCTGCCCGCCGACCTTAACCAGGTGCGCATCGAGGCCGGTCAGGCCGACGCCGTGATCGCCTGCGACATGGTGGTGGCCAGCTCGAAGAAGGCCCTGGACGTGCTCCAGGCGGACACCACTCGGGTGGTGGCCAACCTGGCCGAGCTGGCCACCGCCGACCACGTGCTCTACCGCGACGCCGACATGCAGGCGGATGAGCGCCTGGGCCTGCTGCGCGACGCCGTGGGCGCGGCCAACTTCGCGACCCTGGACGCCAACCGCCTGGCCGAGCAGCTGCTGGGCGACACCGTCTTCTCCAACGTCATGATGCTGGGCTTCGCCTGGCAGCAGGGTCTGCTGCCGGTGAGCGAGACGGCGCTCAAGCGCGCCATCGAGCTCAACGGCGTGGCCATCGACAAGAACCTGCGCGCCTTCGCCTGGGGTCGCCTGGCGGCGGTGGAACCCGACTACCTGCAGCGTCGCCTGGACGACGTCCCGCTGGCCGCCGAGGCCAGCCTCGACGAGGTGATTGCCCGCAACGCGCGCCTGCTGACCCGCTATCAGGACAGCGCCTACGCCGAGCGCTACGTGGCGAGGGTAACGCGGATGAGCGAGGCGGAAGCTCGCCTCGGCGCCGGCGAGGCCCTGACCCAGGCGGTGGCCACCCAGCTCTACCGGCTGATGGCCTACAAGGACGAGTACGAGGTGGCGCGTCTCTATACCGAGAGCGACTTCCTCGAGGAGCTCGATGCCACCTTCGGCGGCGACTACAAGCTGACCTTCCACCTGGCGCCGCCGCTGCTCGGCGGGCGCAAGGATGCCAAGGGGCGCCCGGTGAAGCGTCGCTTCGGGCCCTGGATGCTCAAGGCCATGAAGGGGCTGGCCCGGCTGCGGGGGCTGCGCAGCGGCCCCCTCGACCCCTTCCGCTTCGGTGCCGACCGTAAGCTGGATCGCCGCCTGCTGGCGGAGTACGAGGCGCTGCTCGACGAGCTGATGGCACGCTTGAGTGATGGCAACCACGCCACCGCCCTGGCGCTGGCCAAGCTACCGGAAGAGGTCCGCGGCTATGGCCCGGTACGCGAGGCGGCGGCGGAGAAGGCCGACGAGCGCCGCACGCGGCTGCTGGAGGAGCTGCGCAGCGGTCGTCCCATAACCATTGCCGCCGAAGCCGCCTGAGACGCCTTGAGGGCCTGACATCCGGCCCAACCCAGGACGCCGCCCTGCTCAGCAGGACGGCGCTTTTTCTGTCGGGAGCGCGCTATTCCGAGGCTGCCTGGCGCTGGGCCTCGAGCCTGGCGGCGGGTCGCACCAGGCGCCAGTAGGCAACCAGCGAAAGCAGGCCGGCCAGGCCGATGGTCAGCGCCAGGGTGCGGGAGGTGCCGTCGTGGAGCTGACCGACGAGGCCCCCCACCACGGCGGCGATACCCATCTGCAGGAAGCCGAACAGCGACGAGGCGGCGCCGGCGCACTGGGGGTTGGGCGCCAGGGCGCCGGCCATGGTCTGAGGCATCAGGATGCCCACCCCTATCATGAAGAGGATGTGCGGTCCCACCACCGCCCAGGCCTGATAGACGCCGGCCAGGGCCAGCAGCGCCATGCCGGCGCCGCCCAGGGTGCACATCAGGGTGCCGCGCAGGATCAGGCGGTCGCGCCCCAGGCGATGGCTGAAGCGGCCGCTGACAAGCGTGCCGCCGAAGAAGCCCGCCACGATCAGCGAGAAGAGAACGCCGTAGCCGGTGGGGTGAACGCCCATGAACTCGATCAGCACGAAGGCGGAGCCTGAGAGGTAGGCAAAGAGCCCCGAGAAGGCGGCGGCGTTGGTCAGCGTATAGCCGACGAAGGCGCGCTGGCCGAGCAGCATGCGGAAGTTGCCGGCAATGACCGCCGGGCTGATGGACTGGCGCCGCTCCCGGGGCAGGGGCTCCGGCAGGGCGAAGATCAGCAGCGCCAGGGCAATGGCTGCATAGAGGGCGAGCATCAGAAAGATCGCCTCCCAGCCGAACACCAGCAGCAGGCCGGCGCCCACCACGGGGGCCAGGGCCGGCGCCAGGGCCATGATGCTGGCCAGGTGGGAGAGAATGCGCCCGGCCTCGAGGGGGCCGTAGATGTCGCGGACCGCGGCGCGGCCCAGCACCGGGCCGGCGGCGCCGCCGAGCGCCTGCAGGAAGCGTCCGGCCAGCAGCCATTCGATGGAGGGCGCCAGGGCGCAGAGCAGGCTGGCGGCAAGAAAGAGCCCCAGCCCGCCTATCATGATTGGCTTGCGGCCGAAGCGGTCTGCCAGGGGGCCACAGAAGAGCTGGGCCAGGGCGAAGCCGGCCATGTAGAAGCTCAGCGTCAGCTGCACCTGGTCGGGGCCGGTGTTCAGGGCCTCGGCCATGGCCGGCATGGCGGGCAGGTACATGTCGGTGGCCAGGGGGCCCAGGGCGGTGAGAGCCGCCAGCAGGATCACGGTGGCGGGGGAGGTCAGCTTGAGCACCCGAAGCTCCTTCTGCTTGTGGTTTCTGCTTTGGCGGCGGCGGAGCCGCGACGGTGCCGACGGGCACGGGGGCGAGAACGCAAGGCGGGCGCCTTTCCGGTC
>PUOM01000319.1 GCA_003552795.1 Halomonas sp. | reverse complement strand
TCGGCGAGGTGATCGACGCCCGGGCGTCGGCGTGGTTTCCCATCAACGCCGGGCGCACCCGGCGCCACCACGACCTGGCGACGGTCGAGACCCTGGGGGAGGGCGCGCGGACGCTGATCAGCCTCTTCGTCAGCCAGCCGGTATCGATTCCCCTGGAGCTCGACTTCCTGGAGCGCCACCCGCTGGGCAGCCAGGCCTTTATGCCGCTACATGCAGAAAGATTTGTGGTGGTCGTCGCCCCTCCGGGCGACGAGATCGCCCCCGCCGAGGTGCGCGCCTTCGTCACCGACGGCCGCCAGGGGGTCAACTACCGCGCCGGCACCTGGCACGCCATCCAGTCGGTGCTGGAGCGGGAGGGGGAGTTTCTCGTCGTCGATCGCGGCGGGGAGGGGAGCAACTGCGACGAGCATCCCCTGGCGCTGCGCGTGACCCTTTGACACGCGCCTGATCGACTCACTTTCATCTACCCAAGCTGCTGGCACGGCTTGGGTTTTTTATTGCCTTGGGATTTTGTGAAAATATTTTCCATTTATTCTTGACGAGATCCGGATGCGGGCCTAGTCTCGGTATACAAAATGATTTTCCAAAAACAATATCTCCCCACTGGAGGATCCCGTCATGGCCCGCATGACTGCTGCAGAAGCCGCCGTTCACGTGCTCAGAAAGGAAGGCGTCGAGGTCGCCTTCGGCGTGCCCGGTGCCGCCATCAACCCCTTCTATGCCGCCCTGCGCCAGGTAGGCGGCGTCGAGCATATCCTCGCCCGCCACGTCGAGGGCGCCTCCCACATGGCCGAGGGCTATACCCGAACGCACGCCGGCAATATCGGGGTGTGTATCGGCACCTCGGGTCCCGCGGGCACCGACATGATCACCGGCCTCTATTCGGCCAGCGCCGACTCCATCCCGATCCTCTGCATCACCGGTCAGGCGCCCCGCGCCCGGCTGCACCAGGAGGACTTCCAGGCGGTGGATATCCAGGCGATCGCCGGCCCCGTCACCAAGTGGGCGGTCACCGTGCTGGAAGCGGCCCAGGTGCCGCGGGCCCTCCAGCAGGCCTTCCATCTGATGCGCTCCAGCCGCCCCGGTCCGGTGCTGATCGATCTGCCCATCGACGTGCAGATGAGCGAGATCGAGTTCGATCCGGAGACCTACGAGCCGCTGCCCGCCTTCAAGCCCCGTGCCACCCGCGCCCAGGCCGAGAAGGCCATCGCCATGCTGCAGGCGGCCGAGCGTCCGCTGATCGTCGCCGGCGGCGGCATCATCAACGCCGACGCCAGCGAGTTGCTTACCGAGTTCGCGGAGCTCACCGGGGTGCCGGTGATCCCGACCCTGATGGGCTGGGGCACCATTCCCGACGATCATCCGCTGATGGCGGGCATGGTGGGGCTGCAGACCTCCCACCGCTACGGCAATGCCACCCTGCTGGCCGCCGATTTCGTGATGGGCATCGGCAACCGCTGGGCCAACCGCCATACCGGCAGCGTCGAGACCTATACCCGGGGCCGCACCTTCGTGCATGTCGACATCGAGCCGACCCAGATCGGGCGTATCTTCGGCCCGGACTATGGCATCGTCTCCGATGCCAAGGCGGCGCTCGAGCTCTTCGTCGAGGTGGCCCGGGAGCTCGAGGCGGCCGGCCGGCTCAAGCGGCGCAGCCGCTGGGTCGAGGAGTGTCAGGAGCGCAAGCGCACCCTGCTGCGCAAGACCCACTACGACGAGGTGCCGGTCAAGCCCCAGCGGGTCTACGAGGAGATGAACCGCGTATTCGGCAGGGATACCCGCTACGTCACCACCATCGGCCTCTCCCAGATCGCCGGCGCCCAGTTCCTGCACGTCCACAAGCCGCGCCACTGGATCAACTGCGGACAGGCGGGCCCGCTGGGCTGGACCATCCCCGCGGCCCTGGGGGTGCGGCGCGCCGACCCGGAGGCGGAGATCGTCGCCCTCTCCGGCGACTATGACTTCCAGTTCATGGTCGAGGAGCTGGCCGCCGGCGCCCAGTTCCATCTGCCCTGGATCCACGTGCTGGTGAACAACTCCTATCTGGGGCTGATTCGCCAGGCCCAGCGCGGCTTCGACATGGACTACTGCGTGCAGCTGGCCTTCGAGAACATCAACTGTCCGGAGATCAACGGCTACGGGGTGGACCATGTGACGGTGGTGGAGGGACTGGGCTGCAAGGCGCTGCGCGTCACCCGGCCCGAGGAGATCGCCCCGGCCCTGGAGGAGGCCCGCCGGCTGATCGCCGAACACCGCGTGCCGGTGGTGGTGGAGGTGATCCTGGAGCGGGTGACCAATATCGCCATGGGTACCGACCTGGACGGCGTCAACGAGTTCGAGGCCCTGGCCGAGAACCACGAGGATGCGCCCACCTCCATCGCCGCCCTGACCTGAGAAACGATAACGACCCAAGGAGTTTGCCATGCCCAAGTTTGCCGCCAACCTCAGCATGCTGTTCAACGAGGTGGAGTTTCTCGACCGCTTCGCGGCCGCCGCCCGGGCCGGCTTCCGGGGGGTGGAGTACCTCTTCCCCTACGACTACCCGGCCGAGGAGCTGAAGCGGCGCCTGGACGACAACGGTCTGACCCAGGTGCTCTTCAACCTGCCTGCCGGCGACTGGGCCGCCGGTGAGCGCGGTATCGCCTGCCACCCGGACCGCGTCGAGGAGTTCCGCGAGGGCGTCGAGCGCGCCATCGCCTACGCCCGGGTGCTGGGCAATACCCAGGTCAACTGCCTGGCCGGCATCAAGCCGGAAGGCGTCAGCGACGACCAGGCCCGCGCCACCCTGGTGGATAACCTGCGCTACGCCGCCGACAAGCTCGCGGCCGCCGGCATCCTGCTGATCGCCGAGCCGATCAACACCCGGGACATCCCCGGCTTCTTCCTCAACCGCACCGAGCAGGCGCTGGCCCTCTTCGACGAGGTGGACAGCGATAACCTCAAGCTGCAGTACGACATCTATCACATGCAGATCATGGAGGGGGACCTGGCGCCCACCATCGAAACGCACCTGGCGCGCATTGCTCACGTGCAGATCGCCGACAATCCCGGCCGCCACGAGCCCGGCAGCGGCGAGATCCACTACCCCTTCCTGTTCGCCCATCTTGACCGGCTTGGCTACGAGGGCTGGGTCAGCGCCGAGTACAAGCCGGCGGGCCGCACCGAGGAAGGGCTGGGCTGGCTGGACGCCGCCCGAGGCTGAAGGCACTGGCGGTCCCCTTGGGGTCTGACCCCTCAGGGCCCGCCAACGCTGGCAAAGTCGCACCGAGATACCGGCAGGCAGTTGATTTTATTCGGTTATTCGTGGGGAGGCCTCAGGGTCTGACTCCAAAGCGGCCATCAATGCGCACGACAAGAGAGACAAGAGGAGAGAGATGATGAGCAAGATCGGATTTATTGGCCTCGGCATCATGGGCCGCCCCATGGCGGGCCACCTGCTGGACGCCGGCCACGAGCTGGTCACCGTCCGCCGCGGCACCCTGGACGCCACCCTGGCCGAGAAGGGCCTGCGCGAACTCGATAGCCCCGCGGCGGTGGCCGCCGAGGCCGAGGTGATCATCACCATGGTCCCGGACACCCCGGACGTGGAGGCAGTGCTGTTCGGCGAGGGCGGCGTCATCGAGGGGCTCAAGCCCGGCACCCTGGTGATCGACATGAGCTCCATCGCCCCCATCGCCACCCAGGGCTTTGCCGAACGCATCCATGAGGCCGGCGGCGAGTACGTCGACGCCCCGGTCTCCGGCGGCGAGGGCGGGGCCATCAACGCGGCCCTCACCATCATGGTGGGCGCCACCCAGGAGGGCTTCACCCGCGCCAGGCCGGTTCTCGAGGTGATGGGCAAGACCATCACCCATATCGGCGGCCACGGCGCCGGCCAGACCTGCAAGGTGGCCAACCAGATCGTGGTGGCCCTGACCATCGAGGCGGTGGCCGAGGGGCTGCTGTTCGCTTCGAAGGCCGGCGCCGACGTGGCCAGGGTGCGCGAGTCGCTGCTCGGCGGCCTGGCCCAGTCGAAGATTCTCGACGTCCACGGTGCGCGGATGATCGAGGGCAGCTTCGCTCCCGGCTTCAAGATCAAGCTGCACCAGAAGGATCTCAACCTGGCGCTGGAGGGCGCGCGCAGCCTCGACCTGGCGCTGCCCGGCACCGCCAACGCCCAGCAGCTGTTCCAGGCCTGTGCGGCCCGGGGCGGCGCCGACTGGGACCATGCCGGCATCCTGCGCGCCCTGGAAGCGCTGGCCGACCATCGTGTCGACCAGCGGTGAGCCGGCCAGGCATGAGTCGCTCCGCCACCTCGCAGAATGAGGTGGCGGCGACAGGGAGGTGACTGCTCCCTGAGGCAGGCGTCGGGTCGTCGTCTGTCTCGCGGCCGCCGCAAGGCGGCCTTGCCCGGCGGCGGGGCAACCCCGCCCGCCGTCGGGCCTTTTTGACTCCCGAATTCCTTCCCGTTTTTTCTTTCGTCGTCGGTGGCCCTGCCGACGCCGGACCCGCCGCGAGGAGCGCCCATGACCGCGATCCCATCCCTGGAGACACCGCCGCTGGCCAGCGAGGCCGATGCCCTCGTCTGGCTGCGCGAGCTGGCCGACACCGCCGTGGCGGCGGTGCATCCCGATACCCTGCTCGAGGGTCGGCTGCCCGAGCCCGCCGCCGGGCGTACCCTGGTGGTGGGGGCCGGCAAGGCCGCCGCCGCCATGGCCGCGGCCCTGGAGCGCGCCTGGCAGGCTCACCGGCCCGCGGCGCCGCTCGAGGGCCTGGTGGTCACCCGCTACGGTCACGGCCCGCAGGCCCCGGCCGCCTCCTGCGAGCGTATCGAGGTGCTCGAGGCTGCCCACCCCATGCCCGACGACCTGGGCGAGCGGGCGGCCCGGCGCATGCTCGAGGCGGTGGCGGGGCTCGGCGAGGAGGACCGGGTGATCGCCCTGGTCTCCGGTGGCGGCTCGGCGCTGATGAGCCTGCCGGCCCCGGGCATCAGCCTGGCCGAGAAGCAGGCGGTCAACCGGGCGCTGCTGCGCTGCGGGGCGCCGATTCGCGAGATCAACACCGTGCGTCGCCACCTCTCTGCCATCAAGGGCGGACGGCTCGCGGCGGCGGCCCATCCGGCCCGGGTGGTGACCTGGCTGATCTCCGACGTGCCGGGCGACGCGCCCTCTCTGGTCGCCTCCGGCCCGACCCTGCCGGATGCCTCCACGCCGGCCGACGCCCTGGCCATTCTCGAGCGCCATGCCATCGAGCTGCCGGGAAGCGTCCGCGACCACCTGGCCCAGACCTGCGACGCCCCGTCCGCCGCCGATCCCGGCTTTGCCCGTGACGAAGCCTGGGTGCTGGCCCGGGCGGCGGATGCCCTCGAGGCCGCCCGCTCCGCCGCCGAGGCGGCCGGGGTCGAGGTGCGCCTGCTGGGCGATGATCTGGAGGGCGAGGCGCGCGAGCTGGGACGGGCTCAGGGGCGCCTGGCGCTTTCCCTGCGCGATGCGCGCCGGGAGGAGGGGGCGACGCGGCCGCTGCTGCTGCTCTCCGGCGGCGAGACCAGCGTCACCGTGCGCGGCGACGGCCGCGGCGGTCGCAACGTCGAGTACCTGCTGGGGCTCTTCGAGGCCCTGAAAGGCGCCGCGGGCATTCATGCCCTGGCCATCGATACCGACGGCATCGACGGCTCCGAGGATAACGCCGGCGCCCTGTTCGGCCCCGGTGACTGGCCGCGTGCCCGGGCCCTCGGCCTCGACTCCCACGATTACCTGTCACGTAATGACGCGTATACTTTCTTCCAGGTGCTCGACCGGCTGATCCTGACCGGGCCGACGCGCACCAATGTCAACGATTTCCGAGCCATTCTGGTCTTGCCGAGGACACCATGACGTTTCCCCCCCACGCTCCCATCCATGACCCCATCCGCCGCACCAAGATCGTTGCCACCCTGGGCCCGGCCAGCGACCGCGAGGGCGTGCTGGAGGCGATGATCGCGGCCGGCGTCGACGTGGTGCGCCTCAACTTCTCCCACGGTTCGGCCTCCGACCACCGCCAGCGCCTGACCCGGGTCCGCGAGATCGCCGATCGCCTGGGCAGAAGCGTCGCCGCCCTAGGCGACCTCCAGGGCCCCAAGATCCGCATCGCCCGCTTTGCGGACGGCGCCGTCACCCTCGAGGAGGGCGCCTCCTTCATTCTCGACATGGCGCTGGACGGCAACGCCGGCGATGCCGCCCGGGTCGGCTGCGACTATCAGCAGCTGATCGACGACGTGGCCCCGGGCGACCGCCTGCTGCTCGACGATGGCCGGGTGGTGCTCGACGTCACTACCGTCCAGGGTCGCGAGATCCACACCAGCGTGGTGGTGGGCGGCAAGCTCTCCAACAACAAGGGCATCAACAAGCAGGGCGGCGGCCTCTCGGCGCCGGCGCTCACCGACAAGGATCGCGCGGATCTCGCCACCGCCGTCGAGATCGGCGTGGATTACCTGGCGGTCTCCTTTCCGCGCAGCGCCGCCGACATGCAGGAGGCCCGCGACCTGCTCGGCGAGGCCGGCCGCGAGATCGGCCTGGTGGCCAAGCTGGAGCGCGCCGAGGCGGTAGCCGACGAGGCGACTCTGGACGGCATCATCTCGGCCAGCGAGGCGGTGATGGTGGCCCGGGGCGATCTCGGCGTGGAGATCGGCGACGCCCAGCTGATCGGCATGCAGAAGCGCATCATCAAGCGCGCTCGCAGCCTCAACCGGGCGGTGATCACCGCCACCCAGATGATGGAGTCGATGATCGAGTCGCCGCTGCCCACCCGGGCCGAGGTGTTCGACGTGGCCAACGCCGTGCTCGACGGCACCGACGCGGTGATGCTCTCCGCCGAGACCGCCGCCGGCGACTTCCCGGTGGAGACCATCGAGGCCATCGACCGCGTCTGCCTGGGCGCCGAGCGCGAGCGAATCGCCCAGGCCTCCGGCCACCGCATCCACGAGGGGTTCTCGCGGATCGACGAGACCATCGCGCTCTCGGCCATGTACGCCGCCAACCACCTGTCGGGGGTGGCGGCCATCGCCTGCATGACCTCCACCGGCTATACGCCGCTGATCGCCTCGCGCATCCGCTCGGGGCTGCCAATCGTCGGCCTGGCGCACAGCGCCATCGCCCAGCGGCGCATGGCCCTCTACCGCGGGGTGGTCTCGCTGCCCTTCGACACCCGTGACATGACGCCTCTCGAGCTCAACGAGCGGGCCCTCTCGCTGCTGGTGGAGAAGGGGATCGCCGAGCAGGGCGACCATGTGATCCTGACCCGGGGCGACCACATGAACGCCCACGGCGGCACCAACACGATGAAGATCCTCGATGTGAACGAGAGTCACGGCGGCTAGTTCTGTATACATAAAGGCGGCAGCGTGTGGCCAGTGGGTGCAAAAAGTGCGAAGGTGCCGGCAGGCGACACGGGGGCGTGACATGAGCAGGAGCTGGAAGGAAGACGTCGAGGCCGTCGTACGGGCGGGCGGGCGAATCAGCGATCGGCATATCGTCGATCAGGTGCGCCAGGCGGTGCTGGCTCAGCGCCTGCCGCCGGGCACCCGCCTGCCCGAGGTGGCGCTGGGGGAGATCTTCGGGGTGAGCCGCTCGGTGGTGCGCCGCGCCCTGACGCGTCTGGCCGCCGACCATGTGGTCGACCAGCGCCCCAACCAGATCTCCCGGGTGCGTGCCCCCAGCGTGGAGGAGACCCGCGAGACCTTCGACGCCCGCCGCCTGGTGGAGGGGGAAGTGGTCTCGCTGCTGGCCGGGCGCCTGGGGGGCGATGCCCTTGAGGCGCTGGCGGCGGAGGCCGAGGCGGAGGCCGCGGCCCACGCCCGGGGTGACGAGCCGGCGCGCATCGGCCACTCCCTGGCGATCCACCATCGCCTCGCCGAACTGTCGCCCAACCGGGTGCTCGGCAGCATGCTCACCGACCTGGTGCTGCGCACCTCCATCGTCATCGCCCTCTACAAGCGCGCCTCCCTGGCCTCCTGCTATCTGGCCGGCGATCACGCTCGCCTGCTCGACGCCCTGGCCGCCGGCGACGCCGAAGGCGCCCGGGCTGCCCTGGCCCAGCATCTGGTGAATCTCGAGGGGCTGCTCGACCTGGGCCCCCGCGGCAGCGGTACCGACCTCAAGGCGATCTTCGGCGCCGCGACGGTGGACGCCTGAGGCGCGGCTTGACCTCGGTCAGGGCCGGGCGCCAGGGGTGACGCCTGGCCTTGTCGCGGCCCGGGCCCTGGTCGACAATGCGCGCATCCCGACCCCTGCGGAGACCGTCATGCGTTCACGATACGCGGCCTGGCTGTTCGGCCTGGTGCTGCTCTTCCCGGCCACCCTGCTCAAGGCCGAGGTGCCCACGGTGGCGGCGGCCTCGGATCTGCAGTTCGCCCTGACCGAGGCCGCCGAGCGCTTTCGCGCCGAGACCGGCCGCGATCTGCGCCTCAACTTCGGCTCCTCGGGCAACTTCCGTCGCCAGATCGCACAGGGGGCGCCCTTCGAGCTCTACCTCTCCGCCGACGAGGCCTATGTGCTGGCGCTGCATGACGAGGGACGCACCGAGGACGCGGGCGTGGTCTACGCCATCGGTCGGCTGGTGTGGATGCAGCGTCCCGGTCGCGATGACCTGCCGGACGAGGAAGACCCCCTGACCGGGGTGCGGGAGTCGCTGGCGGCTCAGGCGGCAGGAGAGGGCAGACCGCGTATCGCTCTGGCCAACCCGGACCACGCCCCCTACGGGGTGGCCGCGCGACAGGCGCTGGAGCATGCCGGCCTCTGGGCGGAGAGCGCACCGCTGCGCGTGCTCGGCGAGAACGTCTCCCAGGCGGCCCAGTTCGCGCTGAGCAGCGACGCCCGCGGCGGCCTGGTGGCCTGGTCCCTGGCGCTGGCCCCGGCGCTTGCCGAGCGCAGCGAGCACGTGCTGATCCCCGAGGCCTGGCATGCGCCGCTGGTGCAGCGCATGGCGCTGGTCGAGGGGGCCGGGGAGACGGCGCGGGCCTTCTACGCCTGGCTGCAGGAAGAGGAGGCCCGCTCGATCCTGATCGATTACGGCTTCCGCTTGCCGGGCGAGGGCCGTCAACCCACCGTCGCGGGTGAGACCGCGCCCTGATGGACTGGACGGCCCTCTCGGTCTCACTGCGCCTGGCCGTCTTCACCTGCCTGCTGCTGCTGCCGGTGGGGCTGTGGCTGGGGCGCGCCCTGGCCACCGCCCGCTTTCGCGGCAAGCCGCTGTGCGAGGCGCTGGTGGCGCTGCCGCTGGTGATGCCGCCCACGGTGCTGGGCTTCTACCTGATGCAGGCCTTCGGCACCGAGGCGCCCTTCGGCGGACTCTGGGCCCGGCTGTTCGGCTCCGGGCTCAACTTCACCTTCACCGGCATCCTGATCGCCTCGCTGGTGGCCAACCTGCCCTTCGCGGTGCAGCCGATCCAGCGCGCCTTCGAGACGGTGCCGGCCAATCTGCGCGAGGCGGCCTGGTGCAGTGGGCTTTCCCCCTGGCAGACCTTCCTGCGCATCGAGCTGCCCCTGGTGTGGCCGGGGATCATCTCGGCCCTGGCGCTCACCTTCGCCCATACCCTGGGCGAGTTCGGGGTGATCCTGATGGTGGGGGGTGCCATCGACGGCGAGACCCGCACCCTGGCCATCGCCATCTATGACCGGGTGCAGGCCTTCGACGAGACCGGGGCGGGGATCATGTCGGCCATGCTGCTGCTGGTCTCCTTCCTCACCATCGGCGTGGTCTACGGCCTGGCGGGCCGGCGGAGGTGGCGGCGTGTCTGAACGCATCGCGTCGCCCGGTCGCCTGACGGTGAGTCTGCACCAGGCGGGCCCCATTCCCCTGGCCGCCGACTTCCACTGCGAGGCCGGCGAGCTGCTGGCCCTGGTGGGGCCCTCGGGCAGCGGCAAGACCACCCTGCTGCGCGCCATCGCCGGCCTCTACCGCCCCGCCGGCGGGCGGATCGACTGCGGCGGCGAGGCGTGGTTCGACGCCGCGCGCCGGCTCTCCCTGCCGCCCCAGGGGCGCCGGGTGGGGCTGGTCTTCCAGGACTATGCGCTCTTTCCCCACCTCACCGCCCTGGGCAACGTCATGGTGGCCCTGGATCATCTGCCGCCCCGGGAGCGCCGCCGCCAGGCGACCGCCTGGCTCGAACGGGTGCATCTCGCGGGCCTGGAGGCGCGCCACCCGGCGCGGCTCTCCGGGGGCCAGCGTCAGCGGGTGGCCCTGGCCCGGGCCCTGGCCCGCCAGCCGCGGGTGCTGCTGCTCGACGAGCCTTTCTCGGCGGTGGACCAGGTGACCCGGCGCCGCCTGCAGCGCGAGCTGGCCATGCTGCGCGAACAGATCCGCATCCCCATCGTGCTGGTGACCCACGATCTGGACGAGGCCGCCGCCCTGGCCGATCGCCTCTGCGTGCTGCACGGCGGACGCAGCCTGCAGGCGGGCCCGCCCGATGCGCTGTTCCGCCGCCCGGTCTCGGCGGAGGTGGCCCGGGTGCTGGACCGCCACAACCTCTTCGCGGGAGAGGTGGTGGAGGAGGGCGGCGAGCGGCGTCTGGCCTGGGGGCCCTGGCGTCTGGAGGTGGCGGCAGGGCTCGAATCGCTGCCCGTCGGCGAGCGGGTCACCTGGTATCTGCCCCCCTCGGATGTGGTGCTGCATCGGCGCGGGCGACCCTCCCGGGGGGAGCGGGAGAACCCTGTCCGGGCCCGGGTCGACTCCCTGGTGGTGCTGGGCGGGGTGACGTCGGTGGCACTGGCCTTCGAGCATACCGAGCGCACCCTGGGCTTCGAGATCGCCACCCATGCGGCGCGCCGCAACGGTCTGGCCCGGGGCGAGGAGGTGCAGGTCTCGCTGCTCGCCGCGGGTATCCACCTGATGGGGGCGGAGACGCCGCCGGCCACGACGAGGACGACAGGATGACGGGAATTCGGCAACGCGGGCTGATGCTGGCGCTGCTGCTGGCCCTCCCGCCGGGCGTGGCGGCCGAGGCGCGTGGCCCCGGCGGTCTGGAGGTGCAGCCGCTGGTGGTGCACGCCGCCCAGGGGCCGCAGCGGTTTGACGTGGAGGTGGCGCGCACCACCAGCGAGCGCAGTCGAGGCCTGATGGAGCGCGAGTACCTCGACGAGGAGGCCGGCATGCTGTTCCTCTATCGGTCGACTCAGTCAGCCCGCAGCGGCTTCTGGATGTATCGCACCCTTATCCCCCTGGATATCGCCTTTATCGGCGAGGAGGGGCGTATCGCGGCGATCTTCACCATGTGGCCCTGCGCCTCGGAGAATCCGGCGGAGTGTCCGGTGACCTACCCCGGGGTGCCCTACCGAGCGGCGCTGGAGGTCAACGCCGGCCTCTTCGAGCGCCTGGGCATCGCTGAAGGCGACTGCGTCAGCTGGCCCGGGAGTGGCGGCCACTGCCAAGGCAAGCCAGCGGCATGGGGCCGAGGCAGCCTTGACCCAGGGCACCCGACAGTGCCGAGGGATAGCGCGGTTCAGTCCGCTCCCTGAAGGCTGTCCAGGGTGCGTCGATGGAGCTCGGCGCTCCGGGTATCGAAGAGCACGAAGCGAACCCGCTCGACATGCGGGCAGTCGGGCAGGGTGGCGATCACGGTGGCCAGCGCCACCCTTGCCGCCTCGGCCGGCGGATAGCCGAAGGCGCCGGCGGAGAGCGCAGGAAAGGCGAGACTCCTGACGCCGTGCGCTTCCGCCAGCTCGAGGGCGCTGCGGTAGCAGGCGGCGAGCAGCGCCTCGGCGGGCTCGTCGCGGCCGTAAACGGGCCCCAGGCAGTGAATCACATGGCGGTTGGGCAGGCCGAAGGCGTCGGTGATCACCGCCTGGCCGGGCTTGATGGGGGCCAGCGGACGGCAGGCGCGGTCAAGCTCGGGGCCGGCGGCGCGATGCAGGGCGCCGGCCACGCCGCCGCCGGGGCGCAGCTCGGCGTTGGCGGCGTTGACCACGGCATCGATGTCGTCCTGGCGGGCGATATCGCCCTGGAGGCACTCGAGGGTAGCGTTCATCATGGTGTTTTCCTGAGCGGGGGAGAGCCTCTACCAGTCTGGCCGTTCTTGTCGGGGCCGGGCAATGTGCGGGTGCGGCGTCTGGACGCCTGTGGGCGAGCGGGGAATGGTATATGATAGCGTCCTAACCATATTCCTTGCTGTCCGTCAGGAGCCGTCATGTTCTTTCCTCCCCGCCTCGCTCCCCTGGTCTTCTCCGTGCTGATGTCCGTCTACATGGTGACGCTGATGACCTTCGTGATCACCTGGGTCAATACCGGCCTCGGGGAAGGCTTCGCGGGACGCTGGTGGCGCGCCTTCTATATCGCCTGGCCGATCGCCTTCGCGCTGATCCTGGTGGGCGCGCCGCGCCTGCAGCGACTGGCCGCCAAGCTGATTCGCCAGCCCTCCAGGTGAGCCGTTGGCACTGAACGAACTGTTGCATGATTGGCGTCTTCCCGCGACATTCGTTGCAAATCGGCGCAGAAGCTTGCTCTTTACTCGCCAGATCTGTACCAATAGCCACCCCCGATGAGACGGCGGTGGCTCCTGCCCCCCGGGCAGGGGGCACGGACAACGACGAGGAGGCGAGATGAACCAGCGCATCAATATCGAGCTCGGCAGTCCCGAGGCCGAGGCCTTTGAAGCCCGGCAGTTCAAGGTCTATACCCACCGTCAGCTCGACAAGATCGAAGCGATTCAGAATCTGCCTGACGACCTGCGCTTCGACATGCGGGTCGTCAGTCAGGTGCTGCCGTTTCGCGTCAACGAGTACGTGATCGAGGAGCTGATCGACTGGAACAACATTCCGGCGGACCCGGTCTTCCAGCTCACCTTTCCCCAGCGCGGCATGCTCAAGCCGGAGCACTTCGACGAGGTGGCCGAGCTGGTGCGTAGCGGTGCCACTGCCGCCGAGATGAAGCCGGTGATCGAGCGCGTCCGCAGCGAGCTCAACCCACACCCGGCGGGGCAGATGGACCTCAACCTGCCGCTGCTCGACGGCGAGCCGCTCCCCGGCATGCAGCACAAGTACCGCGAGACGGTGCTCTTCTTCCCCAGCCAGGGCCAGGTCTGTCACAGCTACTGCACCTTCTGCTTCCGCTGGGCGCAGTTCGTGGGCGACAAGGACCTGAAGTTCGCCTCCAGCGAGGCGGATTCTCTGCACCGCTACCTGGCCGAGCACACCGAGGTCACCGATCTGCTGATGACCGGCGGCGACCCCATGGTGATGAAGGCCAAGCACCTGCGCCAATACCTGGAAGGCTTGATGAAGCCCGAGCTGGACCATGTCCAGGACATCCGCATCGGCACCAAGAGCCTGACCTTCTGGCCCTACCGCTTTGTCACCGACCCGGACGCCGAGGATATCCTCGAGCTCTTCCGCGAGCTGACCGCGGCCGGCAAGCACGTCGCCTTCATGGCGCACTTCAACCACTGGAAGGAGATGGATACCCCCATCTGCCGCGAGGCGATCCGCCGCATCCGCGCCACCGGGGCGGAGATCCGCACCCAGGCGCCGCTGCTCAAGCATATCAACGACGATGCCGACCAGTGGGCAAAGATGTGGACCCAGCAGGTGCGCCTGGGGATGATCCCCTACTACCTGTTCGTGGAGCGCGACACCGGCGCCCGCCACTACTTCGAGGTGCCGCTGGTGCGCGCCTGGGAGATCTACCGCGAGGCCATGAAGCAGGTGCCGGGCCTGGCGCGTACCGCCCGGGGGCCGTCGATGTCCGCCGATCCCGGCAAGGTCGAGATCCAGGGCGTCACCGAGATCAAGGGCGAGAAGGTCTTCGTGCTGCGCTTTATCCAGGGCCGCGACCGCGACTGGGTGCAGCGCCCCTTCTTCGCCAGGTACGACGAAGAGGCGACCTGGCTCAACCATCTGGAGCCGGCCTTCGGCGAGAGCGAGTTCTTCTTCGAGGCCGAGTTCGCCGCCATGAAGGACGAGAAGCAGGCGCTGATCATGAAGGCCTCCTGAGCCGCTTCCTGCCGCCCGTTCGAAAAAACCGCGCTTCGGCGCGGTTTTTTCGTTAACAGCGCCACAAGCAAACGCCTCATAAACGCTAGGAAGGGCTAGTCTAAGGGGCTAGAATCCTGCCGTCATCGGCCCATACCGTTACCCGATAGCGTTTATTTCGGCTAAAGTAGCAGGGCGCGGTGGATCAGCGGGGGTAACCCGTCACTGCCTTGTGTATCTGCCTACAATGCAAAAAAGAGGTGTCTTCATGAAACGCCATGCCTTTTCGGCTGCTGCCTTCTCCGGTGCCCTGCTCGGCGCCGCGATGTTCTCGGCGCCCGCCGTCGCCGACAATCGCTACATCACCATCGGGACCGGCGGCCAGACCGGCGTCTACTATGTGGTCGGCCAGTCGGTGTGCCGCATGGTCAACCGCGGCAGCGACGAGCACAACATCCGCTGCAACGCCCCCTCCACCGGCGGCTCCGTGGCCAACGTCAACGGCATGAAGAGCGGTGAGCTGGACATGGGCGTCGTGCAGTCCGACGTCCAGTATCGCGCCTATCACGGCGAGGACAACTTCGCCGATGACGGGGCCTGGGAAGACATGCGCGCCGTCTTCACCATGCACGGTGAGCCGCTGACCGTGGTGGCTCGCGCCGACTCCGGCATCGAGCACTTCAGCGACTTCCCCGACAAGCGCGTCAATATCGGCAACCCGGGCTCCGGCCAGCGCAACACCATGAACGTGGTGATGGACGCCATGGGCTGGGACACCGACACCTTCTCGCTGGCTTCCCAGCTGGATGCCGCCGAGCAGGCCGCGGCCCTGTCCGACAACAACATCGATGCCATGGTCTATGTGGTGGGCCACCCCAACGGCTCCATCCAGGAGGCCACCACCACCATCGATGCCCGCATCATCCCGGTGACCGGCGACGAGATCGACGCCCTGGTGGAAGAGTATCCCTACTACACCCAGTCGGTGATCCCGGGGGGGCTCTACCGCGGCAACGACGAGGACGTCGAGACCTTCGGCGTGGCGGCGACCTTCGTCTCCTCCACCGATGTGGACGAGGACGTGGTCTACGAGACCGTCAAGGCGGTGTTCGAGAACTTCGAGCGCTTCAAGCGTCTCCACCCGGCCTTCGAGAACCTCAACGAAGAAGACATGATCTCCGACGGTCTGACCGCTCCGCTGCACGCCGGCGCCGAGCGCTACTACCGCGAGCGCGGCTGGATCGAGTGATTCCGGCGGCGTCAGCCAATCACCCGTGGTGATGGATGCGCGGACCCCCTCGGGGCGTCCGCGCATCTCGTTGGGGGCCCGCGTCGGGCAACCCATCACGGGCAGGGACAGATACGATACTTGACTGCGGGCAGGGCCAGCACATGACTGACGAGAAAACACAGGCGCGCGCGTCGGAGAGCGACCTGGAGGATATGGTCGCCTCCAGCGACTCGGGAGCGCGCAAGCCGCTGGGGGCGCCGGGCAAGCTGCTGGTGGGGATTGCGGCCGCCTGGTCGCTGTTCCAGCTGTGGATCGCCTCGCCGCTCCCCTATATCTTTCGCTTCGGGGTCTTCAACGCCACCGAGGCGCGCTCCATCCATCTGGCGTTCGCCCTCTTTCTGGCCTTCATGGCCTATCCGGCGCTGAAGCGCTCACCCCGCGACCGCATCCCGATCCAGGACTGGCTCTTCGCGGCGGTGGCGGCCTTCTGTGGCGCCTACATGTTCCTCTTCTACGACCAGCTCTCCGAGCGGCCCGGATCGCCCCTGACCCAGGATGTGATCATCGGTGTCATCGGTATCGTGATGCTGCTCGAGGCCGCGCGCCGCTCCCTGGGGCCGCCGCTGGCCATCGTCGCCTCGGTCTTCATTCTCTATTCGCTGTTCGGCCCCTACATGCCGGGGATCCTGGCCCACCGCGGGGTCAGCATCAACGGGCTGATCAATCACCAGTGGCTCACCGCCCAGGGGGTCTTCGGCATCGCCCTGGGGGTCTCGACCAGCTTCGTCTTCCTCTTTGTGCTCTTCGGCGCCCTGCTCGACAAGGCCGGGGCCGGCAACTACTTCATCAAGGTGGCCTTCTCGATGCTGGGCCACTACAAGGGCGGACCCGCCAAGGCGGCGGTGGTGGCCTCGGGCATGACCGGCCTGATCTCCGGCTCCTCCATTGCCAATACCGTGACCACCGGCACCTTCACCATCCCCATGATGAAGCGCGTCGGCTTTCCGGCGGAGAAGGCCGGCGCCGTGGAGGTCTCCTCCTCGGTGAACGGCCAGATCATGCCGCCGGTGATGGGGGCCGCGGCCTTCCTGATGGTGGAGTACGTCGGCATTCCCTACGTGGAGGTGATCAAGCACGCCTTCCTGCCGGCGCTGATCTCCTATATCGCCCTGATCTACATCGTCCACCTGGAGGCGCTCAAGGCCAACATGACCGGCCTGCCGACCAGCAATCCGGCGCGTCCCTTCCTCAACAAGATGATCGGCTTCTTGACCGGCCTGATCCTGCTGATGGCGCTCTCCTTCGTGGTCTATTACGGCCTCGGCTGGCTCAAGCCGGTGCTGGGCGGTGCCACGCCCTGGGTGGTGGCCGTGGCCCTGACCGTGATCTATGTCGCCCTGCTCAAGGTCGGCGCCAACTACCCGGAGCTGGAGCTCGACGACCCCAGCTCCCGGGTGGTCAAGCTGCCCCAGACCCGGCCCACGGTGATGGTGGGGCTGCACTACATCCTGCCGGTGATCGTGCTGGTGTGGTGCCTGATGGTGGAGCGCCTCTCGCCGGGGCTCTCCGCGTTCTGGGCCACGGTGTTCATGATCTTCATCATGATCACCCAGCGCCCGCTGATCGCGCTCTTCCGCGGTCGCAGCCGCCTGGCCGCCGATACCATGGAGGGCTTCAAGGATCTGTGGGACGGCCTGGTGGCCGGCGCCCGCAACATGATCGGCATCGGTATCGCCACCGCCACCGCCGGCATCATCGTCGGGGCGGTCTCCCAGACCGGCGTCGGCCTGGTGCTGGCCGACGTGGTGGAGATCCTCTCCATGGGCAATCTGATGCTGATCCTGCTGCTCACCGCGCTGCTCAGCCTGATCCTCGGCATGGGCCTGCCCACTACCGCCAACTACATCGTGGTATCGGCGCTGATGGCGCCGGTGATCGTGATGCTGGGCCAGCAGAACGGCCTGATCGTGCCGCTGATCGCCGTGCACCTCTTCGTCTTCTACTTCGGCATCATGGCGGATGTGACGCCGCCGGTGGGCCTGGCATCCTTTGCGGCGGCGGCGGTCTCCGGCGGTGATCCGCTGCGCACCGGCTTCCAGGCCTTCTACTACAGCCTGCGCACCGCGGCGCTGCCCTTCCTGTTCATCTTCAACACCGATCTGCTGCTGATCGACGTGGGGTGGCTGCAGGGGATAGCGATATTCATCGTGGCGACCATCGCCATGCTGATCTTCGCGGCGGGCACCCAGGGCTTCATGATCGTGCGCAACCGCTGGTACGAGTCGATCCTGCTGCTGCTGGTGGCCTTCACCCTGTTCCGCCCCGGCTTCTGGATGGACAAGATCCACGACCCCTACCAGTCGGTGCCCCCCAGCGAGTTTGCCCAGGCGCTGGGCGAGGTGGAGGACGGCAGCAACCTGCGGGTGCAGATTGCCGGCGAGGACGCCTTCGGTGATCCCATGACCACCTTCATCCTGGTGCCGGTGCCGCGAGGGGATACCCCGGAGGAGCGCATGGAGCGCCTGGGCATGGAGCTCTGGGTCGACGGCGACCAGACCCTGGTGGACTTCGTGGAGTTCGGCGGCCTGGCCCAGGATCTGGGCTTCGATTTCGACCAGGAGATCCTCGAAGTGATGGCGCCGGTGGACCGCTGGGCCAAGGAGTGGATGTGGATACCGGGCTTCCTGGTATTTGGTGCAATCGTGCTGCTGCAGCGCCGCCGGCGTGATGCCAGCGTCGCTACCGCTTGACGGAGGAGATGACCATGTACAGCAAGATCCTGCTGCCGGTGGACCTCAACGAGGAGCTCTCCTGGAAGAAGGCGCTGCCCACAGCGATCACCCTGTGTCGGACCTTCGGGGCCTCGCTGCACGTGGTGACGGTGCTGCCGGACTACCGCATGCCGCTGGTGGGCTCCTACTTCCCCAAGGACTTTGCCAGCAAGGCCCACGAGGCCGTCACCGAGGCGCAGCATCAGTTCATCGCTGAGCACGTGCCCGAGGATATCCAGACCCAGACGGTGATCGTCGACGGCTCGCCCTGGGAGGCGATCATCAAGGCGGCCAAGAAGCTCGAGGTCGACCTGATCGTGATGGCCTCCCATAACAAGCGCAAGTTCGCCGACTACGTGCTTGGCCCCAACGCCGAGCACGTGGTGCACCACTCCAAGATGTCGGTAATGATCGTGCGCTGAGCGCCCGGGGCGCCCTCGCGGGCGTCTCGGTCTCTATCCGCAACGCAGCCGCCCCGGCCATCTGGCCGGGGCGGCTGCGTTGGGCGAGTAGCGTCTGTGACCTCGGGCTGAGGCCATGGGGGCGGCATGCTCAACCGAGGCTCAGGCTCGCCTCGTGGCGGGCGCTCTCCCCGCTGTCGTCCTGCCACTCGAATACCACCTCGGCATCCTCGGTGGGGGAGAGGTGAAAGCGCAGGTAGGGGTTGGCCGACACCGCCTGGTGGAGGTCGGCGGCGAAGGCGGTGTCGCCATCGAGGGTGACCGTGAAGCGCTCGAGGATATGGCGCGGCAGCGTCTCGCCGTCGGCACCTTCGCGCAGGCCGGTTTCCATGGGGTGGTTGATCAGGGTGCGCACCTCGCCGGGCTCGCCGGCGGTGAAGCGCTCGGGCAGGCTGACCCGCGGGTTGGCCAGCGCCTCGGGGCCCTGGTCGTCGCCGCGCATCAGGCAGCCGCTCACCGTGATGCGAACCTCCCGGGCGGTGGCGAAGGTCTCGCCCCGGTGACTCTTCGCGATGGCGATCACCTCCTGGCTCTCGTTGAGGCGCACCCGGGTGGAGATCTCCGGCAGCCCCCCCTGAGGAGTGAGCTGGAAGCTGGCGATCTCGGGCGCCGGGTTGCCGGTGGCGAAGAGGTGGATCTCGCTCAGGTGGTCGTCATCGGCCAGGGCCCCCTCGAAGCGCACCGTCAGCGGGACCGCGGCGCCGTCTTCCGACACGTGGGGCAGCTCCAGCACCAGGCCCTCGGTGGCCGGCGTGGCATCGCCCAGCCGCTCGCTGGCGGCCTCCAGGCGCTGCCAGGGGCCCTCGGCCAGCGCCTGGGAAGAGAAGCCCAGTGAGGAGAGGGCCATCAGGGCAGCGCCCGCCAGCAGGCGGCGGCGGGAGAGCGGACGTCGAGTCAGCGGATGGGGCATTGGGCAGGTTCCTGTGGGTCGGTCAGGTCGTCGGCGCATTGGACAGTGAAAGCGGCCCCCTGATCCCCAGCCGGGCGCCGGCGACGATGCCGGCCAGGGCCGCGAAGCTGGGCAGCGCCAGGGTCGAGAAGCCGGAGAGCCCCTGGCCGATGGAGCAGCCCAGGGCCAGCACGCCGCCGATGCCCATCAGGGCGCCACCGGCCATGCTGCGGCCCATCTGGCCGGGCCCGCTGAAGCCCTGCCAGCGGAAGTCCCGGCGCAGGAGCGCCATGGCCAGGGCACCGGCCAGCACGCCGCCCACCACGCTGACGCCGAAGCCGAGGCGGGTGCCGGTGGCCAGCATGGCGTACTGCAGGCTGTCGCCGATGGGGGCGATGAAGGTGAGGGTGGCCAGGCGTACCGGCTCGAAGTCATCGAAGCCCAGCACGCCGGTGGCGACCCAGCCTGCGGGCACCAGGGCGCCGATGACGAGTCCGCCGAGCCACTCTCGCGGCGAGGCGCGAAAGTCGCGGCTCGCCAGCGCCCAGGCGCTGAGCGCGCCGCCCAGCACGAGGGCCGGCAGCCAGGCGGGCACGCCGAGTAGCCGAGGGAGGTCCCGGGCGGGCAGCGCGAGCGACGTGGCGCCTTCCAGCCAGACCCGCAGCGGGGCGAGCAGGCCGGAGAGCGTCATGCCGGCGGCGAGCCCGAGGCAGACCAGCACCACGAAGCTTCTCAGGTTGCCGCCGCCCAGCAGCACCAGGGAGCGGGCGCCGCAGCCGTTGGCCAGGGTCATGCCGTAGCCGAACAGCACGCCGCCCAGGGGCACCGCCAGCCAGGAGGCGCCGGGCGGCAGGTAGAGAGCGCCGCCCAGGGAGAGCACGCCGAAGGCCGCCAGTGCCTGGGTGCCCAGCAGCGCCACTGCCATGGCCAGGGCGAAGGCGCGCAGCTTGAGGGTGTCGTGTCGGGTCCAGGCGTTGGCCAGGCCGCGCATCAGGCAGAAGCCGGTGGCCTGGCCGGTGGCGCCGAAGACGAGTCCGATCACCAGGCCCGACCAGGCCACCAGTTCGGTATGGCTCATCGGCGATTCCTTCGGTCATTCAACAAGCGGGGCCACCCAAGGGCGGCCCTGCGCATCATACCGTCGCTACCGTGTCAGACGCTGGTGCCCCAGGTGTCCTGGCAGATGGCGTTGTACCAGCCCACGGCGTACTCGGCTTCCAGGGCGCGGATATGGTCCGGCGCATCGGCCGGGCTCAGCCCGCCGGCCCCCTCCACCTCGGCGATCACGCCCTCCTGCACCCGGTAGACCCCGGCCACCGAGATGCCGTACTCGGGGCCGATCAGGCTGTAGCAGGTGTTGGTCCAGTAGGGCTCCGGCGCGCTGCGGCCCGAGAGCTCCGCGGCGATGGCCGCGGCCACCACCTTGGCCTGGTTGTTGGCACAGAAGCCCGACTTGGGCATCGGGGCCGCCACCGTGGCGTCACCCACCACGTAGACGTCGCGGACGCGCTCGGACTCGAAGGTCGCCGGCTTGACCGGCACCCAGCCGGAGTCGTCGGTGACCCCGGCGCGCTCGGCGATGAAGCCCGCCTTCTGGGGAGGAATGACGTTGAGCACGTCGGCCCGATGACGGGTGCCGAACTCGGTCTCCACCTCCAGGTTCTCGGCGTCGACCCGGGTCACCCGGCCGTCGTCGGAGAGCCCGACCCATTCGATGCGGTCGCCGTAGAGGCGCTCCCAGCCGGCGGTGAACAGCCCCTGCTTGGAGAAGCTGTCCTTGGCGTCGAGGATCAGCACCTTCGAGTTGGGCTTGTGCTGACTGAAGTAGTGGGCCACCAGGCTGGCACGCTCGTAGGGCCCCGGCGGGCAGCGGTAGGGGTTTTCCGGCGCCACCATCACGAAGGTGCCGCCGTCGTCCATCGCCTCGAGCTGGCGACGCAGCAGCTCCGACTGGGCGCCGGCCTTCCAGGCGTGGGGGGCGAGCTCGGCGGCGGCTTCGTCGTAGCCCTCCAGGCCGTTCCAGCGGAAGTCGATGCCCGGCGAGAGCACCAGGCGGTCATAGGCCAGGGTCTCGCCGTTGGCGAGGTGCACGCGGTGGCCGTCGGGGTCGACGTCCTCGGCCAGGCTGTGCACCACCCGCACGCCGTAGCGGTCGCGCAGCTCGTCATAGCCGTGGGCGATGGAGCGCATGTCGCGCAGGCCGCCCAGGAAGAGGTTGCTGAACGGGCAGGTGTAGAAGACCTCGGCGGGCTCCACCAGGGTGACCTCGATGGCCGGGTTGGCCCGCTTGAGGTACTTGGCGGCGGTGGCGCCGCCGAAGCCGCCGCCGATCACCACCACGCGGCCGGCGGAGCCGTTGGCGATGGCGAAGGGGGCGATGCCGCCCAGCAGGGGCAGGGTGGAGGCGGCCCCCATGCCCTGCAGCAGCTGGCGGCGGGTCAGCCCGGGGCGGCGGGTGTGACGAGTCCGGTCGTCGTGCTGGCTCATGGTACGTCTCCCTGAGGGCCGGGGTTCTCGGCGAAGTGCCGGGCCAGCGCGGCCAGCTCCTCATCGCTGAAGCCCTTGGCGATGCGGTTCATGACGGTGGTGTCCTCCACCTCATCGGCCTTGAAGGCGAGCATGCGGGACTCCAGCAGCGATGCCGGGCGGCCGGCAATGGCGGGGACCGCGCCGGCGAGGCGACCGTCGGTGCCGTGGCAGCTGGCGCAGCCGCCGGCCATCACCTCGAGCTGCTCGCGGGAAAACTCGTTTTCGGCCTGGGCCGTGCTGGCCAGGCCACCAAGCAGCAGGACAATCGACAGGGTCGACGCCCGGCGCCATGACAGGATCATCGTCAGTTCCCCTTTTTTCTTTTAGGAAGGCTATCGGGATCTTAATGCTATGGCAGCCGCGCTGATGTGCCCAAAGAACGTTTCGTGATCGCCTTATGAAGAAGCCGCTTGGCCCACACCGTGGAAAGCCGCGGCGTCCCGCGTCTGCAGAATTGATCCCGCTCAGCTACATTAAAACTGTGTTAAGCGATGAAGCCGGCATGAAGGCATGGGTCTGTGTCGGGGTTGGCCCGCCAGGCGGGCATCACATGGCGCAACAGGGGTGACAGCATGAACGCGGCAACAACAAGAGCGAATGACAAGGCTGCAGCGCCCAGGGTCAAGATCACCATCAACCCGGTGGGCATGGATCGGCCGCGGGCCTGGCTGGCAGCCGGCATCGAGGACTTCCGCCAGGCGACGGCGGTGAGTCTTGCCTACGGCATGTTCTGGGTGGGCCTGAGCATTGCCATCACCGCAGGCGCCATCATCCTGGGGCTGTGGCACTGGCTGCTGCCCATGGTGGCGGGCTTCATGTTTGTCGGCCCGCTGGTGGCGGTGGGCTCCTACGGCGTCAGCCGAGCGCTGGAGGCCAACCGGGCGCCGCATCTGGGGGATGCCTTCGGGGCCTGGCGACCCCACGCCGGTCAGCTCGCCATGATGGGCGTGATGATGATGATCTTCTTCCTCGCCTGGATTCGCCTGGCGACCCTGCTCTTCGCCCTCTTCTTCGGCTTCGAGGTCCCGAGCCCTGCCACGCTCTACTCGGCCCTGCTCACCACGCCTCAGGGGCTGGGCATGATCGCCGTGGGGACGGTAATGGGCGGCATTCTCGCCTTCGGGGCCTTCACCATCAGTGCGGTGGCGATCCCGACCCTGATGCACCATGACCTCACCTTCATGGAGGGGATCGAGGCCAGCGTGCGCTCCGTGGCCCGCAACTTCCGCCCGATGCTGCTGTGGGCGGCCATCCTGACCGGCTGCGTGCTGGTGGGGGTGATGACCTTCTACATCGGGCTGGCGCTTATCCTGCCGGTGCTGGGCCATGCCAGCTGGCATGCCTACGAGGATCTGGTGCGCGTCGAGGTGATCGAGGAGAGCGAGCCGCTGCAGGGGTGAGCTGCCTCGCCCCGACGGAGTCTGGCCACTATGCTGGGGGCATCGATGCCCCCTTTCTCATTGCTGGCCCGGGGCCAGCGTCCGCAAGGTGATGCCATGCCGATACCGCGCCCGCTTGCCTGCCTGCCGCTCCTGTGGCTACCCCTGATGCCGATCCACGCTCAGCCTCTTCCCCTCACCGTGTCCGCGGGCGGTCATCTCATTGCCCACGAGCTCGACGCCTGCCTGGCCGAGGCTCAGGGACAGCCCGAGCCTGCCCTGCGCTGCGCCCGGAAAGCCGGGGGCCGCTGGGAGGAGGAGGTCGGGCGCCTTGGCGCCCGGCTGGACAAGGTGCTCGGGCGGGAGGCACGCCTGGCGCTCGAGGCCTCCCGGGCTGCCTGGGAACCCGCGCGGGAAGCCGACCTGGCGCTGGTCGAGACCTATCATGGCCAGCTGGCCGAGTCGGGTCTGGGCGACCCGGAGCTGCTGCCGCTGTCGCGCCAGCTGCACCGCAATGCGGTGTGGGAGCAGCGTGCTCGCTATCTGCAGCGGCTGCTGGATGGCCTGGAGGAGCGCCTGTCGGAATCGGCCCGCCAGGCACCATGATGGTCATCGGGGAGGCATGTCCCGACTGACCTTTGTGGCGTGATGGGGTAGGCTTGTGCGCCATCATGATTCCTGCCCCGGGAGTGCTCTCATGCGCCGACGCGTCCTGCCCCTCCTGCTCGCCCTCGTGCCGCTCCTGTGGCTGCCGTCGTCGGCTTTCGCCGGCGAGGCGCTGCCCGAGCCGAGCGGCGAGGTGCTGCTCACCATCAGCGGGAACATCGACTGTCCCAACGTGGGCGACGAGGCCTTGTTCGATCGCGAGATGCTGATGGATATCGCTCCCACCGTGACCGAGACCCGGACGCCCTGGCACCCCGATCTCGGCCGCTACGAGGGGCCGCTGCTGCGGGAGGTCCTGGCGGCGGCCGGCGTGCGCGGCGAGCGCGTTCGGGTCAGGGCGCTGAACGACTTCGAGGCGGAGATCCCCCTCGCCCAGCTGCATGAGTACGATGTCATCCTGGCCATGAAACGCAACGGGTCGCCATTGCAGATTCGCGAGTTTGGCCCGCTGTTCGTGCTCTACCCCTTCGACGAGCACCCGGAACTGCTCAACGAGACCGTGCGTTTCCGCTCGGTGTGGCATACCGTGCACATTCACGCCCTCTGAGGGGCAGCCATCGGGAGCCTTGCATGCTGCGCCTGCCTCTGCGAGTCAAGCTTGGCGCCATCAGCGCGCTGCTGCTGCTGGCCGCGGCGCTGGTGGTGGTGGGGTTGGTCTCCTGGCGCCAGGACAGCCTGGCCCAGAGTGCCGGGGGGGACACCGCCTGGCATGCCTACAAGCTCGATCGGGATGTGGTCCAGCTGCGCAGCTACCTGGCACAGCCCGACGCCAGCCTCGAGGGGCTGGGGCTGCGCTTCGAGCTCTTCTACAGCCGCCTGAACCTCATGCGCGAAGGCGGCGATATCACCGAGCTGCTGGCCTCGGCTCCTGCCGCCGGCGCCCTGCTGGACGAGATCGAGCAGCGCACCGAGTCTCTCGAGCGCATGATCCAGGGGCTCGAGGCGCTGCAGGCGAGCGACCGCCAGGCACTGGACCGGCAGCTGGATACCTTGAGCAATCGCACCGAGCGGCTGGTGATCGCCATCAATGGCCATCTGGCCGACACGGCCACCCAGGAGCGTGGCCAGCTGCAGCGGCTCTATGCCCTGCTGCTGGTGCTGATCCTGGCGATGAGCCTGTCGGCCATGCTGGTGGCGCTGATCCTGTTCCGCGAGGCCCGGGACAACGCCGTGGCCCGGCGGAATCTGGAGGTGTTGAGCCGAGAGCTCGAGGCCACCGCCCGGAAGGCGGAGTCGGCCAGCCAGGCCAAGTCGGAGTTCCTGGCCACCGTCAGCCACGAGATCCGTACGCCCCTCAACGGCGTCATCGGCATGAGTGAGCTGCTGCTGGAGCACCGGCTCGAGAGAACGGTGCGCCAGCATGTGGCCACCATCCATGACAGCGCCGGACTGCTGCTGGAGCTGATCAACGATCTGCTGGACTTTTCCAAGATCGAAGCCGGGCGTCTCGAGCTGGAGCATCGTGCCCTGGCGCTGAACGAGCTTGTCGCCGGTGTGGTGGTGCTGCTCGCACCGCGCGCCGAGGCGCGCGGTGTAATGCTGCTCGCGCATCTGGATCCGCAGCTCCCCGAGCGGGTGCTGGCCGATCCGGGACGCCTGCGCCAGGTACTGATCAACCTGGTCTCCAATGCGGTGAAATTCACCGAGGAGGGGGAGATCCGCCTGGCGGTCAGTGTGGGAGAGAACGATCGAATCCGCTTCGAGGTGGTGGATACCGGCTGTGGCATCGCCCCGGAACAGCTCTCGCGTATCTTCGAGCCGTTCCGGCAGGGTGATGCCTCCACCGCGCGGCGCTTCGGGGGGACCGGGCTGGGGCTGGCGATCTGCCGCCGCCTGGTGGAGGCCATGGGGGGACGCCTCGAGGTGGACAGTGAACCCGGAGTCGGGAGCCGCTTCTGGTTCCTGCTCTCCCTGCCCACCGTCCAGGGGGGGGATCCGCCGGCATTGCCTGCGGCCAGACGCCTGCGCCGTGCGGACCTGTCAGGCGCCCACCTGCTGGTGGTGGAGGACAATCCCGTTAATCAGCAGGTGGCAAGGGCCATGCTGGAGTGCCTGGGCTGTTCGGTCACCCTCGCCGCCTCCGGAGGGGCCGCCCTGCAGCTGGTGGCGGCGGACCGGTTCGACCTGATCTTCATGGATATTCAGATGCCGGACATGGACGGTCTCGAGGTGACCCGGCGGCTTCGCGCCCGTGGCGGCTGGGCGGCGGATGTGCCTATCGTGGCGATGACCGCCGCCGGTCCCGGAGGCGAGCAGGACCGCTGCCTGGCCGCCGGCATGAACGGCTACCTGGCCAAGCCGCTGCGTCAGGAGCTGCTGCTGGAGACGCTGCTGCGCTACCTGGCCGAAGGGGAGGCGTCCCCGGGAGAGAGCGACGTGCCCGAGGCGTCGGGGCACGATAGCCTGGTTGACCCCTTGACCCTGCAGGCGCTGCATGACTCCCTGGGAAAAGAGGGGCTCGCCTCTCTGGTGGAGCTCTTCGACGTCCAGGCCGAAAGGCGACTGGCGACCCTGACGCACGCGCTCGGCGAGGACGATCTATCGGCAGCCCGGCACGCGGCGCACCAGCTCAAGGGGGAGTCCTCCAGCCTGGGGGCGCACAAGATGGCGGGGCTTGCCGCTCGGGTGGAGGCGCTGGTCGTCCGGCAAGAGGACGAGGCGGCACGGCGTCTGCTGGACGAGCTGAACGCCTGCCTGATCGCCACCCTGGCCGCGCTGGAGCCATGGCGGCCCCTGCCGGCTCGCTGAACTCGGAGCTCACGATGCCAGATGCCACCCATCCGCTTCTCGCTCCACTGCCTGCCGGGGTGGCCCCGCTGCGCGCCGCGGTCAGTCATCGGTCCGATCCGGCCGACGCCGTGGCGGAGCTCGCCGCCGGCCTGCCGCAGGCATCGCTGGGCTTCGTGCTCTTCTTCTGCAGCGCCGAGTACCCCCTCGACGCGCTCTCCCGGGCGCTGGAGGGGGCCTTCGGCGGCGTGCCCGTGGCCGGCTGCACCACCGCCGGCGAGATTACCCCGGCGGGCTATGCCCGCGGCGGCATCGTGGCGATCGGCTTCGATCGGCGCCACTTTGCGCTGGCGCCGGCGCTGGTCGAGGGGCTGGAGGCCTTCGACCTGCCTCGCGCCCAGGGGCTGGTGGATGACCTGCTCGGGCGGTGCCGCGAGCGGGCCCTGGCGCCGCTGGCGGACAACAGCTTCGTGGTGACCCTGCTCGACGGCCTCTCGAGCAGCGAGGAGAGCGTGATCGCCACCCTCGATGCGGCCCTGGGCAGCATTCCCAGCTTCGGCGGCTCGGCCGGGGATGATAACCGCCTCGCCCGCACCCATGTGTTCTGCCACGGGCGCTTCCACACCGAGGCCGCCGTGGTGCTGCTGGTCAATACGCCGCTGCCCTTCGAGGTCTTCACGACCCATCATCTGCGGCCGCGGCACGAGAAGCTGGTGGTCACCGCCGTCGACCGGGAGTCTCGGCGGGTGCTGGAGCTCAATGCCGCCCCCGCCGTGGAGGCCTATGCGGCCCTGGTGGGCCAGCCGGTGGCGCGGCTGGGACCGGAGCTGTTCGCCCGGCACCCGCTGGCGGTGCGCATCGGTGATCATTACTTCGTGCGCTCCATCCAGCGCGCCAACCAGGACGGCAGCCTGAGCTTCTACTGCGCCGTGGAGAACGGCATCGTGCTCACGGCCATGGCGTCCGCCCCGATCCGTGACGACCTGGTCCGGACGCTGGCAGGGCTCGAGGAGCGCCTCGGGGCCACCGAGCTGGTGATCGGCTGCGACTGTTTCCTGAGGCGCCTGGAGCTCGAGGTGCTCGGCCAGCAGGCCCAGGTCTCCGACCTGCTGGCCGGCAGCCGGGTCATCGGCTTCAACACATACGGGGAGCAGTACCATGGCATGCACATCAACCAGACCTTCACCGGGGTGGCCATTGGCGCCCCTCGACCCGGCGGCGCTGCCCGAGGCGCCTGACGCCCGGGCGGCGCTGCTGGCCGAGGAGAACGCCCGGCTGCGGCGCATCTGCGCGGCGCTGATCGAGCGGGTGGAGTCCAGCGGGCTGCCCGGCGGGGCGCCCTATGCGGCCTTCGAGCACTCGGTGCTGCTGGCCGAGCAGGTGCGCGAGCGCACCGAGACCCTGCAGCGCACCCTGGGGGAGCTGCAGCGGGCCAAGGCGGAGGCCGAGGCGGCCAATCTCTCCAAGACCAAGTTTCTCGCCGCGGTAAGCCACGACCTGCTGCAGCCGCTCAACGCCGCGCGCCTGTTCGCCAGCGCCCTGGAGGAGCAGCCGCTGCCGGACGATTCCCGTCGTCTGGTCGGCAATATCGGACGCTCGCTCAAGGACGTCGAGGCGCTGATCGGCAGCCTGGTGGACATCTCCCGGCTCGATGCCGGGGTGCTCAGGCCCGATATCGCACCCTTTCCCGCCGAGGAGCTGCTGGGCGTGCTGGCGGAGGAGTATCGCCAGATGGCCGCGGCCAGGGGCCTGGCCTTCCACCACGTGCCCACGCGAGCGCTGATCGAGACCGACCTGGCGCTGCTGGCCCGGGTGGTGCGCAACTTCCTCGGCAATGCCATTCGCTACACCGCCCGGGGCCGCATCCTGCTGGGCTGTCGGCGCCGCCCGGAGGGGCTGGAGATCCTGGTGGGCGATACCGGGCCGGGGATCGCACCCGGGCAGCAGCGGGAGATCTTCGAGGAGTTCCGGCGCATCTCGGCGAGCCGCGAGGGCGTGGATCGCGGGCTGGGCCTGGGGCTGGCCATCGTCGACCGCATCAGCGGCATGCTCGGCCACCCGCTGGGCCTGGTCTCGGCGCCCGGGCGGGGCTCGCTGTTCTCGGTGACGGTGCCCTACGCCAGGGGGACCCGGTCGTCCGTCGATCGCCGAGAGCCGACGCCGAGCGGGGAGCCCCTGGCCGGCGAGCGCATCTGGGTGGTGGACAATGACGCGGCGATCCGCGAGGGCATGGAGGCCCTGCTGGGGAGCTGGGGGTGTCGGGTGCTGGCCGTGGGATCGACTCTCGAACTCCAGCGACACGCGAGCGAGACAGCGGCCGTGCTGATGGTGGATTACCACCTGGGCGACGATCAGCCCGACGGGCTCGAGGTCGCCGCCGGGCTACGTGAGGCCCACCCGGGGCTGCCGGTGGTGGTGATCACCGCCAATCACGACGCGGCGCTCAAGGCGCGGATACGTCAGGCCGGCTATGACTGCCTGCTCAAGCCGATCAAGCCGCTGCGCCTGCGCCTGCTGCTGACCACGCTGCTGGGCCATCAGCCGGAGCGACGCCCGGCCCGATAGGCGGGCAGGTCCAGCTCGCCGGCCAGCAGCATGGCCTGAACGCGGCGGGTGACGCCGAGCTTTCTGAGGATGGCGGAGACATGGGTCTTCACCGTGGTCTCGGCGATATTCAGCTGCCGGGCGATGTCCTTGTTGGAAGCGCCCTGGCTGAGCCGCTCGAGCACCTCGAGCTGCTTGTCGGTGAGACGCGCCAGGCGCGGGTCAGCAGCGGCGGCGGTGACGGCGGGCGCCGGGTGTGCGGGAGGCGGGCGGCGCATCACCTGGGGTGGCAGGTAGAGCTGCCCTTCGAGGAGCTGGCGCAGGGCCGCCAGCAGGTCGTCGCGTGGCGTCGACTTGGGGATGTAGCCCACCGCGCCCATCTCGATCGCCGCCAGCACCGTGCGCCGGTCCTGCTCCGCCGAGAGGATGGCCACCGGCAGCGCGGGGAGGGTCGCGCGCAGCCGGCGCAGACCGTCGAGGCCCTCGGCATCGGGAAGGTCGAGGTCCAGCAGCAGCAGGTCGAGGCTCTCCTCGTGGCGTTCGGCCTGCTGCATGGCTCGCATCAGGCTGTCCGCCTCCAGCAGGCGGGTGCCCGGCAGGCCCGCCGCGATCACCGCGCCGATGGCGTCGCGGAACAGGGGATGGTCATCGGCGACCATCAGGGTCATCATCGCGTTCTCCCGTCGGGGCCTCCTCCCAAGGGAGGAGGGGGTCTCATGCCACCGGAGTATGTCGTAGAAGCGCGGCGTGACCAAGACTGGGATGTGTCCGACATAATCACAACACTCAGGAGCCACGCCATGATCTATACCAACCCCGGTCAGTCCGGCGCCGTCATCGCCTTCGACGAGCGCTACGGCAACTACATCGGCGGCGAGTTCGTGCCGCCGGTCAAGGGCGAGTACTTCGACAACGTCAGCCCGGTCAACGGCGAGGTGTTCTGCCAGATCCCGCGCTCCACCGCCGAGGACATCGACAAGGCCCTGGACGCCGCCCACGCCGCCGCCCCGGCCTGGGGCAGGACCTCCGCCGCCGAGCGCAGCAATATCCTGCTCAGAATTGCCGACCGCATCGAACAGAACCTCGAGAGCCTGGCCGTCGCCGAGACCTGGGACAACGGCAAGGCGGTGCGCGAGACGCTCAACGCCGACCTGCCGCTGGCCGTGGACCACTTCCGCTACTTCGCCGGCTGCATCCGCGCCCAGGAGGGCACCGCCGCCGATATCGACGCCAACACCGTGGCCTACCACTTCCACGAGCCGCTCGGCGTGGTCGGTCAGATCATTCCCTGGAACTTCCCGCTGCTGATGGCCACCTGGAAGCTGGCCCCGGCGCTCGCCGCCGGCAACTGCGTGGTGCTCAAGCCCGCCGAGCAGACGCCGGCCTCGATACTCGAGCTGATGAAGCTGGTCGGCGACCTGCTGCCGCCGGGGGTGGTCAACATCGTCAACGGCTACGGCGCCGAGGCGGGGCAGGCGCTCGCCACCAGCAAGCGCATCGCCAAGATCGCCTTCACCGGCTCCACCCCGGTGGGCGCGCATATCCTCAAGTGCGCGGCGGAGAACATCATTCCCTCCACCGTGGAGCTGGGCGGCAAGTCGCCGAACATCTACTTCGCCGACATCATGAACGCCGAGCCCGAGTTCATCGACAAGGCGGCAGAAGGTCTGGTGCTGGCCTTCTTCAACCAGGGCGAGGTGTGCACCTGCCCCTCCCGAGCGCTGATCCAGGAGTCCATGTACGACGCCTTCATGGCCAAGGTCATGGAGAAGGTGGGGCAGATCAAGCGCGGCAACCCGCTCGATACCGACGTCCAGGTGGGCGCCCAGGCCTCCCAGGAGCAGTTCGACAAGATCATGTCCTACATGGAGATCGCCCGCGAAGAGGGCGCCGAGTTCCTCACCGGCGGTGACAAGGAGAGCCTGGATCCGAGCATCGACAAGGGCTTCTACATCCAGCCGACCCTGCTCAAGGGCAACAACAGGATGCGCGTCTTCCAGGAGGAGATCTTCGGGCCGGTGGTGGCGGTGACCACCTTCAAGGACGAGGCCGAGGCGCTGGCCATCGCCAACGACACCGAGTTCGGGCTGGGCGCCGGGGTGTGGAGCCGCGACATCAACGTCGCCTTCCGCATGGGCCGCGGCATCCAGGCCGGCCGGGTGTGGACCAACTGCTACCATCAGTACCCGGCTCACGCCGCCTTCGGCGGCTACAAGAAGTCCGGCGTCGGCCGCGAGACCCACAAGGTGGCGCTCGAGCACTACCAGCAGACCAAGAACCTGCTGGTGAGCTACGACACCAACCCGCTGGGCTTCTTCTGAGTTCCAGGGGCCGACAGCAAGGACCGACCATCAGGGGCAACGATCCGGGGGCGCGACGCGAGTCGCGCCCCCGTCTTTCGGGCGACACGCGGCGCAACGGCGATCGGGTGCGGCTTTCCGGTATCGGCGAGTGGCATTCCGAACTCGGACAGCCGACCCGGCTGGCCAGCGTCACCCGGGGCCTGACGTCGCCGGCCGGCGATCCGCGCGGCTGATCACGCAAACGGCGACGCCTGGCGGCGTCGCCGTTTTTCCGTTGGAGGTTCGAGGCCCGCATAGCGGGCGATCAGCCCTGAGTGGCGTCGTCCGGCAGTTCGCCCACCGCGCCGGGCATAGCCTGCACCTGGCCCCCTTCGCCGGCCAGGGCGAGGAAGTGCAGGTGGCGCTCGTACTCGGAGAGCACGTCGCCGATCACCTGGCCGCGGGTGTAGCCGTTGAGGTCCTGGCCGGTGCCGCCCTCGGCGAGGAACACATCCAGGCGCACGTAGTAGTCGTCGTCCACCGCCAGGAAGCTCGGCGTGCGCAGGCGGTGCGGGCACACCTGGTAGACGAAGCTGGCGGCGTCACCCAGCAGCACCTGCAGGGTCAGGCGCGGCAGCGGCTCGTCCTCGATCTGCTCCTCGGTCACCGTGGCCTCCTGGCCGCGGCTCTCCAGCTCCTGGGCAAACTGGGTCAGCGCCGGACGGATGGCGTGCTCGAGGGTGGCCGCGGCCCCGGCGCGGTTGGAGGTGTCCAGGGCGCGGTCGAGGCGCTCGCGCCAGTCGCCGCCCGGAGCGGTGCCGGAGACCTGGCGGCGGGCGTCGGCCTTGCTGCCCTCCAGCTTCAGGGCCTTGAACATGCCCCACATGATGGCAAAGATCACCAGCGAGAAGGGCAGGGCGGTGATCACCACCGCGCTCTGCAGCGCCGCCAGGCCCCCGGCCATCAGCAGGGCCACGGTGACCAGGCCGATCACCGCCGACCAGAAGATGCGCAGCTTCACCGGGGCATCGTGGTTCACGTCGCTGAGAATCGAGGTGAAGTTGGCCAGCACCAGGGCCCCGGAGTCCGCCGAGGTGATGAAGAAGACGATGCCCAGTACCGTGACCACCGCGGCGGTGAGGCCGACCCAGGGATAGTGCTCGAGCAGGGTGTAGAGGGTGGTCTGGGGCGTATTCAGGGCCTGCTCGCCAAGCTCCGCCACGCCCTGGTTGGCCACCAGTTCGATGCCGCTGTTACCGAACACCGACATCCACACCATCATGAAGGCCAGCGGAATGCCCAGCGCCCCGGCGACGAACTCGCGGATGGTGCGCCCGCGGGAGATGCGCGCCAGGAAGAGTCCCACGAAGGGGGTCCAGGCGATCCACCAGCCCCAGAAGAAGATGGTCCACCACATCTTCCACTCCCGGGCCTCCTCGCCGGCGAAGGCGTAGGTGTCGAAGCTCTTGGCGACGAACCCCGACAGGTAGTCGCCGGCGTTGTTCACCATCATGTCGAGCAGCTGCAGGGTGTGGCCCTGGAAGAGCACGAACAGCAGCAGGGCCAGGGCCAGCAGCATGTTGAACTCCGACAGGCGCCGGATGCCCTTCTCCACGCCGCTGACCACCGACACGGTGGCCAGCACCACCACCAGGCCGATCAGGATCACCTGCACCGAGAGGCTCTCGGGCACGTCGAACATGTAGGCCAGCCCGTAATTGAGCTGCATGACGCCGATGCCGAGGCTGGTGGCGATGCCGAACACCGTGGAGATCACCGCGGTGATGTCCACGGCGCTGCCGATGGGGCCGTGGATGCGCTTGCCCAGCAGGGGATAGAGCGCGCTGCGGATCGCCAGCGGAAGACGATGTCGATAGCTGAAGTAGGCCAGCGCCATGCCCATCAGCACGTAGAGTCCCCAGCCGGAGAGGCCCCAATGCAGGTAGGTCTGCACCACGGCGTTGCGCATGGCCTCCTGACTCTCGGGCGCCAGATCGGGCGGTGCCAGATAGTGGGCCACCGGCTCGGCCACGCTGAAGAACAGCAGGTCGATGCCGATGCCGGCGGCGAACAGCATCGCCGACCAGGAGAGCAGCGAGAACTCCGGCCGGGAGTGGTCGGGGCCGAGGCGAATGCTGCCGAAGCGCGAGGCGCCGATCAGGACCACGAAGACCAGATAGGCCATCACGGCCAGCATGTAGTACCAGCCGAAGGTCTCGCTGACCCAGGCCAGGCCGGCGTCGAAGAAGGCGCCGGCCTGCTCGGTGAAGGTCATGGTGAGGACGAGGAAGACGAGGATGCCGGCCACGCTGCCGTGGAAGACCACGGGGTTGAGCCGGTCCCTCGATGGCTCGGAGGGGGCGTTGTTCGCCATGGCAGGAGAACTCCTGTGCGGTGGATGGGACGACGCTCCCGAGGCGCACTGTTGATTGTTCCGCACAATCGAGAGCACGCCGGAGGCAAGGTGGGAGCCGGGTCGTCTTTATTGAATGAACGTTCAAACAAAATACGCGGATCCCTCTCGCCCTGCAACCCCGTGGCGCAGCAGCCCCATCGTGCATCCAGGCGCCGAGCGTTCTCCCCCGGCAACCGGCACGCCAACCATCGTCCGCCGAGGGGGAGCGCAAACGACGACGGGCCCGACCGAATGGTC
>PUOM01000123.1 GCA_003552795.1 Halomonas sp. | reverse complement strand
CTGCCTGGGCAGCCTGGAGACCGGCATGGCCGGCGAGGAAGACGGCATCGGCGCCGAGGGCAAGCTGGACATGGAGCAGCTGCTCACCGACCCGGAGGAGGCAGCCGAGTTCGTCAAGGCCACCCAGGTCGACGCCCTGGCCATCGCCATCGGCACCAGCCACGGCGCCTACAAGTTCACCAAGCCGCCCACCGGCGACACCCTCTCCATCCAGCGCATCAAGGAGATCCACGCCCGCATCCCCGACACCCACCTGGTGATGCACGGCTCCTCCTCGGTGCCCCAGGAGTGGCTCGAGGTGATCAACCGCTACGGCGGCGAGATCCCCGAGACCTACGGCGTGCCGGTGGAGGAGATCGTCGAGGGCATCCGCCACGGCGTGCGCAAGGTCAACATCGACACCGACCTGCGCCTGGCCTCCACCGGGGCGGTGCGCCGCTTCCTGGCCGAGCACCCCAGCGAGTTCGACCCGCGCAAGTTCCTGAAGGAGACCGTCTCCGCCATGCGCGACGTCTGCATCGCCCGCTACGAGGCCTTCGGCACCGCCGGCAACGCCTCGAAGATCCGGCCGATCAGCCTCGAGGCCATGGTCGGGCGCTACGAGAGCGGCGAGCTCGCTCCCAAGGTGAAGTAATCCCGGCAGCTTGCCCGCCGCGGCGGGCAAGCGACACAAGGGGCGGCCCACGGGCCGCCCCTTGTCGTTATCGTGACCCGCTATCCCAGGGGCCAGCGCGCCGGCGAGGCAAGCCGGCCCACCAACGACGCCGCCCCCGGCCTGGGCCGGGGGCGGCAGCGAGGAAGTGGCTTCCTCGGCAGGGGGAGCGAGGCGATTACCAGGTGGACTCCTCGTCGTCCTCGTCAGGGGTCTCCCACTCCTGCTCTTCCTCTTCCTCCTCGTCGAAGGTCCACTCCTCTTCCTCGTTCTCGAACTCGGTGTCGTGATCGGACGCTTCGTAGTCGGTGCTCTCGAAGGTGTCATCGGCACCGGCGCTGCCGAAGTCCTCATCGGGGGCCGGCTCTTCCTGGGGAGCCGGCTCCTGCGGCTCCTCATCGTGGAAGTCGGCAAAGGCCAGGGGGCTTGCGGTCAGGCCGAAGGTGATACCGACGATACCGAGTTTCTTGAGGAATTCCTTGGACATCATGTTCGCGCCTCCTATGGGGTCTGAACGTGCTGTGTAGTCTGAACTTGGGTTTCCTGACTGAAGGCCGGTGGCCTCCGCGGGACGGGCTGATGGGAATTGGCTCCGTCCTTTTCCGCTCACCCATACCGCTGCATCGAGCGGGCCAACCTTTGCCAAAAATCATAAAAACCATTCAAAATCAGATATCTAATAAATATCCCCAGCCGCCAGAAGGGTGCCGAAACCCTTATCGGGCATGGTAAAATCTGGCACATGGGGCCGGCCGACACAGCAAGGCGACACTTTCCGACGGCCGGCAACGGCAGCAAGCCAACGGAAACACTGTTCACAAAATCGTGGAACTGAGCTTTAATACAAGAGTGATCACGCTCCATACGAGGTTAGGTGATGGCCCGCCCTCTCTGTCTGCTCTTCGATTGCGACGGCACTCTGGTCGACAGCGAGCCGCTGCTCGCCGACGAGATGGCCACCGCCCTCAACGCCGTGGGCCTGCCCTTCCAGACCAGCGACTATATCGGTGAATTCCGCGGGGCTCGCTTCCGCCGCATCGTGGCGGCGCTGGAGAGCCGTCACGGCAGCGTCGACCCCGAGCTGCTGGAGCCCCTGGAAGCGACCATGCGCGCCAACCTCAATCGCCGCCTGGCCTCCGAGCTCACGCCCATCGACGGCGCCCATGAGGCCCTGGCCGCACTGGATGACTACCCCATGGGCGTGGTCTCCAACGGCCCGATCAACAAGATCCGCACCTCCCTGGAGGCCACCGGCCTCGCCGAGTCCTTCGACGACCGGCTGTTCAGCGCCTATGCCGCCAACTGCTGGAAACCGGATCCCCGCCTCTATCGTCACGCGGCCAGCCGGATGGGCTATGCCCCCCGGGAGTGCCTGGCCATCGAAGACTCGGTGGTCGGCGTGCGCGCCGCTCTGGAGGCGGGCATGACCGTGGTGCATCTCAACCGCTACCCGGATGCGGAAACGACCCCGGAAGGCGCCATCATGATCACCAGCCTGTTCCAGCTGCCCACCGTGGTCGCCCGGCTTGCCCTCGAGTCATCCGACCCCCGCCGCGTCGCCACCCGCTGAGATCGGCCTTCGCTCCCCCTGGATGCAGCGGACCGGCGGCCATGCAGCCGACGCCCGCGGCGCGCTATCATGACGCCTCCAGCCACCCCCGTCAGGGAGCCTTGCCATGCCCTCACTTCAGGACCAGCTGCGCGGTCTCGTCTACTCCACCGACCAGGGGGAACTCTGCCCCGAGTGCCGGGAGCCGGTGGCCGAGTGCCGCTGTGCCGAACTCGCCGAGCAGGCCCGCCTGGCCGAGCTTGATGGCATCGTGCGCCTGCGCCGCGAGACCAGCGGGCGCAAGGGCAAGGGGGTGACCACGGTATCCGGCGTGCCGCTGCCGGAAGCCGAGCTCAAGGCCCTGGCCAAGCGGCTCAAGAAGGTGTGCGGCACCGGCGGCGCCGTGAAGGAGGGCGTGATCGAGATCCAGGGAGATCATCGCGAGCGGCTCAGGGCGGAGCTGGAGTCGCTCGGCTATACCGTCAAGCTGGCCGGCGGCTGAGAGGCCTCAGCCACCGCCTTCGCAGAGGGCCCGCAGGGCGGCCAGGGAGGCTTCCACCGGCGCCTCCAGCTTGAGGGCGTAGAGGTCATCGGCGCGGGTACGGCCGAGGTTGAAGCAGGCGATGGGCTTTCCCTCCCTGGCGGCGGCGCGAGCGAAGCGGAAGCCCGAGAAGACCATCAGCGACGAGCCCACCACCAGCAGGGCATCGCTCTCCTCGACCAGCGCAAAGGCCCGCGTCACGCTCTCCCGGGGCACGCTGTCACCGAAGAACACCACGTCCGGCTTCCATATCCCGCTGCCGCAGCGAGAGCAGTCCGGGACACGGAAGTCGGAGAAGTCCGCCTCCAGGTCGGCATCACCGTCGGGCGCCGCCCGAGCCGCCACGCCCGCCCAGCGGGGGTTGAGCTGCGCCAGCTCGGCGTGAAGCGCGTGGCGCATGCGACTCGCGCCGCAGGCCATGCAGCGCACCCGATCGGCGCGGCCGTGCAGGTCGATGACCCGCCGGGAGCCGGCGCGCTGATGCAGGCCGTCGACGTTCTGGGTGATCACCCCGCTGATCCGGCCCAGCTGCTCCAGTTCGGCCAGCAGCCGATGGGCCGGGTTGGGTCGCGCCTCGCCGAGGGCACGAAACCCCGCCAGGGCCCGCGCCCAGTAGCGCTGCCGTGCCGCATGGCTGCCCATGAACTGCTGGTGCTGCATGGGCGGCGAGCGCTTCCATTCACCGCTATGGTCGCGGTAGTCGGGTATCCCGCTGGCGGTACTCACGCCGGCACCGGTCAGCACCGCCAGGCGCGCATGGCGACCGGCGAAATCCTCCAGCGCCTGCTGTGCCGCGGCGCCCAGCGTCATGCCCTGGATGGCTGACGTCATGCGGATGACCTCCCTGAAGTGTGCCGTCACGGACCACGCATCGAAAGATCATGGCCCCGAAGGGGCGAGGTTGTCTAGAATGGCCCGACACACTGCCACCCCCTCAATGATGGGCAAGGAACCCCGATGGCCTGGCTGGAATACCTGCTTCCCCTGATCTTCCTGTTTCCTCTTGCCGCCCTGGCAGTGATCGTGGTGGCACTGCGCAATCTCCACGACGCCCGCGTCCGCTCCCCCTTTGACGCGCACCCGCTGCGCGAGCCCGGCCAGGCGCTGCGCGACCGCCTGGACCGCGCCTTCGCCGGTCTCTTCCTCAACGGTGCCCTGGGTCCCATCGTCACCCTGGCGCCGCTGGTCTACGGCATGGGCCGCATGCTCTTCGCCAGCGAGCAGGCCTGGGTCGAATGGACCCTCTATGGCGTGCTCAGCACCCTGATGGTGCTGCTGTTCTGCTTCCTGCTCATGCGCGACTTCCAGCGCATCCGCCGCCTCAAGCTGGGACTGGCCTGCGAGCTGGCGGTGGGCCAGGAGCTCGAGCGGCTGATCCGCCCGGAGGCCCACCCCTACTACGTCTTCCACGACGTGCCGGCCAGCGGCACCCGCATCAACCACGTGGTGGTCACCCCCTGCGGCGTCTTCGTGGTGGAGACCCGCGCCCGCACCCGGCCCTTCACCCCCAGCGGCAAGGAGGTCAACCTGGTCACGGTGGAGCCGTCACGCCTGCGCTTCCCCGGCTGGAGCGAACGCAAACCGCTGGAGAAGACCCGGGAGCTTACCCGCTGGCTGGGCCACTGGCTCTCCGCACTCACCGAACGCGAGGTGCCGGTGATGGGCGTCCTGACCCTGCCCGGCTGGGACGTGGACGCCAGCCAGGGCCCCGACGACCTGCTGGTGGTCAGCGGCGAGGATCTCGCCGACCGCCTCGCCGAGCTCTGTCCCGGTGAATTCGACAACGCGACTCATGACGCGGTGATCGGGGTGCTGATGGAGCGCGCGGCCCGCCTGGAGCGCCTGCCGGGGAACGCCGGCTAGGCTGGCATCGCCCGGCGCCCGGCGCCTCAGTCCCCCCGCAGTCGGCCGCCCATCTCCTGGGCCAGATCCACCGCGTAGTGGTCGGTCATGCCACCGATGAAGTCGAGCATGCGCCGATAGCTGCCATACAGCGACCAGGAGGGTCGCGGGGTATTCTCGCCGATCAGTGCCAGCACCCGCTGATGCTTGAAGGTGGAGCGACCGGTATGGTGCAGCTCGTGGGCGGCGCCGATAAAGGCCTCCAGCAGGATGCCCAGGGTGGTATAGGCGCCGATCTCCAGCTTGGCCTTGCGCTCGTTCTGGAAGATCCGCTCCCGGGCCAGCTGCTTGGCGGCCTTGACCCCCCACCCCAGATCCGGATGGCAGAGTTCGAGCAGATCCTCGCTCAGACGCCCGCCCAGCAGCTCCGCCTCGTGCTGGACGAAGACCGCCCCCACATCGTTCACCGCCCGCTCCATGGCGGCCCCGCGCAGGGCGGCGATGCGGCGCCGCTGGGAGACCCCGTGACGCTGCATGGCGGCATAGTCGGCGGGCTCGCCGCCGGCGATCTGGATCAGGATCTCCGCCACCTCGTCGAAGCGCAGGATGCCCATCTCCAGACCATCCTCGAGGTCGAGCAGCGCGTAGCAGATATCGTCGGCGGCCTCCACCAGCCAGGCCAGCGGGTGGCGACACCAGCGTCCCGGCCCCTGCACCAGCAGCCCCAGCCGCTCGGCCACCTCGGCGAGCAGTTCACGCTCGCTCTGGTAGCAGCCGAACTTGCCGGCCGCCCCGCCGTGCTCCACGGTCCAGGGATACTTGAGCAGGGTACCCAGGGTCGCCGTGGTGAGGCGCATGCCGCCACGGAACTGGTTGTACTCCACCTGGGTCACGATGCGAAAGCCCTGGGCGTTGCCCTCGTAGGTGAGCAGATCCTGGCGCTCGAGCTCGGAGAGCCCGTCGAGGAGTCCGCCATCCTCGGCGGCGGCGCGGGCGAACCAGTCGCGGATGGCATACTCGCCGGCATGGCCGAAGGGGGGGTTGCCGATATCGTGACCCAGGCAGGCCGCCTGGACGATCACCCCCATGTCGGCCGGGGTGATCCAGCCGGGCAGCCGGCCGCTGAGCCGCTCGCCGACGATCATCCCCAGCGAGCGCCCCACGCAGCCCACCTCCAGGGAGTGGGTCAGGCGCGTGTGGATATGGTCGTTGTCGGTCAGCGGGTGCACCTGGGTCTTGCGTCCCAGGCGCCGGAAGGAGCCGGCGAAGACGATGCGGTCGTGGTCCTTGTGGAAGGGACTGCGACCGATCTCGTCCCGGCCGCCGCCGGGGCGCCCGTCGCGCCGGTCGTGCAGGCGACTCGGGTCCAGCAGCCGCTCCCAGCTCATCTGCGTCATGGGCATTCTCTCCTTGAGAACCCCATTCTGGCAGCCGCGACCGACTCCGCCCAGCCCCTATTCCCCGTCCGCCAGCGCCGGCAGAAATATCGTCAATTTTACCCGCCCTTCAAGAGAGCGCGTATTGCGCCCCTGTCGCGCTACTCGCCGTCCGCCAGTGCCGGAAGCAATATCTTCAATTTGCGGGTCAGCGTATTGCGCCCCCAGCCCAGCAGCTCGGCGGCTTCGCCCTTGCGCCCGCCGGTATGGCGCAGGGCGGTCTCGATCAGGATACGCTCAAAGTCCGGCACGGCCTCCTCCAGCAGATGCGTGTGCCCCGCCGCCAGGGCGCGGTCGGCCCAGTCCCGGAAGGCCGCCCGCCAGTCGCCGCTGGGCGCGGCGCTGCCGTCCTCGTGGCGCAGCTCCGGCGGCAGATCCTCCACCAGGATCTCGCGGCCGGAGGCCATCACCGTCAGCCAGCGGCAGGTGTTCTCCAGCTGGCGCACGTTACCCGGCCAGGGCAGGTGGGTCAGGTGCGTCTCGGCCTCCGGCGTCAGCACCTTGATATCGGTCGAGAGCTCCTTGGCGGCCTCGGCCAGGAAGTGGCGAGCCAGCCGCGGAATATCCTCGCGGCGCTCGGCCAGTTTCGGCAGATGCACCCGGATCACGTTGAGGCGGTGAAAGAGATCCTCCCGGAAGCGTCCATCCTTCACCAGGGTCTCGAGGTTCTGGTGGGTGGCGGCGATGATGCGCACGTCCACCCTTACCGGCATGTGGCCGCCGACCCGGTAGAACTCTCCGTCGGCCAGCACCCGCAGCAGCCGGGTCTGGGTCTCGGCGGGCATGTCGCCGATCTCGTCCAGAAAGAGGGTACCGCCATCGGCCTGCTCGAAGCGCCCCTGGCGCTGGGCGGCCGCACCGGTGAAGGCACCCTTCTCGTGGCCGAACAGCTCGGACTCGATCAGATCCTTGGGAATCGCCGCCATGTTCAGCGCGATAAAGGGCCTGCCGGTCCGCGGACTGTGCTGGTGCAGGGCCCTCGCCACCCGCTCCTTGCCGGTCCCCGATTCGCCGTTGATCAGCACCGTGATATGCGAGTGCGACAGCCGGCCGATGGCGCGAAACACCTCCTGCATGGCCGGTGCCTCACCGATGATCTCGGCATCCAGCCCCTCCGGCACAACCACCGGGCGCTGGCGCTCCCGGGCGTGGGCCACGGCGCGACGCACCAGCGCCAGGGCCTCGTCCACATCGAAGGGCTTGGGGAGGTACTCGAAGGCCCCGCCCTGGTAGGAGGCCACCGCGCTGTCCAGGTCGGAGTGGGCAGTCATCACGATCACCGGCAGGTCGGGATGAGCCTCGCGCACCCGGGCCATCAGGTCCAGACCATCGATGCCCGGCATGCGGATATCGGTGACCAGCACATCGGGCGGATCGTCGAGCAGGCGCTGCAGGGCGGTGTCGGCGCGCTCGATACACTCCACGTCCAGGTCGGGTTGGGCAAGGGCACGTTCGAGTACCCAGCGGATGGCGCGGTCGTCGTCGACGATCACCACGCGTGCGGCGTCAGTCATGGCGCTTCTCCAGGGGAATCAGCAATCGGAATTCGGTCTGGCCGGGCACGGAATCGCATTCGATCAGGCCCTGGTGCTGGTGCAGGATGGCCTGGGCGATGGAGAGCCCCAGGCCGCTGCCTTCGGCGCGACCGGAGACCATGGGATAGAAGAGCGTCTCGCGCAGCGTCTCGGGCACCCCCGGGCCGTTGTCGATCACCCCCACCTCGCAGACCAGGCGATGACGCTCCGCCCCCAGGGTGAACTGACGACGCGCCCGGGTGCGCAGCACCAGCCGCGGCGCGGGCGTCGACGCCTCGGTCATCGCCTCCACGGCGTTGCGGGCCACGTTGAGCACCGCCTGGATCATCTGCGCCTCGTCGCCGGCCAGGTCCGGCAGGCTGGGATCATAGTCACGCTCGATCCACACCTGGGGGTGCTCGACGATCAACAGCGAGCGGACCCGCTCCAGCACCTTGTGGATGTTGAGCGGCTCGTGGCGAATCATGCGATTGGGGCCCAGCATGGAGTCCACCAGGTCGCGCAGCCGATCCACCTCCTCGACGATGATGCGGGTGAACTCCTTCAGGTTCGGGTCGTCGAGGTCACGCTCCAGCAGCTGGGCCGCGCCGCGGATCCCGCCCAGGGGGTTCTTCACCTCGTGCGCCAGGCCGCGGGTCAGCACCTTGATGGTCTCCTGGCGGGTCAGCAGGGCTTCCTCACGGGAGATGCGCATCAGCCGATCACGGGGCTCGATCTCCAGCAGCAGCTCGTCACGGGAGAGCGGTGTGACCGTGTAGTCCACGGTCAACGCCTCCCCGCCCAGCATCGCCAGTCGCGCCTCGCGCTGGGTAAAGGGATGAAACTCGTCCCGCGCCTTGCCCAGCACCTCGCCGAGCCCATCGTCGTTCTCCATCAGGGCGCACAGCCTCGTGCCCTTCACTCGGCCGCGGCTGATCGCCAGCAGCGCCTCGGCGGCGGGGTTCATCCATTGCAGCCTCAGCTCGCCGTCCAGCAGGACCACGGCAGTGGTGAGGTGCTCCATCAAGCGTTGATACATCGAATGGGCCATGTCAGATCCAGGGATACCCTGCTCATCGTCAGGAAGCTCAGGGCAACGAAACGGTGGTACGGGCGTTGGAAACAAGCCGCTGCAAGAAGCGCGCCAGACTCACGAGGCCCGGCGTCAGCGGCTCCGCGGCGTCGCCCCACGGCCACTCTGCACCAAGACAGTGCACAAAGAGCAGGGCTGCACGCCACCAAGGCCGATCCTGGTGCGCCAGGCGCTCCACCAGCGCCCGGCGGGAGATGGCACGCTGCTCATTTCAGCGCAGCCGCGGCTCATCAGTGCGCCGCCGACGGGCGCTTCGGCACCACCGCGAAGCGGCCAGTGCGCTCGACAAGGCGAGGCGACTAGTCGGCAGGAGGCCGACTGCTGCCGGCGCGCTGCACCCGGATGGTCACCGGTGAGCTGCGGTGGCGCACCTCGCCGCTGCCGTCGAGCAGCTCCGCCTGCAGCACCTGATCGCCGGGCGTCATGTTGGCCAGCATGAAGGCCTCGGTATGCATGGCCGTCTGGCTCACCTCGCCATTCACCAGCAGGCGCACGCGATGGTCCTCGCGCAGCGCCGGCTCGATGCCCAGCTCCACCGCCACGTTGCCAGCCGCCCCCGCCGGGAAGACCTGCTCATGGTCCGGCGACAGGATTCGAAAGCGGTCATAGGGCATAAAGGGCTGTCCCGGCGAACCGGCCGCATCGCGACCCTCGAGCCGCGGCGACGACTCGCCGGCACGCCCATCGCCGCCGGAGGAGACCACCGTCACCGGTGCCAGCTCCACCGGCTCTCCTCCCCGGTCCGGGTTATCGGTGAAGACCACGTTGCCCCGGGCATCGGTGGTGCGGTAGATCGTCCCGGCCTGCACGGCCAGGCTGAAGGTCAGCATCACCGCCAGGGCCATCAGGGCCTTGTTCATGTCTCTCCCTCCTGCGCGCTCGGCGTTCCCGGATAGCACCCAAGATAAAGGGGTTTCGCCATGGCGAAACCCCTTTTCGATCAACGTCGGCGCGTCGATGCCGTCAACAGCGACTCGTCATCAGCAGCTGTAGTACATGTCGAACTCGATGGGATGGGTGGTCATGCGGATGCGCTCCACGTCCTCCATCTTCAGCTCGATATAGGCATCGATCATGTCGTCGGTAAAGACGCCGCCCTCGGTCAGGAAGGCGCGATCCTGGTCCAGCGCTTCCAGGGCCTGGTCGAGGCTGTGGGCCACGGTCGGCACCTTCTTGCCCTCTTCCGGCGGCAGGTCATAGAGGTTCTTGTCCATGGCGTCGCCGGGATGGATCTTGTTCTTGATGCCGTCGATACCGGCCATCAGCATCGCCGCAAAGCACAGGTAGGGGTTGGCGGTCGGATCCGGGAAACGGGCCTCGACGCGCTTGCCCTTGGGGCTCGCGGTGTAGGGAATGCGGATGGAGGCGGAGCGGTTGCGAGCCGAGTAGGCCAGCATCACCGGCGCCTCGAAGCCCGGCACCAGGCGCTTGTAGGAGTTGGTGGAGGCGTTGGTGAAGGCGTTCAGGGCCCGGGCG
>PUOM01000299.1 GCA_003552795.1 Halomonas sp. | reverse complement strand
GACCCCGATCGCGGCACCACCACCCCCGATCGCCGCCACATCCGAGGCGGCAGCCGATGACCACAGGAGCCCCCCATGAGCCTTTCCCCCTTTCATCTGGCGATTCCCGTCCACGACCTGCCCGCCGCCCGCACCTTCTACGGCGAGGTGTTCGGCCTCGAGGAGGGCCGCTCCAGCGAGCAGTGGGTGGACTTCGACTTCTTTGGCCACCAGCTGGTGATCCATGAGCATCCCAGGATGCCCTACCAGGCGCAGGCCAATACCAATCCGGTGGACGGCCACGATGTGCCGGTGCCCCACTTCGGAGTGGTGCTGGGCTGGGAGGAGTGGGAGGCCCTGGCCGAGCGGCTGCGCGAGCGCGGCACCGAGTTCGTGATCGAGCCCTATGTGCGCTTCCAGGGCCAGGTGGGCGAGCAGGCCACCATGTTCCTCCTCGACCCCTGCGGCAACGCCCTGGAGTTCAAGGCCTTCAAGGACATGAGCCAGCTGTTCGCCAAGTGACGGCGGCCTAACACAGAGCGGCCGTGGCATCAGTGCCACGGCCGCGGGGTCTGTAGGTAACGCAGGCGGAATCAGAAGTTCGGCTTGCGCTTCTCGACGAAGGCGCTCATGCCCTCGGTCTGCTCGCCGCCGGCGAAGCAGAAGGCGAACAGGGCGGTCTCCAGGGCCAGGGCGCTGTCGAGGTCCTGCTCCATGCCGTCATGGATCGCCTGCTTGGTGGCGCGCACCGACTGCGGGCCATTACCGCCCAGCTGCTTGACGAGTTCCTCGGCGTAGGCCTCGAGTTCCGCCTGGGGCATCACGCGGTTGACCAGGCCGATGCGCAGCGCCTCGGCGGCATCGATCTTGCGGCCGGTGGTGCAGAGGTCGAGGGCCATGGCCGGGCCGACCCGGCGCGGCAGGCGCTGGGTACCGCCGAAGCCGGGGATCACGCCCAGCAGCACCTCGGGCTGACCGAAGATGGCGTTGTCGCTGGCCACCGCCCAGTCGCACGCCAGGGCCAGCTCGCAGCCGCCGCCCAGACAGAAGCCGTTGACCAGGGCCACGGTGGGCACCGGCAGGGTCTCCAGGCGCTTGAAGGTCGCCAGCGCCTGGCGGGCGAAGGCGCGGGCCTCCTCCGGGGTCTTCTCGCGCATCTCGGCGATGTCGGCGCCGGCCACGAAGGACTTCTCGCCGGCCCCGGTGATCAGTACCGCGCGCAGGTCGTCGCGGCCCTCCAGCTCGGCCAGCACGCGCTCGAGCTCGCTCAGCACGCCGCTGTTCAGGGCGTTGAGCGCCTTGGGGCGGCTGATGGTCAAGCGTACCACGCCGGCGTTGTCGACGACGTCGATCAGGTTCTCGCTCATGGGAGACTCCCTCGATTGTTGTTCACTGAGTGACTGCCCACCCTAGCGAACGCTTGGTTGGGCGGCAATCCCCTCTTTTGTCTGGTTCGGCCTGCTGCAGGCTCAGGCCAGGCTGACCACGACCCGTCCGCGCACGCGGCCGGCGAGCAGCGCCTCGGCCGTCTCGACGGCCTCATCGAGCCCGATGGTCCGGGTGATCGCATCCAGCTGCTCGGTATCGAGCAGCTCTCCCAGCCGACGCCACGCCTCCAGCCGCTCCGCCCGGGGCTTCATGACGCTGTCGATACCCGCCAGCGTCACGCCGCGCAGGATAAAGGGGGCTACCGTCGCCGGCAGATCCATGCCCTGCGCCAGTCCGCAGGCCGCCACGCTGCCGCCGTAGCGCGTGGCCGCCAGCACGTTGGCCAGGGTATGGCTGCCCACCGAGTCGATGGCGCCGGCCCAGCGCTCCTTGGCCAGAGGCTTGCCCGGCGCGGAGAGCTCGCCGCGGTCGATGATCTCTCGGGCCCCCAGGGCTTTCAGATAGTCCGCTTCCTCGGGGCGACCCGTGGCGGCAACGACCCGATAGCCCAGCTTCGCGAGCAGGGCGATCGAGTAGCTGCCCACGCCGCCGTTGGCGCCGGTCACCAGCACCTCGCCCCCGTCCGGCAGCACCCCGTTACGCTCCAGGGCCATGACCGCCAGCATCGCCGTGTAACCCGCGGTGCCGATGGCCATGGCCTGGCGGGCGCTGAAGGCGGCGGGGAGCGGGATCAGCCAGCGGCTGTCCAGCCTGGCCTTCTCGGCCAGGCCACCCCAGTGCCCTTCACCCACGCCCCAGCCGTTGAGCAGGACGCGGTCGCCCGGCTGGAACTCATCGCAGGCCGAGGCCTCCACGGTCCCCGCCAGGTCGATCCCCGGCACCATGGGAAACCGTCTGACCACCGGCCCCTTGCCGGTGATGGCCAGGGCATCCTTGTAGTTGAGGGTGCTGCACTCGACCCGCACGGTGACGTCGCCTTCCGGCAGCTGTGCCTCGTCCAACGTCTCGATGCCGACCCGCTGCTCATCCTCCTGCTTGTCGATCAAGATGGCCTTGAACATCGCACTTCTCCTTGGTGAAGATCGATCGCCTTATAGACCGATCGTCTATTCAATAGCGTGAATCATACGAGTGAAGCGGCTACCTCGGTAGCCCATCCAGGTAGCACCGCACGAAGACCTCCATGGGGCGCACGCTGCGTTCCAGCCTGGCACGCATGACGGCACCTTCCCAGCCGATCCAGAAGGCTTCGGCAAGCCGGCCGCAATCGGCGTCTCGGGAAAGCTCCCCGGCCTCTCGCGCCTCTTCCAGGCAGCGCGCCAGGCGTCGCTGCCAGTCCGCCAGGGTCTCCCGCAGCCATTGCCGGTAGGTTTCAGGCAGGCCGCCGACCTCCTGGCCCAGATTGCCCACCAGGCATCCCCGGCGGAAATCGTGACGCGCCATCCCCTGCTTGGCATCGTCGACGAAGGCCTCGATGCGATGCAGCGGCGACAGCCGCGTATTCGACAGGTGACGATCCAGCTTGCTGGCGAAGTAGGCCCCGTAGTGGGCCATGACGGCCTGGCCGAAGGCCTCCTTGCTGGGAAAATAGTAGTAGAAGGAGCCCTTGGGGACGCCGACGCGCTTGAGGATGCCGTCGATCCCGGAGGCGATGAACCCCTGTTCGGTCAGCATCTCGGTGCCGCTGCGAATCAGCGCGGCGCGCGTGTCCTCATCGTCACGCGGCGACTTGGGGGGACGGCCACGGCGTGGCTTGGCGACGGAATGATTCATGCGGGTCAATATAGACCGGTCGTCTATAAAAAAGCAAGGAAAGCCTAAGCGGCATGATGCCCCGGTTCAGATGACAGCAGGACCGCACCGCGACACCGATAGCGGCCCGGCGGCGATGGCCGGGCCGCCGCTGTCGGTCGGCTATGCGTAGACGTGGAAGCCGCGACCGCTCTTGCGCCCCAGGTAGCCGGCGGCCACCATGCGCCGCAGCAGCGGGCAGGGGCGATACTTGGGATCGCCGAAGCCCTCCTGCAGCACCTCCATGATGGAGAGGCAGACATCCAGGCCGATCAGGTCGGCCAGGGCCAGGGGGCCCAGGGGGTGGGCGGCGCCAAGCTTCATGGAGGCGTCGATATCCTCGGCGCTGGCCACGCCCTCCTGGAGCAGGAAGGCCGCTTCGTTGATCATCGGCACCAGCAGCCGGTTGACCGCGAAGCCCGGAGAGTCGGCGATGGCCACGGCGGTCTTGCCCAGCGCCTGGGTCAGCGCCTCGATGCGTGCCACGGTGGCGTCACTGGTCTGCTCGGCGCGGATCACCTCGACCAGCTTGAGCACCGGTACCGGATTGAAGAAGTGCATGCCCACCACCCGCTCCGGGCGCTCGCACACCGCGGCGAGCCGGGTCAGGGACAGCGAGGAGGTGTTCGAGGCAAGGATAGCGTCGTGGGTGAGACGGCTCAGGTCGCGGAACAGCTTCTCCTTGAGCGCCGGCTGCTCGGGGGCCGCCTCGATGATCACCTCGCAGCCGCTCAGGGCGTCCAGAGCGGTGGAGGTGGCCAGGCGCGCCATGGCGGCGTCCTTGTCGGCCTCACTGAGCTTCTCCTTGGCCACCAGCTTGCCCAGGCCCTTGTCGATGCTGCCGCGGGCACGCTCGAGCTGCTCGTCGGCGACGTCGTAGAGCTGTACGTCGAAGCCGCTGTGGACCAGCACCTGGGCGATGCCCTGCCCCATGGTGCCGGCGCCGACGACACCGATCGGTTGTTCACTCATTGCACTCTCCTCGATCTCTTCTTGTGGGGTGATGCCGCGATGGCCCGCCCCTTTCGGGTCAGCCCCTGAGGCCTCCCCACGAATAGCCAAATAAAATCAACTGCCTGCCGCTATCTCGACGCTATTTTGCCAGCGTTGGCGGGCCCTGGGGCCTCCCCACGAACAGCCGAATAAAATCAACTGCCTGCCGGTATCTCGGTGCGACTTTGCCAGCGTTGGCGGGCCCTGAGGGGTCAGCCCCCGGCGGCGTCGAACCCGCTCGCAAGGCGCACCATGACGCGCTTCATGATTTGGCCGGGGTCTGACCCCTCAGGGGCGACCTCGGCGCCTGTTGAGGCGAACCTGCCGCCAGCGCCGGAGATTCACCACCAAGCCAAAGGGACTGGCGGCAGCGGACGCTAACGGCAATCATCTACTGCTTGCGCGCTTCGTCGCGCAGCACGAACTTCTGGATTTTGCCGGTGGATGTCTTGGGCAGATCGGTGAAGATCACCGTCTTCGGCGCCTTGAACCCCGCCAGGCGCTCGCGGCAGTGCGCAATGATATCCTGCTCGGTCACCTCGCCGTAGCCCACCTTGAGCTTGACGAAGGCGCAGGGGGTCTCGCCCCACTTCTCGTCGGGCTTGGCCACCACCGCGGCCTCTTCCACCGCCGGATGCGAGTAGATGGCGTCCTCCACCTCGATGGTGGAAATGTTCTCGCCGCCGGAGATGATGATGTCCTTGGAGCGATCCTTGATCTCGATGTAGCCGTCCGCGTGCCACACGGCCAGGTCGCCGGTATGGTACCAGCCACCCTCGAGGGCCTGCTCGGTCGCCGCCGCGTTCTTCAGATAGCCCTTCATCACGTTGTTGCCGCGCATCAGGATCTCGCCGATGGTCTGGCCATCCTTGGGCACCGGCTCCAGGGTATTGGGATCGGCCACGCAGAGCGCCTCCAGCATGTGATAGCGCACGCCCTGGCGGGACTTGAGCTTGGCCCGCTCCTCCATGGGCAGCTCGTCCCAGGCCTGGCGCCAGGCGCAGGAGGTGACGGGGCCGTAGACCTCGGTGAGACCGTAGACGTGGGTCACGTCGATCCCGAGTCGCTCCACCCCGGCGATCACCGAGGCGGGCGGCGCGGCGCCGGCGGTAGTGACCTTGACCGCATGGCTGAAGTCGCGCTTCTGGTCGTCCGGCAGATTGACCAGACCGTTGAGCACGATGGGCGCGCCGCTGAAGTGGGTCACCCCCTCGTCGGCGATCAGGTCCATGACGCGCTTGGGTTCCACCTTGCGCAGGCAGACGCTGGTGCCGGCGGCGGCGGCGATGGTCCAGGGGAAGCACCAGCCGTTGCAGTGGAACATCGGCAGGGTCCAGAGATAGACCGGGTGGTGGGGCATGGCCCAGACCAGGATGTTGCTGGTGGCGTTCAGGTAGGCGCCGCGATGGTGGTAGACCACCCCCTTGGGCTTGCCGGTGGTGCCGGAGGTGTAGTTGAGCGAGATCGCCTGCCACTCATCTTCGGGCAGTCGATAGGGGTGGTCGGCGTCGCCCTCGGCCAGCAGCGCCTCGTACTCCACTTCGCCGATGGCACGCCCCTGGGGCATGAACTCGGGGTCCGCCACGTCGATGATCAGCGGCTTGTTCTCGAGTCTGGCCACCGCCGCCTCGATCACGTCGGCAAACTCCGGGTCGACCAGGATCGCCCTGGCCTCGCCGTGCTCGAGCATGTAGGCGATGGCTTCGGCATCCAGGCGGATGTTCAGGGTGTTGAGCACACAGCCCGCCAGGGGCACGCCGAAGTGGGCCTCGAACATGGCGGGCACGTTGGGCAGCATGGCGGCCACCGTCTCGCCGGGCTTGACGCCGCGCGCCTCCAGAGCCGAGGCGAGGCGCCGGCAGCGCTCCCAGGTGGTGCCCCAGTCACGGCGAATCGCGCCGTAGACCACCGCCGGATAGTCCGGATAGACCGAGGCGGTGCGTTCGATGAAGGTCAGCGGCGAAAGCGCCACGTGGTTGGCAGGCGTCTTCTCGAGGCCCTGTTCGAAGATCGAGGCGTTCATTGGGATCTCTCCTGTGGCGATATCGCGGGGGTTCCATGTTCATCGGCCGGCGCCGGAGAGGCCCCGGCGCCGGCATCGTGCTGTTCAGACGGTCTTGTCAGGTCTCCTTGCTGCTCTCGCCATGCTCCTCACCTGCGGTGTCATCCACCGGTGCCGGCTCGCGGCCGAGAAGATTCTGCTTCTGCACCAGGTAGTAGAGGACAACGCCGGCGGCCAGCCCCCACCCGGCGCCATAGACGGCAAGCACAACCGCCATGGTGCCGGCGACGCCGCGCTCGGCGGTCGTCCTGGTCTGCTCGATGCCGACCATGAGGCATATATAGCCGGTCAGCAGCAGGGTCAAGGAGAGCGCGATGGGCAGCACGGGCTGGAACATGCTGACCAGGGGCAGCACGAAAAGCGCAATGAAGCCGGTGATCCAGAAGGTGCCGCCACCGCTGTAGATGGACTCCATGGCGTTGCGGCCATTCTTGTAGCGCTCCGCCATGGTGGCGGTGACCGCCGTCCAGATCGGCCCGGCAAGGCCGGGATAGGGCGCCAGGAAGGCGTGCATGAAGTTGCGCAGCGCCGTGACGTTGTGAATCCGGTTGGTGTTGTAGTCGATGTGCTCGTCGGGGCGCAGATGATCGACGCGCGACATCAGCGAACGGCCGACAAGGATATCGCCGAAGGCGATGACGTAGGCGATGATCGCCGTGGGAATCGCCATCAGAAACACCTGCGGGCCGGGGAAGCCGACAGCGAAGGGCAGGTAGTGCCACATCTCGGCGAAATTGGGCTGGGTGATGCCCCACTCGATGTCGGGGCGGGGGTATTCACCGACGGCCCAGGCGACCAGAATCGCGATGATCATCCCCGGCACCATGCCATAGTTGGCAATGCGCTTGACCCAGGGGTGGTGTTCTACCCAGCGACGAAACGCCAGTGAAAACAGCATGAAGATGGCCACCAGCATGCCGATGATCAGCGAAATTGGCGTCTCGGCCAGGTTGCCACCCTCCTGAATCTCGCCGGTGATGGCGGCAATGCCGGCCCCGATGATGATGCCCGCCTGAAGCGAGTTGGGCACCAGGTGCACAAGCTTGCGCCCCAGGCCGGTGACCCCCAGGAAGAAAAAGATCAGGAAAACCAGAAACTGCAGCGCGAAAAGCGCCTGGATCGCCTCGGGGCCGGGCTCGAAGTCGCCCAGAAACACCAGCACCACCGGCACGGCCGGGGTAATCCAGCCGGGCACCATGGGCACGCCCAGCAGTGCCGGCAGCATAAAGCCGATGCCGCATACGACCACGTAGGCCAGCGCCACGTCATAGGGCAGACCCAGATAGGTCTCCAGCAAGGGAATGGCGCTGAGACTGACCACGAACATGATCAGCGCCTGGATCATCTCCGCCGTTTCCCAGCGGTAGTGAACAAAAGGCAGGCGAATCTTGAAAGGCCCCGCAGGCCAGTAGGGTTGCTCTTCTCCGTGCTTGCGGTGCTTCAACTGCATGGGGTCTCCTTCCATGTCCGGGAAGTGTGTTTATCGTTGTGAGTGTCAGTCCTGGTGTCGCTGTCGTTATCGTTGTCGTGGTGGTCTCGCTGCCGCCTCGCGGTAAGAAGTGGGGCAGCGTTGCAGAAAAGCAGGGCATGGCGCCCTGCCGGGCGCTGACCGGCACGGCAGCGATGGCCGTGCCGACAGGCATGCGGATTACTGGGCGGTGGCGTCGAAGGCGGCCAGGCTGACCATGCCGGCCTCGATGACCGCACGCTGGGCGCGGCCCACCGGGAGCCACTGGCGAATGGCGTAGTCGGCGCTCTGGGCCTTGGCCTGATAGAAGGGATCGTCGCTGCCCGCGGCGATGGCGGCGCCGGCCTTGAGGGCCGCCTGGCCCATCTGCCAGGCGCACAGCACGTGGCCGGCGAGGTTGAGGAAGGGCGTCGCATAGGCCTGGACGGCATCGGCCCCCTGCTCCGGGTCGGCCCCCGCCTCGAGCACCGCGGCCATGGCGGCGCGCAGGTCGGCGGCACCGCCGGCCAGGCTCTCGCCGAGGGCGGCATGCTCGCTGCTGGCCTTGAGGGCGTCGGCGGTGGCCTCCACCTGCTCGATCAGCCCCTCGAGAGCCGCGCCGCCGTCGCGCTGCAGCTTGCGCCCGGCCAGATCCAGGGCCTGGATGCCGTTGGTGCCTTCGTAGATCGGCGCGATGCGGGCGTCGCGCAGCATCTGGGCGGCGCCGGTCTCCTCGATGTAGCCCATGCCGCCGTGCACCTGCACGCCCAGGGAGGCGATCTCCACGGCCTGGTCGGTGGAGAAGCTCTTGATCACCGGGATCAGCACGTCGACCCGCGCCTGGGCCGCGGCGCGTTCGCCCTCATCCGCCGCGTGACGGGCCAGATCGAGCTGTGCGGCGCAGGTGAGGGCCAGGGCACGCAAGGCATCGGTGCGCGCACGCATGGAGAGCAGCATGCGGCGCACGTCCAGATGGTCGCTGATGGGGCAGTCGCCGCGGCCGGAGCGCGGGCTGCGGCCCTGAACGCGGTCCAGAGCGTAGGCGAAGGCGTGCTGGCAGGCCCGCTCGGCCACGCCGATGCCCTGGATCCCCACCTTGTGGCGGGCCTCGTTCATCATGGTGAACATGTGGTTGAGGCCACGTCCTTCCTCACCCACCCGATAGCCGATGGCGCCGTCCTTCTCGCCGAAGCTCAGGGTGCAGGTGGGGGAGCCGTGGATGCCCAGCTTGTGCTCGATGGAGGCGCAGGTGACGTCGTTGCGCTCGCCGAGCGACCCGTCTTCCTTGACCAGGAACTTGGGCACCAGGAAGAGCGAGATGCCCTTGTTGCCCTCCGGGGCGTCAGGCTTGCGCGCCAGCACCAGGTGGATGATGTTCTCGGCGGCGTCGTGCTCGCCCCAGGTGATGTAGATCTTCTGACCGAACAGCCGGTAGCTGCCGTCTTCCTGGGGCACGGCGCGGGTGCGCACCTTGGAGAGGTCGGAGCCGGCCTGGGGCTCGGTGAGATTCATGGTGCCGGTCCAGGTGCCCTCGACCAGCTTGGGCAGATAGGTCGCCTTCTGCGCCTCGCTGCCGTGGTGAGCCAGGGCCTCGATGGCCCCGGCGGTGAGCATCGGGCAGAGGCCGAGGGCCATGTTGGCGCCGTGCAGCATCTCCTGTACCGAGCTTGCCACCACCTCGGGAAGCCCCTGGCCGCCCATCGCCTCGGAGACCCCGATACCGTTCCAGCCGCCTTCGGCGTAGGCCTGGTAGGCCTCGGCAAAGCCGTCGGCGAGGGTCACGCTGCCGTCATCGCGGCGGGTGCAGCCTTGACGGTCACCGCTGGCGTTGAGCGGCGCCCACACCTCACCGGCCAGCTTGGCGGCCTCTTCAAGCACCGCCTCCACCAGGTCGGGACTGGTCTCCTCGAAGCCGGGCAGCGAGAGCGAGCCAAATTCCAGCAGCTCCTCCAGCACGAAGCGGATATCGCGAACGGGGGCGGCGTAATAGTTCATGGAAGCACCTCGGAAAAATGATAGCGATGATAGTAGATTTACTACTTTTCGCCGGCCATTATCCCAAGGTCTTAGCCGCGGAGCGGCTCGATGCCGGGCAGCTCCTCCTGGGTGGGCGCCTCCTCTTCCCGGGCCGACTCCTCGTCGAAGTAGGCGACATGCGCTTCATCGGCCGGCGGCGGGCCGACCAGGGGCTCGGCGACCTCCACGTCGGGCACCACCCCGGAGAGATCCTCCATGTGCTCGTGTTCCGCCGCCCCCAGCAGCTGCTCCTCGGTGACCGCCAACTCGGCACCCGCCGAGGACATGGGCGTGGAGGGCGAGAACGGCGCCACCGGCACCGGCGCCGGGCGCACGCTGCGCCGCCAGCCGAAGAAGGCGACCAGAAAAAGGCCCAGGGCGCCGAAGCTCCAGAACAGCCCGGCATCGCCCAGCGCGGCCATCACCGGCGAGATCAGCGGCGGG
>PUOM01000152.1 GCA_003552795.1 Halomonas sp. | reverse complement strand
GCTTCATCATCATCATCAACAGCCGCTTCGTGGACGAGTTCCAGAACCGAATGCTGCGTCGTCATTTCCCCGACGCCGTGCTCAACGCAACCCGCTGACCGCAAGGCCGGCTCCTCGCGGGGCCGGCCATTATCGTGAGGCTGAAACGCAGATCCCCCCGGGCGAAAGCCCGGGGGGATCTGCGTTGCCGGGACGCTCATCGCCCCATGGGGGTGACGGGCATCGTCTTACTGGCGGACGCCCTCGAAGGTGACATAGAGCTCCAGCTCGTGCATCACCTCGGGGAAGTCGCTCATGTCGATGCCGTAGTCTTCCAGAGTGAGCATGGTGCTGCCCTCGAAGCCGGCGCGGTAGGCGCCCCAGGGGTCCTCGCCCTCGCCCATCAGGGTCACCGGCATCTCGATCTCCCGGGTCTCGCCCTTGAGGGTCAGCTCGCCGGTCAGCACGCCTTCGCTGTCGCCGTCGGGCTCGAAGCCGGTGGTGACGAAGGTGGCGGTGGGATACTCGCCGGCGTCGAGGAAGTCATCGCTCAGGATGTGGCGGTCGCGCTCGGCGTGGTTGGTGTTCAGGCTGGTCACATCGACCTCCATCTCGACGCTTGACGCCTCGAGGTTGTCGGGGTCGTAGTGGAACTGACCCTCGAAGCTCTCGAAGTTGCCGAGGATATAGGAGTAGCCCAGGTGATTGATCTTGAACTGGATGAAGGCGTGCTGGCCTTCGATATCCACCACGTAGTCGGCGGCCTGGGCCTGGCTGACGCCCACCAGAGCGGTGGTACCGAGAGCGGCGGCGAGTGCGGTCTTCTTGAACATGGAGATTTCCTTTCGGGTTGAGGTTCCAGGGTGCTCGGAGAGCGAAGCGACGCTGTTCGGCAACACCGCGCTGAGCGAGACGCCGAGACAGTCTCACTCAGGGGCGACGGGAGCGCGCCGGGTTGAACATGCGTGTCAGGGTGTCCTGGCGGTCCAGGAAGTGATGTTTCAGGGCCGCCAGCACATGGCCAGCGGCCAGCACCATCAGGGCGATGGCGGCGTACCAGTGGATCTCGCCGGCGATGCTCTCCTGGTTGGGCAGGCGACTGATCAGCGCCGGCACCTCGAACCAGTCGAACACGCTGACGCCGCGCCCGCGGGCGGTGGAGATCAGGTAGCCGCTGAACATCACCACCAGCAGCAGCACATAGAGCAGCACGTGCCCCAGGTGGGCAGCGAGGCGCTCCAGCCGGCTGCCGTGGGCCGCGGGCGAGGGGTTCATGAAGCGCCAGGCCAGGCGCAGCAGGGTGGCAAATAGCAGCAGCATGCCGATGGAGCGATGCCACCAGGGCGCCAGGTTGTACCAGGCGTCGAAGTATCCCAGACCGGTCATCCACCAGCCCAGCGCAAAGAGACCCACGATGGTCACGGCGCTGAGCCAGTGCAGGGTGATGCTGAGGATGCCCCAGCCGGTACGGGTATTGCGCCACATGGGATGGTTGCCTCGCGCTGGATGACAGAGCTGACAGCCTACCGCAGCGCATCATCAGTATCTGCTGAAAAAAGCCGAACCCAGCGTTCGAAAGAATCGTTAGCTGGTTATCGCTTCCATAAGCAGCTCCGCCGTGGGCGCGCTTGAGGCAGGATTCTGACCGGTGACCAGCAGGCCGTCACGGAGCTGGTACGGCGCAAAGTCGTCCCTGCTGCGCTGATAGTCCGCCCCCTGCGCCTTGAGCGCATCCTCGAGCAGGTGCGGCACCACGGCGGCAAGGCCCACGGCGTCCTCCTCGCTGTTGGCAAAACCGGTGACGCGCCGACCCTTGACCAGGGGGGCACCGTCCGGGGTGCGGGCCTGGAGCAGCACCGTGGGCGCATGGCAGACAGCGCCCACCGGCCGCTGGGCGGCGAGGAAGCCTTCGATCAGCCGCTTCACATCGCCGTTCTCGGTGAGATCCCACAGCGGACCGTGGCCGCCCGGGAAGAAGAGCGCATCGAAGTCGCCCACCTCCACGTCGCCCAGCGGCAGGGTCCCGGCCAGATGCGCCCTGGCCTCGTCATCGGCCTCGAAGCGCCGCGTCTCCTCGGTAAGGGCCTCCTCGGCCTGGGAGTTGGGATCCACCGGCGGCTGGCCGCCTCGAGGCGAGGCCAGGGTGATCTCGGCGCCGGCGTCCTTGAAGACGTAGTAGGGCGCGGCGAACTCCTCGAGCCAGAAGCCGGTGGCGTGGCCGGTATCGCCCAGGCGGTCGTGTGACGTCAGTACCATCAGGATCTTCATGCTTGCCCTCCTCGGGCGCCAGATGTGAATGCATGCCCTGCTGAGATGGCGGCACACCGCGAGAGTTCAAGGCCGCAGACGACAACGCCCGCCCCGCCCGAGGCGAGACGGGCGTCGCGACGCGCCGAAAGAGCGGGCTACACCAGGGCGTCGAGGCCGCGCGCCAGGTCGGCGCGAATATCCTCGACCGCCTCCAGGCCCACGGCGACACGAATCAGGCCTTCCGAGATGCCGGCAATCGCCTTCTGATCATCGGAGAGACGGCCGTGGGTGGTGGTGGCCGGGTGGGTGATGGTGGTCTTCACATCACCCAGATTGCCGGTGATGGAGAGCAGCCGGGTGGCATCGATCACCGACCAGGCGGCCTCGCGCTCGCCCTTCCCCTCTGCCTCCTTCACCTCGAACCCCAGTACCGCCCCGAAGCCCTGCTGCTGACGGGCGGCGAGCCCGTGCTGGGGATGGTCCGGAAGACCGCTGTAGTGAACCCGCGCCACCGCCGGATGGGCCGCCAGCCACTCGGCCAGGGCCTGGGCATTCTCGCAGTGGGCGCGCATGCGCAGGCCCAGGGTCTCCAGCCCCTTGGTGAAGATCCAGGCGTTGAAGGGGCTCAGGCAGGGGCCGCAGGTGCGCACCACGCCGAACACCTCCTCGAGTTCGCGGTCGCGCCCCACCACGGCGCCCCCCACCGCCCTGCCCTGGCCGTCCAGGTACTTGGTGGCGGAGTGGATCACCAGGTCGGCGCCCAGGGCCAGGGGGCGCTGCAGCGCCGGGGTCAAGAAGCAGTTGTCGATGGCCAGCAGGGCCCCGTGGCGATGGGCGATCTCGGCGAGCGCCGCGATATCCACCACCTCGGAGAGCGGGTTCGAGGGCGTCTCGGCGAACAGCAGCCTGGTCGCCGGGGTCATGGCCGCCTCCCAGGCGGCGAGATCCGAAAGCGCCACGTAGCGGGTCACGATGCCGAACTTGCCCAGGTACTTGTCGAACAGGCTCACCGTGGAGCCGAACAGCGAGCGCGACGCCACGATCTCGTCGCCGGCCGACAGCAGCGCCAACGCCATGGAGAGAATCGCCGCCATGCCGGAGCCGGTGGCCACGCAGCGCTCGCCGCCTTCGAGAGCGGCCAGGCGCCGCTCGAAGGTGCGCACCGTGGGATTGGTGAAGCGCGAGTAGACGTTGCCCGGCTCTTCGCCGGAGAACTTGCGCGCCGCCTCGGCCGCGCTGCCGTAGACAAAGCTCGAGGTCGGGAAGATCGGCTCGCCGTGCTCCTGCTCATGAGTGCGCTCATGGCCGGCGCGGATCGCCAGGGTCGAGAGCGCCCACTCATCCTCGTGAGGTGGTGGCGCATCCATGGGGGCATCAGTCATCGATATCATCCTGGTTGTGCACGCCGACCAGCGCGTGGTCGCCGGCGCTCTGCTGCCGGGCGCCATCGCTGCGCGAGGCCTCCAGAGCGGACAGGTAGGCGTCATCGATATCGCCGGTCACATAGTTGCCGTCGAACACCGAGCAGTCGAAGGCCTCGAGGCTGGGGTTGACCTCGCGACAGGCGGCCTTCAGATCCTCGAGGTCCTGATAGAAGATGCGATCGGCGCCGATCAGCTCGCCCACCTCGGCCTCGCTGCGGCCGTGGGCGATCAGCTCGCTGGCCGCCGGCATGTCGATGCCGTAGACATTGGGATAGCGCACCGGCGGCGCCGCGGAGGCGAAGTAGACCTTGTTGGCGCCCGCCTCCCGGGCCATCTGGATGATCTGCTTGCAGGTGGTACCGCGCACGATGGAGTCGTCCACCAGCAGCACGTTCTTGCCCTTGAACTCCACCCCGATGGCGTTGAGCTTCTGGCGCACCGACTTCTTGCGCTGGGTCTGGCCGGGCATGATGAAGGTGCGACCGATGTAGCGGTTCTTCATGAAGCCTTCGCGGTAGGTCACCCCCAGATGCTGGGCAAGCTCCAGGGCCGAGGTGCGCGAGGTGTCGGGGATCGGAATCACCACGTTGATATCATGCTCCGGCCACTCGCTCTGGATGCGGTCGCCGAGCTTGCGCCCCATCTCCATGCGGGTGCCGTAGACATAGGCGCCGTCGAGGATGGAGTCGGGGCGCGCCAGGTAGACGTGCTCGAAGATGCAGGAGGCCAGACGCGGGGCATCCGCACACTGCTGGGTGTGGATCTCGCCGGCCATGTCGACGAAGATCGCCTCGCCCGGCGCCAGGTCGCGGTGCAGCTCGAAGCCGCCCACGTCCAGCGCCACCGATTCGGAGGCGATCATCACCTCCTGGCCCTGCCCCTCGTCGCGGGTGCCGAAGACCACCGGACGGATGCCGTGGGGGTCGCGGAAGGCCACCAGTCCTACGCCGTTGATGACCGCCACCGCCCCGTAGCCGCCCTGGCAGCGGCGGTGCACTCGGCGCACGGCGTCGAAGATGTCGCCGGGCGCCAGGTGCAACCCCTGCTTGCCCAGCTCATGGGCGAAGACGTTGAGCAGCACTTCGGAGTCGGAGCTGGTGTTGATGTGGCGCAGGTCCGAGGTGAACAGCTCCCGCTTGAGCTGATCGGAGTTGGTGAGGTTGCCGTTGTGGGCCAGGGCGATGCCGTAGGGAGAGTTGACGTAGAAGGGTTGGGACTCCGCCTCGCTGGAGGAGCCGGCGGTGGGGTAGCGCACGTGGCCGATGCCCAGGTTCCCCTTGAGGCGCGCCATGTGGCGAGTGTGGAAGACATCCCGCACCAGCCCGTTGCTCTTGCGCAGCAGGAAGCGGCCCTCATGCCAGGTCATCATGCCGGCGGCGTCCTGTCCGCGATGCTGTAGCACCGTCAGGGCGTCATAGATGCCCTGGTTCACCGCCTGCTTGGCCAGAAGGCCCACGATACCGCACATTCCACCTTACCTCGCTTGGCTTGAAGGAGCGGCCCGCCGCGGCGGGCCGCTCGAAAATGTCTGTCAGGGAGTCTCGCTGCCGGGGTCACTGCCGCGTCCGGGCAGGGAGTCGCTCAGGGAGCTGGAGTTCTCGGGCAGCCGCCCCTCCCAGGCTTCGAACTGGGAGACCGCCCAGTCCCGCAGCTGCTCCAAGTGGGGACGCAGCTCGGCATCGCGCCAGGCCTCGAGCTCGGCCAGCGGGGTCAGGGCGATGACGATGGTGGCCAGCACCAGGATCGCCGCTCCCTTGGCGGCACCGAAGGCAGCCCCCATCACACGATTGAACAGGCCCATGCCGACCCACTCCACCGCGGCATGGACCAGGCGAATGACGACGCCGCAGAGCAGCACCACGCCGAAGATCACCAGCACGAAGGCCAGCACCAGACGCCCGTCGGGGCTGTCGATCACCCCGGCCAGCAGATCGGCCACCGGCTGGGCCAGCAGCCGAGCCGCCAGCAGGGCGATCACCCAGGCGGCCAGGCCCAGGGCCTCGCGCACCAGGCCCCGCATGAAGCCGGTCACGGCGGTCACCGTGAGCAGACCGATAAAGAGCCAGTCCAGCCAGGTCAGCACCATGCTCAGTTCCTCGCCCGCACCAGCAGCCCCTGGAGATTGGCACGCGACTTGAGCTCGTTCATGGCCTGCTCGCCCTCCTCGGAGGAGGCATAGGGGCCCGCATAGACGGTGGTCAGATTATCGTCGCGAGGCTGGCTGTAGGCCGGGAAGCCCTGCTCGCGCAGCTGCTCGAGCAGGCGCTCGGCATTGGCCGACTCGCCGAAGCTGCCCACCTGCACGGCCCATTCCCCTCCTTCGGCGGCGGGGGCCGGCTCACTGCGCCTGGCACTCTCGGCCAGTCGCTCATCGGCTGCCCGGGCCAGCTCGGCAATGGGATCGGGGGGCGGTTCCACATCCGCCGGCGCGTCGGGCTCGGGGGCCTCGCTGCGGACGAGCTGCTCTGCGGCCTCCTCGGCAACTTCCTCGCTGGGCGCTTCTTCAGCCTGGGGCGTCGTCATGGGAGCACCGAGTTCGCCGAGGCTCTCAGGAGGCCGGGGCTCCGGCACTTCGCTGCGCGGCACCTCGACGGGCTGCTCGATGGTCAGCGACGGCTGGGGCCTTTCGCTGCGGGGGGCCGGCTCGCTGAGCAGCAGGGGAATGAAGATCACCGCCAGGGCGACCAGGATCACCGCGCCGCTGATTCGCTCACGCCATCCATATTTCATCGGACTTCCTCGCTGCCGCTGGTGTCCTGATCAGTCTGACCCGCCGATGGGCGCTGCGCCAGCCACTCGAGCACTTCGCCCACGGTAAGGAAGGAGCCGCACACCAGCACGCGATCCTCCGGCGCCAGCCGGTCGGCCAGCCAGGCCGCACCCGCACTGGGTGAATCGGCACGCTGGCAAACCTCGGCCCCCTGATCCGTCAGCTGCCCGGCCAGCTCATCGGCGCTGCGCGCTCGATCGCCGGTCAGGCTGGCGGTAACCCAGGCATCCACCGCCGGGGCCAGGGCGGCAACCACTCCCTTGGCGTCCTTGTCGCCGAGCATGGCCAGCAGCCCCCAGGTGCGCCCCTGACAGGGCGTCGCCGCCAGGCGACCGGCCAGATAGGCGGCGGCATGGGGATTGTGGCCCACATCCAGGCACCACTGGCCCAGCCACTGCATGCGACCGGTCAGCCGGACGCCGGCCAGCGCACGGCGGCAGGCCTCGGCCTCGAGCTCGACGCCGGCAAGCCGAAGGGCCTGAAGCGCCGTGGCGGCGTTGTCCAGGGGCAGACCGGGGTCCGGGAGATGACTCAACGCGACGGGGTCGGCCCGAGCCCCGCTGGCGTCAGCCCCTCTGGGGTCAGACCCGCTGGGGTCAGACCCCGGCGGCGGACAACTCCGTTCGGAAGACGCACTCGACTCGACCTCTCGACCCGGCCGGGGTCTGACCCCGAGGGTCGACACCGTCGGGGTCTGACCCCAAAAGCACCAGCCCCCGCCCTCCCCTTCGCGGCAGAAGGCCTCGCCCAGGGCATAGACGGGGGCGCCGAGCTCGTCGGCCACCCGGCGCACGCTGTCGGGCAGCGTGGTGCTGCCCAGCACCGCCGGGCGGCCCGGCCGCAGGATGCCGGCCTTTTCGCGGCCGATCTGTTCGATATCGGTGCCGAGAAAGGCGGCGTGATCCTGGGCCACGGTGGTGATCACCGCCACGTCCGGGTCGATGACGTTGACCGCATCCAGGCGCCCCCCCAGCCCCACCTCGAGGATGGCGATATCCGGCGCGCGGCGGGCCACGGCCCAGAGCGCCCCCAGGGTGCCCACCTCGAAGTAGGTGAGGCTGACGGGCTCGCCGGTCAGCCGCGCCGCCTCGGCGGCGGCAAAGCCCGCCATCAGGGTGGCATCATCGGCCTCTTCGCCATTCAGGCGCAGGCGCTCGTTGTAGCGGATCAGGTGGGGCGAGGTGTAGGTGGCGGTGGTCATGCCGTGGGCCCGGGCCAGCGCCTCCAGCATGGCCACGGTGGAGCCCTTGCCGTTGGTGCCGGCCACGGTGATCACGCGCTCGGCAATGGGGCCGTCCAGCAGTCCCATGCGGCGGGCGACCTCGGCAACTCGCGCCAGGCCGAGGTCGATGCCCACGGGGTGGGCGGCTTCCAGCCGGGCCAGCCAGGCCTCCAGGGTGTGGGGCAGCGTCGCGCTGGTCATTGGCTCAGCGACGGCCTTCGTCCCGGGCGTCGTCGCCGGGCTGGGTGGTCGCCTCGTCGCCGGCGGGTGCCGGCTCCGCGGCAGGCGCCTCGACGCCCTCCTCGGCGGTGACCTGCTCGGCGGCCTCCACCAGGTCGGGCGTCTCGGCGGGAAGCTCGGGGGGCCCCAGGGCGGGCTGGTGGGTCAGCTTGCGCAGGATGGCGCCCAGCCGGTCACGCATCTCGCTGCGCGGCACGATCATGTCGACAGCGCCGTGGTCGAGCAGGAACTCGCTGCGCTGGAACCCCTCAGGGAGCTTCTCGCGCACCGTCTGTTCGATCACACGCGGGCCGGCAAAGCCGATCAGCGCGTTGGGCTCGGCCACGTTGAGGTCCCCCAGCATGGCCAGCGACGCCGAGACGCCGCCGAACACCGGGTCGGTGAGCACCGAGATGTAGGGCACACCGGCCTGCTTGAGCCGCTCCAGGGCGGCGGAGGTCTTGGCCATCTGCATCAGCGAGAAGAGCGCTTCCTGCATGCGCGCCCCACCGGAAGCGGAGAAGCAGATCAGCGGAATGCCCTCGTCGTGGGCCAGGGTGGCGGCGCGCACGAACTTCTCGCCCACGACGGCGCCCATGGAGCCTCCCATGAAGCTGAACTCGAAGGCCACCACCACCACCGGCAGGCCGTCGAGCTGGCCGCGCATGGCGACCAGGGCGTCCTTCTCGCCGGTCTCCTTCTGCGCCGCCGAGAGGCGATCCTTGTACTTCTTGGAGTCCCGGAACTTGAGGCGATCGATCGGCTCCACCTCGGCGGCCAGCTCCTCGCGCCCCTCCTTGTCGAGGAACCAGTCGAGACGCTTGCGGGCGGTGAGCCGCAGGTGATGGTCGCACTTGGGACAGACATTGTGGTGCTTTTCGAGTTCGGGCAGGTAGAGCACCGCCTCGCACTTGGGGCACTTGCGCCACAGGCCGTCGGGCACACTGGCGCGGCGGTCCTTGCGCTGGATACGCCCCATGGAGGGCACGATCTTGTCTAGCCAGCTCATGTCAGAAGGGTTCCGTCATATGGTCGGCGCCCGGCGCGTGCCGGGCGCGTGGGTCGAATCCTGTGGCGAAGGCGCTACTCAGCTCGCACTCATGGCATCCAGGGCCTGGCGCATCTCGCCCAGCACGGCCTTGAGTTCCCCGGCAATCACCTCGGGGCGCTCGACGTTCTCGGCGATACGGTTGACCAGCGCCGAGCCGACGATCACGCCGTCGGCCACCTTGCCCACCTCGGCGGCGGAGGCGCCGTCGCGGATGCCGAAGCCGACGCAGAGCGGCAGATCGGTCATCTCGCGCAGCGGCGCCAGGTGCGCCGCCACATCGTCGGCGTCCAGGGTGGCCGAGCCGGTCACGCCCTTGAGCGATACGTAGTAGAGGTAGCCTTCGCCGTGGGCGCATATTGTAGCGGCCCGGGCATGGGAAGTGGTAGGGGCGACCAGGAAGATGGAGGCCAGGTCGCGGGACTTGAGCAGCGGACCGAGCTCCTCGGCCTCCTCCGGGGGCATGTCGACGGTCAGCACGCCGTCGACGCCGGCCTCGGCGGCCTGGTCGGCGAAGGCCTCAAGGCCGATCCGCTCCATGGGATTGAGATAGCCCATCAGCACCACCGGCGTGGTGGTGTCCACCTGGCGGAACTCACGCACCATCTCGAACAGGTGGGTGAGGCGCACGCCGTGCTTGAGCGCCCGCTCGCAGGCCTTCTGGATCACCGGGCCATCGGCCATGGGATCGGAGAAGGGCACACCGAGTTCGATCACGTCGGCACCGGCCTCCACCAGCGCATGCATGAAGCCCACGGTGTGCTGGGGCGCCGGGTCGCCGGCGGTAATGAAGGGGATCAGGGCGCGGCGGCCCTGAGCCTTGAGCTCGGCGAAACGTTGGTCAATTCGATTCATGGTCTGGGCCGTCATCTAGAATTCTATCCCGTCGATCTTTGCCACCGTCATGATGTCCTTGTCACCACGACCGGAGAGGTTGATCACGATGTTCTGGTCGGGGCGCATGGTGGGCGCCAACACCTTGGCATAGGCCAGGGCGTGGGCCGTCTCCAGCGCCGGCATGATGCCCTCGACGTGGGTCAGCTCGCGGAAGGCCGCGAGGACGTCCGCATCGTTGGCGGCCACGTAGTTGACCCGCCCCACGTCCTTCCACAGCGCGTGCTCGGGGCCGACCCCCGGGTAGTCGAGCCCGGCCGATACCGAGTGGGTGTCGGCGACCTGCCCCCCCTCGTCGGACATCAGGTAGGTGCGGTTGCCGTGCAGGACGCCCCGCGGCGCGCCCGAGGCGAGCGGGGCGGCGTGGCGGCCGGTCTCGACGCCGTCGCCGCCGGCCTCGACGCCGTACATGGCCACTCCGTCATCCTCCACGAAGGGGTAGAAGAGCCCCATGGCGTTGGAACCGCCGCCCACGCAGGCGATCAGCGCATCGGGCAGCTTGCCGAACTCCTCGAAGGACTGGCGGCGCGCTTCGCGG
>PUOM01000075.1 GCA_003552795.1 Halomonas sp. | reverse complement strand
CGCGCAGCACCGCCAGGGAGGCGTCGCGCATGATCTGGTATTCCTTGTCGGTCAGCGTCTGGGCCGGGGCCACGGTGATGGAGTCACCGGTGTGCACGCCCATGGGGTCGAAGTTCTCGATCGAGCAGACGATGATGCAGTTGTCGTTCCTGTCACGAACGACCTCCATCTCGTACTCCTTCCAGCCCAGCAGCGACTCGTCGATCAGCAGCTCGTGGTTGTTGGAGAGCTCGAAGCCCCGGGTACAGATCTCCTCGAACTCCTCCTTGTTGTAGGCCACGCCGCCGCCGGAGCCGCCCATGGTGTAGGAGGGGCGAATGATCACCGGGAACCCCAGCGACGCCTGGATGCGCCAGGCCTCCTCCATGCTGTGGGCCACTTCGGCCTTGGGGCACTCCAGCCCGATGCGCTTCATGGCCTGGTCGAAGAGGTCGCGATCCTCGGCCTTGTTGATGGCGTCGGCGTTGGCGCCGATCATCTCTACGCCGTACGTCTCGAGCACGCCGTGCTTGTCCAGGTCGAGCGCGCAGTTGAGCGCGGTCTGACCGCCCATGGTGGGCAGCACGGCGTCCGGGCGCTCGGCCTCGATGATCTTCTCCACCGCCTGCCAGGTAATCGGCTCGATGTAGGTGGCATCGGCCATGGCCGGGTCGGTCATGATGGTGGCCGGATTGGAGTTCACCAGGATGACCCGGTAGCCCTCCTCGCGCAGCGCCTTGCAGGCCTGGGCGCCGGAGTAGTCGAATTCGCAGGCCTGGCCGATGACGATGGGGCCAGCGCCGATGATCAGAATGCTCTGGATGTCTGTACGCTTGGGCATGGTGCTTCCCGCTGAAAAGGGTGACGAGTGGCGACGTGTCTGGGGCTGCTGCGCCAGGCTCAGGCCTGACGGGCCCTCATCATCTCGATGAAACGATCGAACAGCGGCGCGACGTCCTGGGGACCGGGGCTCGCTTCCGGGTGGCCCTGGAAGCCAAAGGCCGGACGGTCGGTGCGCTCGACCCCCTGCAGGGTGCCGTCGAACAGAGAGCGGTGAGTGGCACGCAGGGTCGCCGGCAGGCTTGCCTCGTCGGCGGCGAAGCCGTGGTTCTGACTGGTGATCATCACGCGGCCGGTATCGAGGTCCTGCACCGGATGGTTGGCGCCGTGGTGGCCGTGGCCCATCTTCACGGTCTTCGCCCCGCTGGCCAGCGCCAGCAGCTGGTGGCCCAGACAGATGCCGAACACCGGAATCTCGGTCTCGAGGATCTCCTGAATCGCCTTGATGGCGTAGTCGCAGGGCGCGGGGTCGCCGGGACCGTTGGCCAGGAAGATACCGTCCGGATTCATGGCCAGCACCTCGGCCGCCGGGGTCTGGGCCGGCACCACGGTGAGACGGCAGCCGCGTGAGGCGAGCATGCGCAGGATGTTGCGCTTCACGCCGAAGTCGTAGGCCACCACGTGGTAGGGGCGCTCTGCCTGCCCATCGGAGCCGGCGGTATCGGCATAGCCCTCGCCAAGGGTCCACTCCCCCTCGCTCCACTGGTAAGGCGTCTGGCAGGAAACCACCCTGGCCAGGTCCATGCCCTTGAGGCCCGGGAAGGCGCGGGCCGCGGCCAGGGCGCGCTCCACGGCGTCGTCACCCTCGGCCTCGGCGCCGGCCAGGATGGCGCCGTTCTGGGCGCCCTTGTCGCGCAGGATGCGGGTCAGGCGGCGGGTATCGATCTCCGCAATGCCCAGCACATTCTGGCTCTTGAGGTAGTCGGCGAGGGTCTGCTCGCAGCGGAAGTTGCTGGCCAGCAGCGGCAGATCGCGAATCACCAGGCCGGCGGCGGCGATGGCGCCGGACTCGACGTCCTCGGCGTTGACGCCGGTGTTGCCGATATGGGGATAGGTCAGGGTGACGATCTGACGGGTATAGGAGGGGTCCGTGAGGATCTCCTGATAGCCGGTCATTGCCGTATTGAACACCACCTCACCGCTGGTCTGTCCATCGGCACCGATCGCCGTGCCATGAAACACACTGCCATCTTCCAGGGCCAGTATCGCGGGTTTGTTCAATGCAACGTCCTCCCATGTTTTTGCGGACGGCTGTCAGCGACAGCGCGTCCCGGAATAGTGCTGGGCCATGGCCGGACCTCGAATGACCACTCTGCGGACGGCCGCCCCGCGGATGGCCGCCCCGCAAAAAAGCGGGACGAAACCGATGAAGACCGGTTTCATCCCGCTTGTTGTCATTCGCTCGGAACTGAGTCGCTCAGAACACTGGGGGCCGAAGCAACAAGCGCTGTTGATGGGGCTTTCGCCCATGCGCCCGGCCAAAATTTTCGGGATTTTACAGGATCGAGCGCCCCCCGGCCACCCCTTTGGTCGAACTCAGCCTCAGCCGAGACCGAGCACATCCTGCATGGCGTAGCGACCGTTACCCTGGTCAGCCACCCAGCGCGCCGCGCGCACCGCCCCCCGGGCGAAGGTCATGCGGCTGGAGGCCTTGTGGGTGATCTCGATGCGCTCGCCCTCGGTGGCAAACATCACGGTGTGCTCGCCGACGATGTCGCCGGCGCGCAGCGTGGCGAAACCGATCTCCTTGTCGGTACGCGGCCCGCACTGACCCACCCGCTCGAAGACGCCATGCTCCTTGAGGGTACGTCCCAGGCTCTCGGCCACCACCTCGCCCATCTTCAGCGCGGTGCCGGAGGGAGCATCCACCTTGTGGCGGTGGTGCGCCTCGACTACCTCGATGTCGTAGCCCTCGTCACCCAGCGCCCGGGCGGCGGTCTCCAGCAGCTTCAGGGTCAGATTGACGCCCACGCTCATGTTCGGCGCGAAGACGAAGGGCAGCTTCCCAGCGTAGCCGTCCAGCTCGGCCAGCTCCTTTTCGGAAAGGCCGGTGGTGCCGATCACCATGCGCTTGCCGTGCTCGGCGCAGAACGCCAGGTTGGACAGCGTCACCCGCGGCGCGGTGAAGTCGATCAGCACGTCGAAGTCGTCGGCGATGGTCTCCAGCGAATCCACCGCGGCCACGCCCAGCCGGCCGACGCCGGCCAGCTCGCCGATATCGGCGCCGGCCAGCGAGCTGCCCGGCTCGACGCTGCCGCCGGCCAGGGTGACGCCGTCATCCTGAAGCACGGCGTTGACCAGGGTGCGGCCCATGCGGCCGGCGACACCGACGATGGCGATACGGGTCATGTGGACTCCTGTAGAAGCGGTAATGGTTCAAGAATGGCTGGCAGTATACCAGAGGCGAGGCGCCGTCAGCCGCCTGTCCCGACGTCGCTGCGCATCAGCAGCCCCATGGCCAGCAGCACCGCCAGGCTGCCGGGCAGCCAGGCCCAGCCGACGCTGCCCGGGGACTGCAAGAACAGCAGCAGCATGGAGACGAAGGGCACCAGGTAGCCGTAGGCGGTGACCACGCCCGGCGTCAGCGCCGCCGTGGCACGCTGCATCAGCCAGAAGGTCAGGGCGCTGGAGAAGAGACCCAGGTAGACCAGCAGCGCCAGGTCGCGACCGCTCATGGTCGCCAGCACGGCCAGCGGCTCCACCAGGAGCCCGACCAGGCCGATCAGCACGCCGCCTGTCCCCAGACTCCAGAAGGTGCGAACCGCCGCCGAGGCGGGTAGCCGCCCTGTCGCCAGCCCCCATCTGCTGAGCACCGGATAGAGCGCCGTGGAGAGACAGCCCAGGAAGAACACCGCCTCGCCGATGCCGATGGACAGGTGCCCGCCCTGCTGCCACGCCTCGGCGAAGGCCAGCCCCAGGGCCCCGGCGGCCCCCAGCGACAGGATCGCCGGTAGTCGCCACCCCGGACGCTCCACGCGCAGGCCCCGCCCCAACAGGAAGGCCAGCAGAGGCACGGTCACGTACAGCGTTGCCATGGAGAGCGCCGTGGCGTGGTGCGCCGCCCAGAACATGGCCCCGAAGAAGCCGGCCAGGCAGAGCCCCATCAGGGCGTACAGGGGCATCAGGCCCGGGGCGGGCAGGAAGCCCGGCGCGCGGCGCGCCAGCCACCAGAGGGCGGCGCAGGCGATAAAGAAGCGCAGGGCGGTCAGTGACAGCGGCGGCAGCTCGCTCATCAGCCCCACGGCGGGAAACGACAGCCCCACCAGCACCGCCCAGAGCAGCATGCCCAGGTGGGCGGCGGCCGGAGTGGTCGCGGCGGTCACGCCTCCCAGACGATATCCAGCTCGACGCCCTTCAGGGCATCCAGGGCGTTGTCTACCCGACCCTCCAGCTGATCGTGGCTTTCGTCATCGACGGCTTCCACCACCACCAGCAGCTTGTCCGGCTGCGCCTGGAGGTAGCAGCTGCCGCTGGCGAAGTCGATCCTGACCGGGTCGCCGTCGCGATCGATCGACTCGGCGCCGGACCAGCCCTCGCACAGCTGATCGATCAGCGCCGCGGCATCTTCGGCGGGCAATTCGGCTCGTGAAATGGGCATGGCAGATCTCCTGGCAGTTTCATCGAGCCACCAGACTATGCCGCCACACCGTCGAAGCCAAGCGGGCGCTGACACACGATATCGTCGCATCGCCGACGCTGAACGCGACCGGGCCCCGACATCTCACGATGCCGGGGCCCAGCTGTCTCCGCGAGGCGTGATGCCGTCTAGGGCTTCATGTCCTCGAAGAACTTCTTCACGCCGTCGAAGAAGCCGCTCTTCTTGGGCGAGTGGTGGGCGCTGTTGGTGCCGCCGAGGCTGTCCTGGAAGGTGCGCAGCAGCTCCTTCTGCTCCTCGTTGAGCTTGACCGGAGTCTCCACCACCACCTTGCAGAGCAGGTCGCCGGGCGCACCACCGCGCACCGGCTTGACACCCTTGCCGCGCAGGCGGAAGAGCTTGCCGGTCTGGGTCTCCGCCGGGATCTTCAGCTTGACCCGGCCGTCCAGGGTCGGCACCTCCAGCTCGCCGCCCAGGGCGGCATCAACGAAGTTGATCGGCACCTCGCAGTGCAGGTGCTTGCCGTCGCGCTGGAAGATATGGTGCGGCTTGATGTGCACCTGAACGTAGAGATCCCCGGGGGGCCCACCGTTGAGCCCCGTCTCGCCCTCGCCGTTCAGGCGAATGCGGTCGCCGGTGTCAACACCGGCCGGGATCTTCACCGACAGCGTGCGGGTCTCGCGCACGCGGCCCTCGCCGTTGCACTTGTGGCAGGGCACCTTGATATGCACACCGCTGCCGTGGCAGGTCGGGCAGGTCTGCTGCACGGCGAAGAAGCCCTGCTGCATGCGCACCTGGCCATGGCCGTGGCAGGTCGGGCAGGTCTCCTTGGACGAGCCGGGCTCGGCGCCATCGCCATCGCAGCGATCGCACTCCACGTGGCGCGGCACGCGGATATCCACGCTGGTGCCGGCCACGGCGCTCTCGAGGTCGAGCTCGAGGTTGTAGCGCAGATCGCTGCCCCGGGCCGGAGCGTTGGGGTGGCGACGACCGCCGCCACCGCCGAAGATGTCACCGAAGACATCGCCGAAAATATCGCTGAAGCCACCGGCTCCTGCCCCGCCGAAGCCACCGGCGCCGCCGAAGCCACCGGCCTGTCCGTCCACGCCGGCATGGCCGAACTGGTCGTAGGCGGCACGCTTCTCGCTGTCGGAGAGCACTTCGTAGGCCTCGGAGATCTCACGAAATTTCTCCGCCGAGGTCTCGTCGTCCGGGTTGCGGTCCGGATGAAACTTCTGGGCCAGGCGTCGGTAGGCCTTCTTGATCTCTTTGGTATCGGCACCGCGCTCTACGCCCAGCACCTCGTAATAATCACGTTTGGACATGGATCGGTCCGCCTCCGTCGCGGTACCGCGGAAACACCAACGCGGGAGTCAGGCCCCCGCGCTGGCATCATCCGTGGTTCAGATGCGTGGTTTACTGCTTCTTCTGGTCGTCGTTGACTTCTTCGTACTCGGCGTCGACCACGTCATCTTCCTTCTTGGCACCGGCTTCCTGACCTTCACCGCCTTCCTGCTGGGCCGCTTCGGCCTGGGCGGCATACATCTTCTGGGCCAGGTTGCCGGAGGCCTCGGTCAGCTTGTCCAGCTTGGCCTGGATATCTTCCTGGTCATCGCCCTTGATGGCCTCTTCGAGCTCCTTGGCGGCGCTCTCGATGGCCTCCTTCTCTTCGTCGCTGGCGTGTTCGCCGGCTTCCTGCAGCGTCTTGCGAGCGGCGTGGACCATGCCGTCGGCCTGGTTGCGCAGCTGCACCAGCTCCTCGAACTTCTTGTCCTCGTCGGCGTGAGCCTCGGCGTCCTGGACCATCTGTTCGATCTCGTCGTCGGAGAGGCCGCTGGAGGCCTTGATGACGATGGACTGCTCCTTGCCGGTGGCCTTGTCCTTGGCGGAGACGTTCAGGATGCCGTTGGCGTCCAGGTCGAAGGCGACCTCGATCTGCGGCACGCCGCGGGGCGCCGGCGGAATATCGGCCAGGTCGAAACGACCCAGGGACTTGTTGCCGCCCGCCTGCTTGCGCTCACCCTGGAGCACGTGGATGGTCACGGCGGTCTGATTGTCATCCGCGGTCGAGAAGGTCTGGGTCTTCTTGGTCGGAATGGTGGTGTTCTTCTCGATCAGCGGGGTCATCACGCCGCCCAGGGTCTCGATGCCCAGGGTCAGCGGAGTGACGTCGAGCAGCAGCACGTCCTTGACGTCGCCGCCCAGAACGCCGCCCTGAATCGCGGCGCCCACGGCCACCGCCTCGTCCGGGTTGACGTCCTTGCGCGCTTCCTTGCCGAAGAAGTCGGCCACGCTCTTCTGCACCATGGGCATGCGGGTCTGACCGCCGACCAGGATGACGTCGTCGATCTCGGAAGCGGAGAGGCCGGCGTCCTTCAGGGCGGTCTTGCAGGGCGCCAGAGAGCGCTGCACCAGCTCTTCCACCAGCGACTCCAGCTTGGCCCGGGTCACCTTCACATTGAGGTGTTTGGGACCGGTGTTGTCGGCGGTAATGTAGGGCAGGTTGACGTCGGTCTGCTGGGCGCTGGAGAGCTCGATCTTGGCCTTCTCGGCGGCTTCCTTGAGGCGCTGCATGGCCAGATTGTCGCCGGAGAGATCGATGCCGCTGTCGGTCTTGAACTGATCGACCAGATAGTTGATCAGGTACATGTCGAAGTCTTCGCCACCCAGGAAGGTGTCGCCGTTGGTGGCCAGCACCTCGAACTGGGTTTCGCCGTCGACGTCGGCCACCTCGATGATGGAGATATCGAAGGTGCCGCCGCCCAGGTCGTAGACCGCGATGGTCTTGTCGCCGCGGGACTTGTCCATGCCGTAGGCCAGCGCCGCCGCGGTGGGCTCGTTGATGATGCGCTTGACCTCGAGGCCGGCGATGCGGCCGGCATCCTTGGTGGCCTGGCGCTGGCTGTCATTGAAGTAGGCCGGCACGGTGATGACCGCCTCGGTGACTTCCTCACCCAGGTAGTCTTCCGCGGTCTTCTTCATCTTCTTGAGCACTTCGGCGCTGACCTGGGGTGGCGCCAGCTTCTTGCCGTTGACCTCGACCCAGGCATCGCCGTTGTCGGCCTCGGTGATGGCGTAGGGCACCATCTTGATGTCCTTCTGGACGACATCGTCCTTGAAGCGACGGCCGATCAGGCGCTTGATGGCGTAGAGGGTGTTGTTCGGGTTGGTGACCGCCTGGCGCTTGGCCGCCTGGCCCACCAGGATCTCGCCATCCTCGGTGTAGGCAATGATGGACGGCGTGGTACGCGCGCCCTCGGCGTTCTCGATCACCTTGGCGCTGTCGCCGTCGAGCACGGCCAGGCAGGAGTTGGTGGTCCCCAGGTCAATACCGATGATGCGTCCCATAGGAAATCCTCGTAAAGTCGTTGCTGTGTATCCGGAGTCATGTTCTGCGGCCTGAGCCGCCGAGTTGACATCTATCTGGGGGCCGCCGTGGGCTTTTCAAGCCCCGCGACCAGGATTTGTTGCCTCAGCCCGCGGCCTGGCTGACCACGACCATGGCCGGGCGCACCAGGCGGCCGTTGAGCAGATAGCCCTTCTGGAACACCTCCATGACGGTGTTGGGATCAAGCTCCGGGTTGGGCACCATCGCCATCGCCTCGTGGTACTGCGGGTCGAAGGGCTCGCCTTCCGGCTCCAGTATCTCCACGCCGAACTTGGCGAGCACGTCGCGCTGCATCTTCAGCGTCATGGCGACGCCCTCGCGATGCGCCTCGGTGGCTTCGTCGGCCATGGCCTCCAGGGCCTTCTCCAGGCTGTCGACCACCGGCAGGAGCTCCTTGACGAACTTTTCGAGGGCGAACTTGCGAGCCTTCTCGGCCTCCTGCTCGGCGCGGCGGCGCACATTCTGGGCCTCGGCGGCGGCGCGCAGCGCCTGATCCTTGGCATCGGCCACGCTCTGTTCCAGCTCCTCGACGCGAGCGGCGAGGAGCTCGGCTTCAGGGTTGTCGCTGGCCTCGACAACGTCCTCGGCCTCTGCGGCCGCCTCGATGGCATCCTCCAACTCGCCCTCTACCGGCTGCGGTTCGGCCTCCTGCTCACGACGGGCAAGTTCCTCGTCCAGCGGGGTCTGGGGATCTCTGGCCATGGGTCTCTCCTGACGGGGTGCGGCGGCCCCGGGCCGCCGGTGCTACATGAATGAGGGGTTTGAACGGTTCTGCGAGCTATATGGGGACGCCGCAGCGGAACTCAAGGCGAGGCGAGCCGCGCAGACGGTCCGTGCATTGTGGAGCCGCCTTGCCTACTGTATAAAAGAACACATACTGGATGAGTGACCAGTCGCCCTGAGATCAGGGCCCGCAGACTCCCCGGGAGGCCTCATGCTGACAGAGATTGCCATTCGTGACTTCGCCATCGTCGACCATCTGGAGCTGGAGCTCGCCGACGGCATGACCGCCATCACCGGCGAGACCGGCGCCGGCAAGTCGATCCTGCTCGGCGCCCTGGGGCTCTGCCTGGGCGAGCGCGCCGACGCTGGCAGCGTGCGCCACGGCGCCGAGCGGGCCGATCTCTGCGCCCGCTTCGACATCGCCGCCCTGCCCGAGGCCCGCGCCTGGCTGACCGCCCGGGAGCTGCCCGACGACGACTGCCTGCTGAGGCGAGTGGTCAGCGCCAGCGGCCGGTCCAAGGCCTGGATCAACGGCCAGCCGGCGACCGTGGCCGACCTCAAGGCACTGGGGGAGCGGCTGATCGAGATTCATGGTCAGCATGCCCACCAGGCGCTGCTGCGCGAGGAGACCCACCTGCGCCTGCTCGACGACTTCGCCGGCCATCGCGAGGCGGTGAGCGAGATGGCCGAGACCTTCCGCACCTGGCAGGCCGCTCGCCGCAAGCTGAGGCGACTGGCCGAGGACGGCGACGAGCTGGCCGCCCGCCGCCAGCTGGTGCGCTATCAGGTGGAAGAGCTCGATCAGCTGGCCCTGGTCGAAGGGGAGCTGAAAACGCTGGAAGAGGAGCAGGAGGAGCTGGCCCACGCCGAGGAGCGCCTGCGCGAAGCGCAGTTCGCCGCCGAGTGCTGCGATGGCGACGAGGGTGGCGCCATGACGCTGCTGACCCAGGCGGTGAGCCGCCTGTCGGCACTGCCGGGCAGCGACCGCGGCCGCCTCGCAGAAGCCCTCGCCATGCTGGGCGAGGCGCGCATCCAGGTCGAGGAGGCGGCCCGGGAGCTCCACCACTTCGCCGAGGGCACCGAGCTCGACCCCGAGCGTCTGGCCTGGGTGGAGCAGCGCCTGGGCGAGGTGCACCGCCTGGCCCGCAAGCACCATGTGATGCCAGAGGAGCTCGCGGCGCTGCACCAGCGGCTGCAGGCTGAGCTGGCGCAGTTGGAAGGGGGCGAAGAGAATCTTGAAGCGCTGGAGGTCGAGGTCGACACCCTGCGCGAACGCTGGCGGGGCCAGGCCCGGCAGGTGGGCGAGGCGCGACGCCAGGCCGCCACCTGCTTCGGCCAGGCCGTGCAGGAGCAGCTCGCCTTCCTCGCCATGGGCAAGGCACGCTTCGAGATCGAAATCATCGAGCGTGACACGCCGGCCGCCGAGGGGCTGGAGGGCGCCCGCTTCCTGATCAGCGCCAACCCCGGCCAGCCGGCCCGGCCGCTGGCCAAGGTGGCCTCCGGGGGTGAACTGTCAAGGATCAGCCTGGCCATCCAGGTCGTGGCTGCCCGCCACTCGACCATTCCCAGCCTGGTGTTCGACGAGGTGGACGTGGGCGTCTCCGGCGCCACCGCCGAGATCGTCGGACAGCTGCTGCGCCGCCTTGGCGAGCAGGGCCAGGTGATGACCGTGACCCACCTGCCCCAGGTGGCGGCCCAGGCCCACCGGCACCTGCATATCGAGAAGCAAGCGGAGCAGGAAACCACCCTCACCCGCATGGCGCTGCTGGACGAGGCCGGCCGGGTGGGCGAACTGGCGCGGATGCTGGGCGGCGTCAACCTCTCGGAACGCACCCTGGCCCATGCCAGGGAGATGCTCGACGCCAGCCAGCATCCCCGCCACTG
>PUOM01000079.1 GCA_003552795.1 Halomonas sp. | reverse complement strand
GTGGGTCAACTTCGGCGGCGGCCACCACGTCACCCGCGACGACTACGACGTCGAGCGCCTGGTGCGGGTGATTCGCGGTTTCCGGGAGCGCCATCCGCATCTTACCGTCTATCTGGAGCCGGGCGAGGCGATCGCGCTCAACACCGGCTACCTGATCTGCACGGTGCTGGATATCGTCGAGAATGACGGCCCCATCGCCATCCTCGACACCTCCGCCACGGCGCATATGCCCGACGTGCTGGAGATGCCCTACCGCCCCGAGATCATCGGCGGCGGCGAGCCGCAAGCGAAGGCCCACACCTATCGTCTGGGCGGCATGACCTGCCTGGCCGGCGACGTGATCGGCGACTACTCCTTCGATGCGCCGCTCGAGATCGGCGACCGCCTGGTGTTCACCGACATGGCCCACTACACCATGGTCAAGACCACCACCTTCAACGGCATCCGCCTGCCGTCGATCTGCCGCATCGACGAGGCGAGCCGCGAGGTGCGCACGGTCAGGACCTTCGGCTACGTGGACTACATGCAGCGGCTCAGCTGAGCCGACTGCCGCACGGCCTGGCACGACCCTGAAGCCCCCTCGCGGGGCTTCACTGCGTTCTGGCAACCGACGAGCCGCGCCGCCCTCGGCACGCCGCCCTTTCCCGCGGCGGCCCCGGCCTCTAAGGTGGAGGAAAGCCATCGTGGAGGGAGTGCGTGATGACGCAGGTCGCACACCGCAGTGTCTACAAGTTCGGCGGCGCCTCGATCGGCGACGCCGAGGCCATCCGCCGCCTGGCGGCGCTGCTGTCCCCGGAGAGCGAGCGCCCCCGGGCCCTCGTCGCCTCGGCCATGGGCAAGACCACCAACGCCCTGGAGGCGCTGCTGCAGGCGGCCCGGAAGCCGGACGAGGCAAGCTATCGACGGCGACTGGCGGAGATTCGCCACGACCACCTGGCGGTGGCCGAGGCGCTGTTTGGCCCGGGCTCGCCGGCGGCCGACGCGCTGGAACAGCGGCTGGCGGAGCTGGATGCCGCCCACGCCGCCCATCGGAAGGCGCCCTATCCCTTCCACTATGACCAGACCGTGGGCTTTGGCGAACTGCTCTCCACCACCCTGCTGGCCGCCTGGCTCAACGCGAGCGGCATCCCCACCCGCTGGTGCGACGCCCGGGAGCTGATCATCACCGACGACCGCCACCAGGCCGCCGAGATCGACTGGGAGACCACCCGAGAACGTATCGTCAGGACCGCCGCCGAGGATGAGTCGCTGCTGCTGACCCAGGGCTTCATTGGCGCCACCGCGGACGGCGCCATGACCACCCTGGGCCGCGAGGGCTCCGACTTCAGCGCGGCGATCCTCGCCGAGTGCCTGGGCGCCGCAGAGCTCACCATCTGGAAGGACGTGCCGGGGCTCTTCAACGCCGACCCGCGGCGCTTCACCAATGCGCGGCAGATCTCCCGCCTGAGCTACACGGAGGCGCTGGAGCAGACCTGGCACGGCGCCAAGGTGATCCACCCGCGCACCCTGGCACCGCTCCAGCGCCGCGATATCCCGCTGACGGTGCGCTCCTTCCTCGAGCCCGAGGCGCCGCCGAGCATCATCGGCCCCGAGGCCGGTGAAGGCGACCGCCAGCCCGCCTGCATGCTCCGCGATGATCAGGTGCTGCTCGACGTCAGCCCTCGGGATGGCGGCTTTCTGGACGAGACGCGGATGGCCGAGATATTCGCCCGGCTCGCCGACGCCGGCCTGCACGCCAACCTGATCGACGGCGAGGCGCTGCGCCTGCGCCTGGTGGTCGACCACCGGCCGGAGAAGCTCGACTCACTGCTGGCAGCACTGGCCCCGCGCTACGCGGTGAGGCGGCAGGACGACGGGGTCCTGCTCACCGTGCGCCATCCCGGCGATGCCCTGCTGGCCAGCCTCGACGGCGACAGGACGCGGTGGGTCGAGCGACGCAACGCCACCACCGCCCAGCGGCTCTATCCCCGTGCCGAGTGTCCCGACAGCTGGCAGATCCCCGAGTGAGTCCTCAGGCCGCCGTCAGCCGTTGCCCCACCCCGTGGCCGTGCCAGGCAGCGGCCAGCCACAGCAGCACGCTGGCCAGGCCGTAGCCCAGGGCGGCGCTCGGCCGCGCCTGGGCCAGCAGCTGGACGACCTCGAGGCCGAACAGCGAGAAGGTGGTAAAGCCGCCGCAGAAGCCCGCAACCAGGAAGGGCTGCCAGCGCGCCACCCGACCCTGCAGGCGGCCAGCGGCCAGGGCCGCAAAGAAGGCGATCAACCAGGAGCCCAGCACGTTGACCGCCAGAGTCGCCCAGGGAAACCAGGGGCCGGGCAGCGCCAGCAGCAGCAGGCTGATCTGGTAGCGAAGTCCGGTGCCCAGGGCGCTGCCGGCTCCCACCGCCGCGTAGGCTCGCCAGTCGATCACGCCAGGCCTCCCGCCAGCCAGGCGCCGACGGCCACCGCGGCCAGGCCGGGCAGCAGGGTCGCCGCCACGTTGGCCAGGGCCGCCCGCGGCCGGCCCTGCTGCCAGAGGGTCAGGGTCTGCAGACTGAAGGACGATACCGTGGTGTAGCCGCCCAGCCCTCCGATGGCCAGCAGCAACCACACGCGAGGCTCCTCGCCGGGCAGCGGCATGCCGGCAAGGCCCGCCAGCAGGCCAATGATCAGGGCACCGCTGAGGTTGACCGCCAGAGTCCCCCAGGGGAAGGCCGTGCCGAGGCGCCGGCTCACCACATTGCCCACCGCCAGGCGTGCCATCCCCCCTGCCGCGCCACCGGCCATCACCAGCAGCAAACTGATCCCCATGGTTCTCCCCCGTCACTCGGCCTCTCTGCACCGCCCCCGGACGGCGTCCCGCCAGTATCGCACGACCGGCCGGACGCCCGACACGATTGCCCAGGGCGAACACGGACTGTACAGCATCATGCCATCTCGACAGCCCGGGTCGTGGTCGACGAGGAAAGCCAGTATCATGCCGAGAACATACCGCTAGCCCCACCCCGACACGACCCATCGCCCACACGCCAAGAGATGGAGGTCACCGCGTGAATCCCCTGCGATCCCTAACCCTGCTGCTCGGCTGGCTGCTGATCGCCCTGCTGGCGCTGGCCGGCCCGGCCCAGGCGCAGATGGCCGACGAGGAGCAGCCGACGGCCAACGCCACTCTGGCCGACCTGCTCGAGAACGAGCAGACCCGCCAGCAGCTGATCGACCAGCTGCGCGGCGCGGCGGATGCCGCGGACGCCGAGCCGCCGCCAGCCGAGCAGGCCCAGCTCTCGCTGCCCCGACAGCTGGCCGAGATCACCAGCCAGGTCGCCAGCGATGTCGGCAGCCAGTTCACGGCCATCGTCGGCGCCGTCGGCGGCATGTTCGACAGCGACCTGGAGAGCACCTTCGACGTCGAGGCCTTCACCAGCGCCGCCATCAACCTGGGGCTGGTGATTGTCGCCACCTTCCTGCTCTTCGTGGCTTTCCGCCGCCTGGCACGCCCCCTGTTCACCGGCGTCAGCCAGTGGTCCCTCAACGGTGAAGGCCTGACGCCGGTGCTGCGCCTGGTGATCTGCGTGGCCCTGGCCGCCGTGGTGGACGTGCTGGTCGTGGCCTTCGCCTACCTGGGCGGCAACCTGATCGCCACCTTCGCCATCGGCGAGACCGGCGAACTCTCCACCCGCGCCTCGCTGTTCCTCAACGCCTTCCTGGTGATCGAGCTCCTCAAGGCGGCGGTGCGCATGCTGTTTGCCTCCCGCTACGAGGGGCTGCGCCTGCTGCCCATCGCCGCCACGGAGGCCTCCTACTGGAATCGCTGGCTCGCCCGGCTGATCGGCCTGGTGGGCTACGGTCTGATGGTGGTGGTTCCGCTGGTCAACGCCTATGTCTCCATGGCGGTGGGGCAGGGCCTGGGTACCCTGATCATGGTGGGGGCCTTCCTCTACGCGGTGATCGTGGTGCTCAGAAACCGCAAGCGCCTGCGCGATGCCATCAACGACAAGGCCAGCCGCGCCACCATGACGGCCAGCCGCATCGCCCTGCAGCTCTTTGCGCGCACCTGGCACCTCTTCGCCCTGGCCTACTTCGTCATGGTGCTGACGGTGACCCTGACGCGCCCGGTGGACGCCCTGCCCTTCGTGCTCTTCGCCACCCTCAAGACCATCGCCGCCGTGGTGGTGGGCCTGCTGCTCTCCAGCTTCCTCACCCAGACCATCGGCCGGCGCATTCGGCTCTCCGATGACCTGCGACTCAAGCTGCCGCTGCTGGAGCCGCGCCTCAACAGCTATGTGCCCAACGCCCTGCGACTGATCCGCACCGTCATCGTGGTGCTGGTGATCATGCTGGTACTCGACGCCTGGGGCGCCTTCGACCTGGCCGCCTGGTACGCCTCCGACGCGGGCAGCGGCCTGGTCGGCAAGCTGGTCAGCGTGGCGGTGATCCTGGCCTTCGCCATCGGGCTTTGGCTGTCGCTGGCCAGCCTGATCGAGCACAAGCTCAACCCGGATACCGGCACCGGCGAACCCGACGCCAGGGCCAAGACCCTGCTGACCCTGTTCCGCAACGCCCTGGCCATCGCCCTGGTCACCATCACGGCGATGATCGTGCTGGCGGAGATCGGCATCAATATCGGCCCGCTGATCGCCGGTGCCGGTGTGCTGGGCCTGGCCATCGGTTTTGGCGCCCAGAAGCTGGTCCAGGACATCATCACCGGCGTCTTCATCCAGGTGGAGAACGCCATGAACACCGGCGACGTGGTCACGGTGGGCGGCGTCACCGGGGTCGCCGAGCGGCTCAGCATCCGCTCGGTAGGCATCCGCGACCTCAACGGCACCTACCATATCGTGCCCTTCTCCAGCGTGGATACCGTCTCCAACTACATGCGCGAGTTCGGCTACCACGTGGGCGAGTACGGCATCGCCTACCGGGAGAGCATCGACGACGCCATCGTGGCGCTGCGCGAGGCCTTCGACGAGCTGGCGGTGGACGAGGAGCACAAGATGAACATCCTCGCCCCGCTGGAGGTGGCCGGCGTCATTGCCCTGGCCGACAGCTCGGTGAACATCCGCGTGCGCATCAAGACCACCCCGGGCACCCAGTGGGCCGTTGGCCGCGCCTTCAACCGCCTGGTCAAGCTGCACTTCGACGCCAAGGGCATCGAGATCCCCTTCCCCCACACCACCCTCTACTTCGGTGTCGGCAAGGAGGGCGAGGCGCCTCCCGGCAACCTGCGCGTCATGCAGCAGCCCTTCGACATCGACGGGCGCCCCGGCGGCCAGCCCCGCTCCGGCGAGAGCAGCCGAGCCGGCGAGGAGGACCCGCGCTCGAAGCCCAACCCCGAGTTCAAGGGGGACTTCGACGAGGACTGAAGTGCCCGACTCGTTTCTTCACCACCCAGGGCGGGGCTGCCATCGGCAGCCCCGCCTTCTTGTGCACATGAAATAGCCTTGAAAAAAGGGGGCGCCATCCGGCGCCCCCTTTCGAGTGGTGGCATGGCGGCCAGGGGCCGCCGTGCCTCAGGCCGACTTCTTCTCGTCTTTCTTGCCGGCCTTGTCGTCCTTCTTGTCGGCGGCGTCGGCGCTGGCATCCGCCTGCCCGCTTTCGAAAACAGCCGCCTTGGCCTTGGCATGGGAGGGCGTCTTCTCGGCCAGCACGTCCTTGTCCTCACGGGGCTGGGGCAGGGAGGGCAGCGACTTGTCGAGCAGCTCAACGCTCTGGCGGTAGAAGAGCTGACTCTTGTTGTGCTCGCCCAGGTTGGCGTGGAGCCGCGCCAGCTCGGCACAGACCACGCCGCTGGGGCGCTGGCGCTGGCTCGCCTCGAAGTACTCCTGGGCCTTGCCCCAGTAGGCGTTGCGCAGCGCCAGGCGCCCCAGGGTCAGCAGCAGGTCCGGATCGTTGGGCCGCTCCTGCAGCCACTTCTCGGCGGTGACCAGCTGGCGGGCGGCGTCCACGTCGAGCAGGCCGTAGCGCAGCACCAGGCGGCTGTCCCAGTGCTCCTTGAGGGAGTGGCGCAGCAGCCGCTCGGCGATGGGCTCCTGGTGGCCACGCACCAGCGCCTCGGCGTAGAGCGCGATCAGCTCGATATTGCCGCGCAGGTGGTCGGGCATGTCGGCCCACAGACCGCGCACCTTCTCGATATCGCTGCCCTCGCGTGCCTCGCGCACGATCAGCTCGCGATAGGCGCGCTGCTCGAGCTGGTCACGCTCCTCCTTCGAGATCAGCTGCTGGGCGCCCAGGCGCGGCATCAGGCGACGCAGGCCGTCCCAGTCGCTGACGCTGAGATAGGCCTGCTTGAGCTGCTTGAGCACCTGGGGGTGGTTGGGCAGCTGGCGGTCCAGGCGGGTGAGGATGGCCAGGGCCTCCTCATACTGCTGGCGGTCCAGCATCAGCTGAGCCTGCATCATGCCCACCGCGGTATCGGCGCCCTCGGTGCTCAGATGTGCCCGCTTGAGCAGGGTATCGGCCTGGTCGAAGCGGCCCTGATAGTGGGCCGCCAGCGCCGCGGAGAGGTAGTTGACCAGCGGGGTGCTGGAGTCGTCTGCCGCCTTGACCAGCGATTTCTCGGCCTTCTTCCAGCGCCCCTCGGCCAGCGCCACCAGGCCGCGCACGGTGCGCTTCATGGCATTGCGGTTGCGGGTGCGGCTGTTCCACACCTTGAACCGCGAGACCGGGCGGGTCAGGCGCATCAGCACGCGCAGGGCGAAGTGCAGCACCAGGAAGCCCGTCAGCAGGATCACCAGGCCAAACCAGAAGGAGGTCTGCACCGAGGTATCGCCGACGCGCACCAGCCAGTAGCCGGGTACCGACATCATCAGCTGGCCGAACAGCGCGCCGAGCGCCAGACCCAGGACGACGATCAGGATCAGCTTTCTCATGCGTCATCTCCCCGGCGCGCCTCGAAGCGACGCTCGATGAAGGTGGCCAGAGCCTGCTGGGAGCCGCTGATGTCCGGCAGCTCAGGGCGAATCGCCTGGGCCTTGAGCTCGCGCAGGCGCTCGGTGACCGACTGCACGCCGGAGGCATCGGTATCGTAGTAGCCCTCGATCAGGGTCAGGGCCTTGTCGAGGCTCGCCTCGAAGAGCTCCTGCTCCTCCTTGAGCAGCGCCAGCTGGGACTGCTCGAGTACCAGGCGCACGCTCTGACGCAGGTAGGACTCCTGCTCGGGGGTGATCAGCGCCTCCAGTTCGGCGTCGTGGTGGCGAATGGTGACCAGCTCCTTGAGCTCCTGACCGAAGCGCGAGAGCTGCTGCTGCCAGGTGCCAGTGGGCGCCTCCTCCATGCCGGAGCGTACGGTGACCTCCTCGACCTCCTGGGAGAGCGGCTGGCTGGCGATCTGCTGCTGCTGGGCGTTGAGCGACAGCCACAGCCCGGTGCGATCGACCCGCGGCACGGCCTCAAGGGCGGCAAGCTCGCTGGCGATCTCGCGGCGGATCGGCACCAGCGAGGGGTTGTCCGCCTCGCGCAGGCGCTCATCGGCGGTGCGCAGCAGCGCCGCGGCGCCGGTCACGTCGCGCTCCAGCTGCAGGCGCTGGTTGGCCAGCCGCAGCAGGTAGGCGGCCTCGGCGTGAAGCCAGTCGCGCTCATCGGTCTCCTGCTCGCTGGAGAGCTCGTCGAGCACCTGGTCCAGGGTCTGGTTGACCTCGCCGCGGTAGTCGGCAAACTCGCCCTGCAGCGCCTCGATGGCACCGTCGAGAGCGGCATCGCGCTCACTCTCGCCCTGATCGAGGCGACTCTCCAGGTCCGCCAGGTCCGAGGCGCTGGCGAACTGCCCGGAGGCGGATTCCAGTTCGCTGATGCGCGCCTGCTGGGCATCGAGCTTCTGCCACGCCTGCCAGGCGAACAGCACCACGGCGATGGCCAGCAGGATCACCAGCACGATGGCGGCGAGCCCCGCCTTGCCGCCCTTGCCGCCGCCCGCGCCGCCGCCGGAGTGGGCAGCGCTAGCGCTGCCGCCAGCAGACGCACCGCTGCCGCCGCCGGAGGCCGGGGGGGACGCGCCCTCGCCCGACGCCTTGGCATCCGACCCGCCGGAGGCCTGGGCCGCGGGCTTGCCTGCTGCCGCGGACCTGTCACCCTTGTCGGCGGCACCGGTCGAGGTAGCAGCGTCCGGCGTGGAGACGCCCTGCGTGGAGACGCCCTGCGCGGCGTCATCCGACCGGTTTGGCGTATCGTCAGGCTTGGCCGTCCCGGCAGCTCCCTGAGCACCGCCCGATGCGCCGCCCTTGTCGTAGCGTCGCGAACGTCGCCGGCTCTGCTGGTTGCCCTTGCCGGCGTCGCCGCCCGAGGTCGCCGACTGCGCGCCGTCAGACGCCTTCTGTTCGTCCTGCTCTTGTGATTGCTTGCTCATCTTGTCGCTAGCCCTTTTCGAGATCGTCTTGATCGACATCGGCTTCCTGCGGGTGACAGGCGGCGGCCAAGGCCGCCGTCAGCGCGGCCGGCGTGGCGCCGGACGCCACGACAGGGGCACGGAACCCCAGCTTGCCGGCCAGTGTAGCCAACCGAGTGCTGGAAACGATTAGCGGTTGGTTCAAGGCGGCACCCGGACACCATCTTGCCAGATGTTCGAGAATTTCTCCGCTGCTGACCACCAGGGCGCAGAACTCGCCCCGGGCCAGACGGCGCCGCATGCCGGGAGAGGGAGAGAGCGGGATGCGGCGATAGACCGCCAGGCGCGTCACCCGGGCGCCGCGCTCGGCGAGGGTATCGGCGAGCAGGGCCCGCCCCCCCTCGCCGGCCACCAGCAGCACCCTTTCATCGTCCAGGCGTTGCAGGGAACCCAGCTGCAGCAGCGCTTCGCTGGTGTCCTCGCCGGTCGCCGCGGGCGGCACATGCACCCGCACCCCGAGCGCCCGGTGCAGCGCGGCGGCGGTGGCCGCCCCCACCGCATAGTAGTCGATGCCCACCGGCAGCTGGGGCCAGTAACGGTCCAGCGCATCGGCCAGTCGTTCGGCGGCGAAGGGGCTTACCACCACCACCCGCCGGAACTGGTCGAAATCGAGCCAGGCGCCGCGCTGCTCCGCCGTCTCGGGCAGTGCCTCCAGGCGCAGCGCCTCCAGGCGAGCCACCGGCAGGCCACCGGCCTCGATGGCCGCGGCCAGCACGTCGCCCCGTTCGCCGGGTCGGGTGATAACGACCGGTAGGTCCTCCATCACTCGGCGCCGTAGACCTCGGCGAGAATCTCGCCGGCGCCCATCTCCAGCAGCTCCTCGGCGACGCGGATGCCCAGCGCCTCGGGTTCATAAATGGAGCCACGACCCTCGGCGCGCAGCACCCGGGTACCGTCCGGGGTACCCACCAGGGCCCGCAGCCACAGGGTCTGGCCGTCGTTCTCGAATACCGCGTGGCCACCGATCGGCACCTGGCAACCTCCCTCGAGACGGGTATTCATGGCGCGCTCGGCGCGCACCCGGGTGGCCGTGTCCGGATCGTCGAGCGGCGCCAGCAGGCTGACCAGCTCGGGGTCGTGCAGGCGGCACTCGATGCCCAGCGCTCCCTGGCCGCAGGCCGGCAGACACACCTCGGGGGGCAGCTCCATGGCGATGCGCGCCTCGAGCCCCAGGCGCTTCAGCCCGGAGGTGGCCAGCAGGATGGCATCGAACTCGCCGTCGTCGAGCTTGGCCAGGCGGGTCTGGACGTTGCCGCGCAGAGTGAGGACCTCGAAGTCAGGACGCGCTTCCTGCATCTGCAGGCCGCGGCGCAGGCTGGAGGTGCCGATGCGCGCCCCCTCGGGCAGCTCGTCGAGGCTCTTGTAGTGGTTGGAGACGAAGGCGTCGGTGGGCTCGGCCCCCTCCAGAATCACCGAGAGGCCCAGCCCCTCGGGGAAGTGCATGGGGACGTCCTTCATGGAGTGCACCGCGATATCGGCGCGGCCGTCGAGCATCGCCTCCTCCAGCTCCTTCACGAACAGCCCCTTGCCGCCCACCTTGGCCAGCGGCGTGTCGAGGATCTTGTCGCCGCGGGTGGACATGGCCACCAGCTCCACCTCCAGGCCGGGGTGAATCGCCATGAGGCGGTCGCGAACATGTTCGGCCTGCCACAGGGCCAGTTGACTCTTGCGGGTGGCAATACGCAGCTTGGTGATGGATTGCACGAGGTTCTCCCTGTCCCGGTTCCCCTGCCGGCGTTCAGCACCGCCGACGCCCGGTAGTATTGGCGTTCGCTACAGCATATCGGCTGTCATCATAAAGCACCCGGCAGGGCAGGAGAAATCGACGCCCCGAGCGGCCCCTCACCCCCCGGGCGGACTCTGGTACACTGCCGGACATGTCCAGCCAGCGCCGCCGCGTCGGCGCCGGGGCCCTGTGGCCCCGCTTCACCGCAACCCGTCACGCAGGATATCCAGTCCGATGAGCGCAGATTCCACCACCGCCGGCACCAACCAGTCCTGGGGCGGCCGCTTCAACGAGCCCACCGACGCCTTCGTCGCCCGTTTCACCGCCTCGGTCGCTTTCGATCAACGCCTCGCCGTCCACGATATCCAGGGTTCCACCGCCCACGCCACCATGCTGGCCAGGGTCGGCGTGCTCACCGAGGACGAGCGCGATGCCATCATCGCGGGACTGACAGAGATTCGCGACGAGATCAAGCGCGGCGAGTTCCAGTGGTCCGTGGCGCTGGAAGACGTGCACATGAACATCGAGGCGCGGCTCACCGACAAGATCGGCATTACCGGCAAGAAGCTGCACACCGGCCGCTCGCGCAACGACCAGGTGGCCACCGACATCCGTCTCTTCCTGCGCGACGAGATCGACCGGGTCGCCGCCGAGCTCTCCCGCCTGCGCCGCGGCCTGATCGAGCTGGCCGACCGCGAGGCCGACACCATCATGCCCGGCTTCACCCACCTGCAGACGGCCCAGCCGGTCACCTTCGGCCACCATCTGCTGGCCTGGCAGGAGATGCTGGCCCGGGACCACGAGCGTCTGCTCGACTGTCGCCGCCGCGTCAACGTGATGCCGCTGGGCGCCGCGGCCCTGGCCGGCACCACCTATCCCATCGATCGCCACGTCAGCGCCGAGCTGCTGGGTTTCGCGCGCCCCGCCGAGAACAGCCTGGACGCGGTGAGCGATCGCGACTTCGCCGTCGAGTTCACATCCTTCGCCAGCCTGCTGCTGATGCACCTGTCGCGGATGAGCGAGGAGCTGGTGCTCTGGACCAGCGCCCAGTTCGACTTCATCGACCTGCCCGACCGGTTCTGCACCGGCTCCTCCATCATGCCCCAGAAGAAGAACCCGGACGTGCCGGAGCTGGTGCGCGGCAAGACCGGCCGCGTCTACGGTCACCTGATGAGCCTGCTGACCCTGATGAAGTCCCAGCCGCTGGCCTACAACAAGGACAACCAGGAGGACAAGGAGCCGCTGTTCGACGCCGTGGATACCGTCAAGGACTGCCTCAAGGCCTTCGCCGACATGGTGCCCGCCATCGAGCCCAAGAAGGCGCAGATGGCCGAGGCGGCACGCCGCGGCTTCTCCACCGCCACCGATCTGGCCGACTACCTGGTGCGCAAGGGCGTGGCCTTCCGCGACGCCCACGAGATCGTCGGCCTCTCCGTGGCCTTCGGCCTGAAGCAGCAGAAGGATCTCTCCGAGATGAGCCTCGAGGAGCTCCAGCAGTTCTCCGACGTCATCGAGGGCGACGTCTTCGAGGTGCTGACCCTGGAGGGCTCGGTGGCCGCCCGCAACCATATTGGCGGCACCGCCCCCGATCAGGTACGTGCCGCCGCCCAGCGGGCCCGCGATGCCCTGAGCGCGATGGAGCCTGGCCGGGAGAGCGGCACCTGATGGGCCGCTTGCCCCTCGCCGCCCTGAGCCTGGCATTGCTGATGACGCTGGGGCTTGCCGGCTGCGGCCAGAAGGGCCCGCTCACCCTGCCCGATGACGCCCCGGCGGCCGCAGAGCCCGCCCCCCGCGACGCCGCCAACGCCCCCGACGACAGCGAGAGCTAGCATGGATCATTTCGAATACCGCGACGGCGTACTCTACGGCGAGGAGGTCCCGCTGACCCGCATCGCCGAGCAGTTCGGCACGCCCTGCTACGTCTATTCCAAGGCCACCCTGGCCCGCCACTTCCGCGCCTATACCGAGGCGCTGGGTGGCCATCCCCACCTGATCTGCTACGCGGTGAAGGCCAACTCCAACCTCGCCGTGCTGGGCCTGCTGGCCCGGCTGGGCGCCGGTTTCGACATTGTCTCCGTGGGCGAGCTGGAGCGCGTGCTGACCGCCGGGGGCGACCCCGCCAAGGTAGTCTTCTCCGGCGTGGCCAAGCAGGAGGCCGAGATGGCCCGGGCCCTGGAGGTCGGCATCAAGTGCTTCAACGTCGAGTCTCGTCCGGAGCTCGAGCGCCTCGACGCCGTGGCCGGGCGCCTGGGCAAGGTGGCGCCGGTGTCGCTGCGGGTCAACCCGGACGTGGACGCCGGCACTCACCCCTATATCTCCACCGGGCTCAAGGACAACAAGTTCGGCATCCCGGTGGATGAGGCCCTGGCGGTCTACGAGCTGGCCGCCGGCCTGCCCAACGTCAAGGTTACCGGCCTGGACTGCCATATCGGCTCCCAGCTCACCGAGATCGCGCCCTTCCTCGACGCCCTGGACCGCCTGCTGGTGCTGCTCGAGACGCTGCGCGGGCGCGGTATCGAGGTGGAGCATCTGGACCTGGGCGGGGGTCTCGGCGTGCCCTATCGCGACGAGCACCCGCCGGCGCCCTTCGACTACGCCTCGGCCCTGCTCGAGCGACTCTCCCGATGGAGGGGCAGCGAGCGGCTGACCCTGCTCTTCGAACCCGGCCGCTCCATCGCCGCCAACGCCGGGGTGCTGCTGACCCGGGTGGAGTTCCTCAAGCCCGGCGAGACCAAGAACTTCGCCATCGTCGATGCCGGCATGAACGACCTGATCCGCCCCGCCCTCTACCAGGCGTGGCAGGCGATCCTGCCGGTGGATACCCGCCGCGCCCGGGAGAGCGCCACCTACGACGTGGTGGGGCCGGTCTGCGAGACCGGCGACTTCCTGGGCAAGGAGCGCCAGCTGGCCATCGGCGCGGGCGATCTGCTGGCAGTGCGCTCGGCCGGCGCCTACGGCTTCGTGATGGCCTCCAGCTACAACAGCCGCCCGCGCCCCGCCGAGGTGATGGTGGACGGTGAGTCCGCCCACCTGGTGCGCCGCCGCGAGCGACTCGAGGAGCTGTGGGCCGGCGAGTCACTGCTGCCGGAGGACGCCGACTGATGCTGCTGCACTTCACCAAGATGCATGGCCTGGGCAACGACTTCATGGTGATCGATCTGGTCACCCAGCGGGCGCGCCTGCAGGACGACCAGATCCGCCGCCTGGCCGACCGCCGCTTCGGGGTCGGCTTCGACCAGCTGCTGATCGTCGAGCCGCCCCGGGATCCGGACCTGGATTTCCGCTACCGGATCTTCAACGCCGACGGCAGCGAGGTGGAGAACTGCGGCAACGGTGCGCGCTGCTTCGCCCGCTTCGTTCGCGACCAGCGCCTGACCCACAAGCACGAGATCCGCGTGGAGACCGCCGGCGGGCCGCTGGTGCTGCTGGTGGAGGACGACGGCCGGGTACGAGTCGACATGGGCGAGCCGCGCTTCGCCCCGGAGGCGCTGCCCTTCGACGCCGCCGAGGATCGCCCGCTGCATGCCCTGGAAGTGGACGGCGAGCGCCTCGAGATCGGCGTCGTCTCCATGGGCAACCCCCATGCGGTGCTGCGGGTCGAGGACGTCGACCGCGCCCCGGTGGCGCGCCTGGGGCCCGCCATCGAGTCCCACCCGCGCTTCCCCAGGCGAGTCAACGCGGGCTTCATGCAGATCCTCTCGCCCCATGAGATCCGCCTGCGGGTCTACGAGCGTGGCAGCGGGGAGACCATGGCCTGTGGCACCGGTGCCTGCGCCGCCGTGGCCAGCGGCATCCGCCAGGGGCTGCTGGAGAGCCCGGTCAACGTACAGCTGCCCGGTGGCGAGCTGACCATCGAATGGGGAGGCCCCGGCACCCCCCTGGCCATGAGCGGCCCCGCCGAGCGCATCTATGACGGCCGCATCGTCCTGATCTGAGCCCACTCGCAAGAGCGACCGCCGAGGAATTCGCATGTCACGAGCCGCTCCCGAACCGCGCAAGACCCTCGACCCGGACCGGGTCGCCGAATGGCTGGCCACCCACCCGGACTTCTTCGTCGGTCGCGAGGGGCTGCTCCAGCAGCTCAAGGTGCCCCACCCCGAAGCCCGGGGCGCCACCTCGCTGCTGGAGCGGCTGGTCCATGACCTGCGCAGCCGCGCCGACCAGACCGAACGGCGCCTGGAGCAGCTGCTGGAGTCGGCCCGCCACAACGAGGCCCAGTACCGCCGCACCCGGGAGCTGGTGCTGGCGCTGCTGGAGGCCGAGGACGGCGACGCCCTGGGCCAGGCCCTGGCCACTCAGCTCTGCGAACGCTTCTCCACGCCGGCGGTGGCCCTGTGGTGCCCGGCCAGCCTCACCGACGCCGACCCCCAGCCGCCTCAGGCCCCGCGCCAGGTGCTCGACGAGCATGCCGGCTCGCGTCTGGCCGCACTTCTTGACGGCCGCACCAGCCGCTGCGCTCGCCTCACCCCCACCGACTGGAAGCGGCTGCTGCCCCACGCCAAGGCCCCGCGCCGCTCAGGTTCCTGCGCCATCACCCGGCTGACCCTGGGCGAGCCGCTGGGCTACCTGATCATGGCCAGCCCCGACCCCGAGCACTTCCGCGCCAGCATGGACACCCTCTTCACCGAATACGTGGGGGACGTGGTGGCCCGCCTCCTGGTGCGCCACGCCACCCGCCATGGTTGAACGGTCCACCCTGACAGGCCCGCTGTGCGCAGAGGTCAAGGCCTTTCTGGACGAGCTGGCGCGCACGGCCAGTCCGGCCACCCTGGACGCCTACCGTAGGGATCTCGCTGCCCTGGTGGCCTTTCTGGCCGAGCGTGAGATCGACGACTGGCGGGCGCTGGACACCGTCCTGCTGCGCCGCTTCCTGGGCGAAGAGCGCGCGCGCGGGCTGGCCCCCCGAAGCCTGGCCCGGCGTCGCTCGGCGATCTCCCGGCTGGCCGACCACCTGGTGGCCGCCGGTCGACTGCCCCACAATCCGGTAGCCCTGACCCGCGCCCCGCGCCAGCCCCGCCATCTGCCACGCCCGGTGGACGTGGACCGCCTGAAGCACTTCCTGGAGACGCCCCATGACGGCTCGCCGCTGGCGGTGCGCGACCAGGCCATGCTGGAGCTCTTCTACTCCAGCGGCCTGCGCCTGGCCGAGCTGGCGGGCCTCGACCTTCCCGACCTGCAGCCCGAGCGGGTGCGGGTCGTCGGCAAGGGCGGCAAGCCCCGCCAGGTCCCGGTGGGTCGTCATGCGCGCCTTGCGCTGGAGGCCTGGCTCGCGCTGCGCGAGACCCTGGCGGCCCGCGGCGAAGTGGCGCTGTTCGTCGGCCAGCGCGGCACCCGCCTGGGCCACCGCGCCATCCAGCAGCGCCTGGCGCTGATCGCTCGCCGTCGCGGTCTCGACGAGCACCTGCACCCTCACCGCCTGCGCCACTCTTTCGCCAGCCATCTGCTGGAGTCGAGCCAGGACCTGCGCGCCGTCCAGGAGCTGCTCGGTCACGCCAACCTGGCCACCACCCAGGTCTATACCCGGCTGGACTGGCAGCACCTGGCGGCCAGCTATGATGCCGCCCACCCGCGGGCACGGCGCCGCCCGGCCCCGGAAAACGACGAGGAACCATCGTGAGACTCGAGGCGATCACCTTCGACCTGGACGACACCCTGTGGGACAACGGCGGGGTGATGCGGCGCACCGAGGATGGCCACTACGCCTGGCTGGATGAGGCCCTGGCCGACTGGCTTGAAGGCAGGCTGGAAGCGCAGCTGAGCGGGCGCGGCACGCCGGCAGGACATCCGGAGGCCCGCGGCCGCTTCGCCGAGCGCTTCCCGCTGGCGGCATTTATCGAGCGTCGGAGTCGCCTGGCCGGCGAGCACCCGCTGCGTCGCGGCGACTTCACCTGGCTGCGCCGCCGAGCGCTGACCGAACTGCTGGGGGAGTACGGCCTGGCGCCGGACCACGCCGAGGGCTGGGCCCTGCGGGCCATGGAGCGCTTCATGGTGCTCAGGCACGAGGTGTCGCCCCACGACGAGGTGGAGGCACTGTTGAGCGAGCTGGGCCAGCGCTACCGGCTGGCCAGCATCACCAACGGCAACGTGGAGATCTCCCGACTGCCGCTGGGGTGCCACTTTCCGGTGGCCATCGCCGCCGGCGAGCTGCTCGCCCCCAAGCCCGATCCGCGCCCCTTCCTGGCGGCCCTGGCCCGGCTTGGCGCGCCGTCATCGCGGGCACTGCACGTCGGCGACTCCTGGACGGAGGACGCCCTGCCGGCGCGGCGACTGGGCATGCAGGCGGCCTGGATCGGTACCGACGACCGCCCCCTCCCCCCCGGCATCCACCGCCTGGACCACGTTCGCGAGCTGCCCGAGCTGATCCGCTGGCTGGAAAGCCGGCGATAGTGCGATAGCGCAAGTCGCTGCCGCCACGGGGCCAGACCCCTCAGGGCCCGCCAACGCTGGCAAAGTCGCACCGAGATACCGACAGGCAGTTGATTTTATTCGGCTATTCGTGGGGAGGCCTCAGGGTCTGACCCCATGGGAAGCCGGAGCCTAGTCCATCAGCCAGGCGTCGAGGCGCGCATGGGCCTCCTCGACGCCCTGCCCCTTGAGCGACGAGAAGAGCTGGATGCTGACCAGGTCCTCCCACTCACGCAGCCGCGAGCGCACCTGCTGCAGGGCGCTGGCCGCCGCGCCGCGCTTGAGCTTGTCGGCCTTGGTGAGCAGGATATGTACCGGCATCGCCTTGTCATCCGCCCAGCCCAGCAGGGTCTCGTCGAACTCCGAGAGCGGATGGCGCACGTCCATCACCAGCACCAGGCCGCGCAGGGAGGCGCGGCGCTGAAGGTAGTCCGAGAGGTGGCGCTGCCACTCCCGCTTGACCTGCTCGGGCACCTTGGCGAAACCGTAGCCGGGCAGATCCACCAGGCGACGAGCGGCATCCTCGCCGAGGGTGAAGAAGTTGATCAGCTGGGTGCGACCCGGGGTCTTGGAGATACGCGCCAGCGCCTTCTGTCGAGTCAGGGTATTGATGGCGCTGGACTTGCCGGCATTGGAGCGGCCGGCAAAGGCCACTTCGGCGCCGCTGTCCGGCGGACACTGGGCCAGGGTAGGGGCGCTGGTGAGAAAGCGGGCGGTCTGATAGTTGAGTCGCGCCATGGCGATGACATCCTGACGATAGTCGAAGGGAGACGGGGCGCGGCTTGCATTCACGCCGCCGGGGTGATTCGGTATAATACAGTGTCTTTTGTCTGCGACCCGGGGTCACGCTAGTGTACCACCGCGCCCTCGACGTCCGCGAACCAGCCGATCTGGAGCATAGGATGTCTTGATGCTGGTTCCCCCTCTCGAACCGGGCGGCACCCAGGGTACGTACCGGTCAATAACGTAACGGCATAGTGGATTAGCGATGAGAAAGTTACTGGCAAGCCTGGCAATTACCATGGGCGCCGTCGGCGCCGCCCACGCCGACCTGGAGGCCGACGCCGATGCGGCCGCAGGCGCCGAAAAGGCACAGACCTGCGCCGCCTGTCACGGCCAGGAGGGCATCAGCCCCTCGGCCTCCTTCCCGCATCTCGCCGGCCAGCAGATGTCCTACACGGCCAAGCAGATCATGGATATCCGCGACGGCCACCGCATGGTGCCGGAGATGGCCGGCCAGGTGGACGACTTCTCGGACCAGGACGCCTGGGATGTGGCCAAGTTCTACGCCGAGCAGGATGCCAATCTGGGCCAGGTAGACCCCGATGATAACGCCGAGCAGCTGGCCCGCGGTGAGGAACTCTACCGCGCCGGCGACATGGCCAAGGGCATCCCCGCCTGCGCCGCCTGCCACACCCCCACCGGGGAAGGCATCGGCAGTGCGGTCTACCCGGCCCTGTCCGGACAGTTCGTGGAGTACACGGTCTCCACGCTGCAGGACTTCGCCGCCAGCGAGCGCGACAACGATCCGGCCAATATCATGCGCGACATCGCCGCCAAGATGAGCGATGACGACATGGAAGCCGTGGCTAACTACGTATACGGCCTGCACTGAGGCCAGGCCCGCCGTATCAGCCATCTATCAGGGCGGCCCGCGGGCCGCCCTGGTTGTCTTGTCGCCCCTGCTCGCCATGCGCCATGGAACCCTCGGGCTGGAACGGGCTCAAAGGCAGCGACGTCGGTCCCCCGGACCCTTCAAGGAGAGAGTCAACGATGTTCAAGCCCCTGATGTTCGCCCTCGCCGGCCTCGGCTTCTCGAGCCTGGCCACCGCTTCCCCGCTGGTCGAGGGCCAGCACTACGAGGTGCTGCCCCAGCCCGTCGAGACCCGCGTCGAAGAGGGCCAGATCGAGGTCATCGAGGCGTTCTGGTACGGCTGCCCCCACTGCTACAACCTGCAGGAGCCGATCACCGCCTGGTACGAGACCCTGGAGGATGACGTCAGCGTGGAGCACTTGCCCGGGACCATGGGCGGCGACTGGAACAAGCACGCGGCGGCCTTCTACGCCGCCGAAGAGCTGGGCATTGTCGAGGCGATCCACGCCGACTTCTTCGCCGCCGTCCATCAGCAGAACCGCCCCCTGACCGAGCCCGAGGAGCTGGCCGACTTCTTCAGCGACTACGGCGTCAGCGAGGAGGAGGCCCGCCAGGCACTCGGCTCCTTCGCCGTCAAGAGCAAGGTCAACCAGGCCCACGCGCGACTGCGCGACATGCGCCTGACGGGCGTTCCGGCGCTGGTGATCGATGGCCGCTATCTGGTCACCCCCAGCGGGGCCGGCAGTCTCGCCAACATGCCGCAGATCGCCGACGCGCTGATCGACAAGGTTCGCGAGGAGCGTGGTGACAGCTGACATGTCGCATCTTGCCGAGGCAAGGACGCCGCCCCTGGAGGGCGGCCACCTGAAGCTGCTCACCTTCAATCTGCAGGTGGGCATCCAGACCTCCGCCTACCACCACTACCTGACCCGCAGCTGGCAGCATCTGCTGCCGCACCCCACGCGCCAGCGGCGGCTCAACATGGTCAGCGAAGTACTGGGCCGCTTCGATATCGTCGGCCTGCAGGAAGTCGACGGCGGCAGCTTCCGCTCCAGCAACGTCAATCAGGTGGAGTACCTGGCCAGCCGCGGAGGCTTCCCGCACCACTTCCAGCAGCTCAACCGCAACCTCGGCCGCATCGCCCAGCACAGCAACGGGCTGCTGTCGCGACTGACCCCCAATCAGATCGAGGAGCACCGCCTGCCGGGCACCCTGCCCGGACGCGGCGCCATCCACGCCCGCTTCGGCGAGGGTCCCGACGCCCTGCACCTCTTCGTGGCCCACCTCGCGCTGGGGCATCGGACCCGGGTGCGCCAGCTCGACTATCTCTCCGAGATCATTCAGCCGCTGCGCCACGTGGTGGTCATGGGCGACCTCAACTGCACCCCCGAACAGCTCCACGGCCATCAGCGCTTCTGCGCCTCGCTGCCGCTGCATCCGGTGCGCCCGCTGCTCAGCTACCCCTCCTGGCAGCCGCGCCGGGCGCTGGATCACATCCTGCTCTCGAACTCGCTCCAGGCCGCCGAGGTGCGGGTGCTCGACCACCTCTTCTCGGATCATCTGCCGATCGCCGTGGACCTGCAGCTCCCCCCTGCCTGTCTGCAGGTGCTGACCGCCAGGCTGAGAAACGAAGACGCCTAGACGCCGTTGAGGCCCCGGGGATGACGATCATCGTCGAATCGGCGATGATGCCCGTCGTTTCCGCTTCAGCACGAGAGTTCCCATGACCTCCCCCGCCCGCGAACCGGCCCTGCTCCGTGGCCTGGACGCCTTTACCGATCGCATCGGCACCGGCATTGCCTGGCTGGTGATCCTTATGATGCTGGTGCAGTTCGCCATCGTGGTAATGCGCTACGTGTTCAGCATCCACAGCACCGTGATGCAGGAATCCGTGATGTACATGCATGCCGCCGTCTTCATGCTGGGTGCCGCCTGGACCCTGCGCCGCGACGGCCACGTTCGCGTGGATATTTTCTATCGGCGCATGTCGGCCCGCGGCCGCGCCTGGGTCGACCTCTGCGGCACACTCTTCCTGCTGATTCCGGTGGTGCTCTTCATCGCCATCGGCAGCTTCGCCTACGTGCGCAGCAGCTGGGCGATCCTGGAGCGCTCGCCGGACGGCGGCATCCCCGGCGTCTACCTGCTCAAGACCCTGATCCTGGTGATGATGGCGCTGCTGCTGATCCAGGGCATCGCCCAGCTGATCCGCCAAGTGATGATCATCCGCCACCGACTGCCCAACGACACCCCGCAGCATGAGGAACTCCTGTAATGCTCGCCACTCTCCTCGAGTTCATGCCGCTGGTGATGTTCGCCGCCGTCTGTGGCGTGCTGATGCTGGGCTACCCGGTGGCGCTGTCGCTGGCCGGTACCGCCCTTATCTTCGCCGGCATCGGCTATGTGCTGATCCAGCTGGGCGTGCCGGTGCCCTTCGAGACACGCTACCTGGGCGCCATGCCCAACCGCCTCTACGGCATCATGACCAACCAGACGCTGCTGGCGGTGCCGCTGTTCGTGCTGATGGGCGTCCTGCTGGAGAAGTCGCGGATCGCCGAGACACTGCTCGACGCCATGTCGCTGGCCTTCGGCGCCCTGCGCGGCGGGCTCGGCATCGCCGTGGTGCTGGTGGGCATGCTGCTGGCGGCCTCCACCGGCATCGTCGGCGCCACCGTGGTGACCATGGGACTGCTATCGCTGCCCACCATGCTCAAGCGGGGCTATGCGCCGTCGCTTGCCACCGGCAGCATCTGCGCCACCGGCACCCTGGGCCAGATCATTCCGCCCTCCATTGCCCTGGTACTGCTGGGCGACGTGCTCAACAACGCCTACCAGCAGGCCCAGCTCTCCATGGGGGTGTGGAGCCCGCGCACCCTCTCGGTGGGGGATCTCTTCATCGGCGCCCTGGTGCCGGGCCTGCTGCTGGTGGGCGCCTATATCCTCTACCTGGTGATCACCGCCTGGCTGAAGCCCGAGTCCGCTCCGCCGGCGGACCGCGACTCCCTGATGAAGGAGCTGGGCCATACCGGCAGCATCTGGCCGCTGCTGCTCAAGGGGCTGATGCCCCCTGTGCTGCTGATCGTCGCCGTGCTCGGCTCCATCCTGGGCGGTTTCGCGACCCCCACCGAAGCCTCGGCGGTGGGCGCCTTCGGCGCCTTCGTGCTGGCCGCGGCCAACCGCCGCCTGAGCGTGCCGGTGCTGCGCGAGGTGGTGCGTTCCACCACCCAGGTCACCAGCATGGTGTTCCTGATTCTGATCGGCGCGGCGCTCTTCTCGCTGGTGTTCCGCGCCTTCGGCGGCGAGGAGCTGGTCGTCGAGCTGTTCGAGGCGCTGCCCGGCGGCGTGGTGGGCGCCACTCTGGTGGTGATGCTGGTGATCTTCCTGCTCGGCTTTATCCTCGACTTCATCGAGATCACCTTCGTGGTGGTGCCCATCGTCGGGCCGGTGCTGCTGGCCATGGGAATCGACCCGATCTGGCTCGGCATCATGATCGCGGTGAACCTGCAGACCTCCTTTCTGACGCCGCCCTTCGGCTTCGCGCTCTTCTATCTGCGCGGCGTCACGCCGGAGTCCGTGCCCACCTCGGCCATCTACCGGGGAGTGATCCCCTTTATCGGCATGCAGCTCGCCATGCTGCTGGCGCTGGCGCTGATGCCGGGGCTGGCCACCTGGCTGCCCTCGGTGCTCTAGCACGAGCCGTCTGTGCACGACGACGTTTCATGCACGGCCCTGGGCTGGCTTATTGGCAGAGGGGCGCCAGCCACTGCTGGGCCAGCAGCAGCACCACCGCATAGCGCGCCCCCTTGGCCAGGGTGATCAGCAGGATGGCCCGCCACCAGGGCAGCCGGAAGACGCCGGCCAGCACGGTGAGCGGGTCGCCCACCACCGGCGCCCAGGAGAGGAGCAGGCTCCATTCGCCGAAGCGGAAGTACCAGCGCTCGGCCCGTGCCAGCCCCACCGGGGAGGCGGGAAACCAGCGCCGGTCCTGGAAGCGGCGCGCATAGCGCCCCATCCAGACGTTGATCAGGCTGCCCAGGGTATTGCCCGCGGTGGCCACCGCCCACAGGACCAGGGCCGGCTCCCCCAGGCACCACAGCCGGGCCAGCCAGACTTCGGAGCCCCCCGGCAGCAGGGTGGCGCTGACCAGGGCCACCACAAACAGGCTCAGCATGATCGTTTCTTGTCAGGTAACCGCATGACCGATTCTCGTTCGACTCCCAAGCCCATGATTGCCAACGTTCTCACCGTCGCCGGCTCCGACCCCAGCGGCGGCGCCGGCATCCAGGCCGACCTCAAGACCCTCTCTGCGCTGGGCGCCTATGGTACCAGCGTGATCACCGCCCTGACCGCCCAGAACACCTGTGGCGTCCGCGGTGTGCACCCCGTCCCGGCCGACTTCATCGCGGTCCAGCTCGAGACCCTGCTCGATGACGTGCGCATCGATGCGGTGAAGATCGGCATGGTGGCAAGCCGGGAGGTGGCCGAGGTGATCCGCGAGGCGCTGACCCGACGCCGCCCGCGCTGGGTGGTACTCGACCCGGTGATGGTGGCCAAGAGCGGCGACATCCTGGTGGACGACGCCGGCATCCGCGCCGTGCGCGAGGTGCTGGTGCCGCTGGCCGACCTGATCACCCCCAACCTGCCGGAGGCGGCGGTGCTGCTGGAGGTTCCGACACCGGGCGATCGCGATGCGATGTGGGCCCTGGCCCCTGCGCTGCGGGCCCTGGGCGCCGGCGCCACCCTGCTCAAGGGCGGTCACCTTGGCGGAGAGGAGTGCCCCGACCTGCTGATCACCCCCGCAGAGGCGCTCTGGGTGGAGGGCGCTCGAGTCGACACCGCCAACCTCCACGGCACCGGCTGCACCCTCTCCTCTGCCATCGCCGCCCGCCTGGCCCGGGGCGACTCGCTGCCCGAGGCGGTGGCGGGTGCCAAGCGGTGGCTGGGTGAGGCACTGGCCGCGAGCCGACGGCTTGACGTGGGTCAGGGGCGCGGCCCGGTCCACCACTTCCACGCCTGGTGGTAGCCCTTTCCGGCGCTTTGTCCCTTGCAGGGGCGGCGCCGGCCTCCCATCCTGAAGGTCTTACCTTCCTGGAAGCGGAGACCGCCACCATGCCCCAGACCCTGCTGTTCGCCTGCGACCTCTCGGCCGAGAACCGCGCCGCCTTCGCCCGGGCCCTGCGCCTGGCCGGTGAGCAGGGCGCCCGTCTGGACGTGATCCACGTGCTCGATCCCTATCTGCCGCGACGGGTACTCCACGACCTGGAGGAGGCCGTGGTCGCCGACATGCAGGCGACGCTGACCGATATCCGCGAGGATTATGCCCTGCCCGAGCCCCAGGTGCTGATGCAGACGGTGGTCGGCTCCCCCTACGCCGAGATCATTCGCGAGGCCCACGAGCGGGAGGTGGACATGATCGTGCTGGGCGCCCACCGCAAGCGCGGCCAGCCCGATCTCGTCGCCGGCACCACCCTGGCGCGGGTGCTGCGCAGCGCTCCCTGCCCGGTGCTCACGGTGAGCCATCTGGCGAGCCAGGAGTGGCGTGAGATCCTGGTGCCGGTGGACTTCTCGCTGACTTCGCGCCACACCCTGCGCGAGACCCTCAAGCGCTTCCCCGAGGCGCGCCTCACCCTGCTGCACGCCTGGGACATTCCCGGCGAGCGCGAGCTGGGCTCCGACGGCGACTATGCCCGCTGGCGGGATCGTGAAGTGGCGCGTCTGCGCATCCAGCTCGAGCGCGAGACCGAGCAGCTGATGGCCGAGCTCGACGACGTGCCGGACCTGGAGCTGGTGCTGGAGCAGGGCGAGCCCCTGGAAGTCCTGATGACCCGGCTGCGCCGCCAGCCACCGGACCTGCTGGCCCTGGGCAGCCGCGGCCAGCTGGGGCGTCAGAGCCATATCACCGAGCAGCTGCTGGCCGAGCCCCACTGCGATATCATGCTCTGCCGCGCCTGGTAATCGGCACAACTACCGAGGCATCCGGGGTCTGGCATGCCGGACTCCGGCGCCGGGAAACCTCAGGGAGAGCAGGCATGAAGGCACTGATCCAGCGGGTCACTCGGGCCAGCGTGGCCGTGGAGGGGCGCACCGTGGGCGCCATCGGCCACGGGCTGCTGGCCCTGGTGGGAGTGGAAAAGGACGATGACGAGGCCGCCATCGACCGGCTGCTGCACAAGCTGCTGCACTATCGGGTATTCGGCGACGCCGACGGCAAGATGAACCTCGACCTGCAGCAGGTCGACGGCGGCCTGCTACTGGTCTCCCAGTTCACCCTGGCAGCGGATACCCGCAAGGGGCTGCGGCCCAGCTTCTCCAGCGCCGCGCCGCCCGACGAGGGCCACCGGCTCTTCCACCTCCTGCTGGAGCGGGCCGAGGCGGCCTGGCCCAAGGTGGAGAGTGGCGAATTCGCAGCCAACATGGAGGTCTCGCTGGTCAACGACGGGCCGGTCACCTTCCTGCTTGAAAGCTGAAAGCTGGAAGCTGGAAGCTGGAAGCTGGAAGCTGGAAGCTGGAAGCTGGAAGCTGGAAGCTGGAAGCTGGAAGGCAGCATGAAACCTCCTCCGCTTGGGTCAAGACTTTGCTTCCAGCTCCCGACGAAGCAGGGGAGGTTTTTCTTACAGCTTAAAGCTTACAGCTCCCCGAAGGGGCCAGCTTACAGCTCCGCGCGCAGCGCGGCTTCCTCCAGCTCCTCCTCGGCGGCAAGCCACTCGGCCTCGAGATCGTCCAGCTGCGACTTGAGCTCGCCCTGGCGGGCCAGGGTGGCGGTCAGCTCCTCCTTGCGCCCGGCGTCGGTGTAGAGCTCGGGGTCGCCCAGGGCCTCGTCCACCGCGGTGAGCTCCGCCTGGACCTTCTCCATGGCCCGCTCGGCGCGGTCCCGGACCTTCTTCAGCGGACGCAGTTTCTCGCGCAGCTCGGCGGCGGCGCGTCGTGTCGCGCGGCGATCCTCCTTCGGCGCCTCGCCCCCCGCCTGGCGCTCGCCCTTCTCCGCCCTGGCCTCGCGGCGCTCGCCCTCGAGCCGCGCCTTGAGCCAGGCCCGATAGTCCTCCAGGTCGCCGTCGAAGGGCTCGACCCGGTGGTCGGCCACCCGCCAGAACTCATCCACGGTGGCGCGCAGCAGGTGGCGGTCGTGGGAGACGATGATCACCGTGCCCTCGAAGGCCGCCAGCGCCTCGGTGAGCGCCTCGCGCATCTCCAGGTCCAGGTGGTTGGTGGGCTCGTCGAGCAGCAGCAGGTTGGGCTTCTGCCAGGCCACCAGGGCCAGCGCCAGCCGCGCCTTCTCGCCGCCGGAGAAGCGCCCCACCTCACCGAAGGCGTCGTCGCCCTGGAAGCCGAAGCCACCCAGGAACTTGCGGATATCCAGGTCCGCGGCCGTCGGCGAGAGCCGCTGCACATGCATGAAGGGGGTCGAGGCCAGATCCAGCCCCTCGAGCTGATGCTGGGCGAAATAGCCGATGGCCAGGTGCTCGCCGGGCACCCGCTTGCCGGCCAGCAGGGCCAGCTCACCGATCAGCGACTTGATCAGCGTCGACTTGCCGGCGCCGTTGGGCCCCAGCAAGCCGATGCGCTGCCCGGGCAGCAGGGTCAGCTTGACGTCATCGAGCTGGACGGTCTCGTGGCCGGCAGCATCCCGGTAGCCGAGCCGCGCCTCGTCCAGCACCAGCAGCGGGTGGGAGGTCTTGTCCGCCGCCGGAATGGTGAAGTGAAAGGGGGAGTCGGCGTGGGCCACGGCAATATCGCCCATGCGCTCGAGCATCTTCAGGCGGCTCTGGGCCTGGCGCGCCTTGGTGGCCTGGGCTCGGAAGCGGGCCACGAAGCGCTCGATCTCCTCGCGCCGCGCCTGCTGCTTGGCCGCCTCGGCCTGCTGCAGGGCCAGCTTCTCGGCCCGGGTGCGCTCGAAGGTGGAGTAGTTCCCCCGATAGAGCACCAGCGTCTGGCGGTCGAAGTGTGCGATGTGGTCGCACACCGCGTCGAGAAAGTCGCGGTCGTGGGAAATCAGCAGCAGGGTACCGGGGTAGCGAATCAGCCACTGCTCGAGCCACAGCAGGGCATCCAGGTCCAGGTGGTTGGTGGGCTCGTCGAGCAGCAGCAGGTCGGACGGCATGAACAGGGTGCGCGCCAGGTTGACCCGCATCCGCCAGCCGCCGGAGAAGTCCGACAGCGGACGCGTGAGGTCCGCCTGGACAAAGCCCAGCCCCACCAGCAGCTGCGCTGCCCGGGCCGGGGCGCTGTAGCCGTCCAGCGCCTCGATGGCGCCGTGCAGCTCCGCCTCCCGGTGGGCGTCGCCGGCCTCCCGGGCCGCCGTCAGGGCGGCCTCGGTCCGGCGCAGCTCGTGGTCGCCGTCGAGCACATAGTCGACGATGGCACGCTCCAGGGTCTCCACCTCCTGGGCCATATGGGCGATGCGCTGGCCGCCGCTCATCTCGACCTCGCCGCGATCCGGGGCCAGTTCGCCGAGCAGCAGCTTGAACAGGCTCGACTTGCCGGCGCCGTTGGGGCCGACGATGCCCGCCTTGTGGCCGGCGTGGAGGGTCAGGTCGGCCCCTTCCAGCAGGGCCTGGGTGCCGCGTTGCAGGGAAACTTGGCGCAGTGCGATCATGCGAGCTCCACGGGCAGTGCATGGAGGCCGCCGCCATGCCGGCGACGACCAGGGAAATGAACGACGATTCTACCGAAATGACGGCGATCATGCGGGCCCGTCTATCCCGGGCGCCACTGTGGGAGTTTGCCCTGGCGCTCTATGGTCGGCCGGGGGTCGAGGCGGCCTGCCTGGCCCTGCAGGACAAGGGCGGCGTCGACGTCTGCGAACTGCTGTGGCGCTGCTGGCTGCTGCAGCATGACGCCCGACCCGGCCCCCGGGCGGAAGCCGGCGTGGCAGAAGTGCGGCGCTGGCAGCAGGAGATCACCTTGCCGCTACGCCAGCTGCGCCGCCGGCTGAAGCCGGAGGCGATGACCCGCAGCGGGGTCGCCGAGCTGCGCGAGACCCTCAAGCGCGCCGAGCTGGAGGCCGAGCGCGAGGCCCTCGGGCGGTTGGAGCGACTGGCTCTGGAGGACACCGGGGACCTGCAGCCGGCAGTCGGCATCTCCGCCGAAAAAGCCCTGGCAGGCGCTCTCCAGCTGCAGAAAAAAACCCATCTTTCAACGCTCCATACGCTGATTGCCTCGCTTGACCCTCCCCCGGGGCCACGCTAGCCTGAAAATACATGTGCGGGCGCCATGTCCGCGCCGTGCCTGTCATTTTCGCAAGAACATGACCACTAAACTGGTAAGGGGACTACAAGAATGAAGGCAACCAAGCTGATGACCACGGCCACCGTCGGTGCCCTGCTCTTCGGGATGTCCGCGGCCGCCCACTCCGCCAACTGGCGCTACGCCCACGAGGAGTTCGAAGGCGACGTCCAGGACGTCTTCGCCATGGCGTTCAAGGAGTATGTCGAGGAAAACTCCGACAATACGGTGCAGGTCTATCGTTTCGGCGAGCTGGGCGAGTCCGACGACATCATGGAGCAGACCCAGGCCGGCATCCTGCAGTTCGTCAACCAGTCACCCGGCTTCACCGGTTCCCTGATTCCCGAGGCGCAGATCTTCTTCGTTCCCTATCTGCTGCCCACCGATGAAGAGACCGTCATCGAGTTCTTCAACACCAGCGTGGCCATCAACGAGATGTTCCCGGAGCTCTACGCCGAGCAGGGCCTGGAGCTGCTCAAGATGTATCCGGAAGGCGAGATGATCGTCACTCTGGATGAGCCCTTCACCACGCCGGAAGAGCTGCGCGGCAAGAACATCCGCACCATGACCAACCCGCTGCTCTCGGAGACCTATCGCGCCTTCGGCGCCAGCCCCACGCCGCTGCCCTGGGGCGAGGTCTACGGCGGCCTGCAGACGGGCGTCCTCGACGGCCAGGAGAACCCCATCTTCTGGATCGAGTCCGGCGGCCTCTATGAGGTCTCCCCGAACCTGGTCTATACCGGTCACGGCTGGTTCACCACCGCCATGATGGCCAACCAGGACTTCTTCAACAGCCTCTCCGAGGAAGACCAGCAGCTGGTCCGCGATGCCAGCGAGCACGCCTACGAGCTGATCCTCGAGCACATCTCCGGCCTGGCCGACGATTCCCTGGCCAAGATCAAGGAGTCCTCCGACGAGGTCACCGTCACCCGCCTCGACGAGGAGCAGATCCAGGCCTTCCGCGATCGTGCCCCGCAGGTCGAGGAGCGCTTCATCGAGATGACCGGCGAGCGCGGCCAGGAACTGCTCGATCAGTTCCACGCCGACCTGGAAGCGGTGACGTCCGACGACTGATCGTCGCAGACACATCATCACCGCTGAGACGAAGGGGCGGCCGCAAGGCCGCCCCTTCTGTCTTCACGACCCGTGCGACGGCAATCGGGCGGCCACTCAGCGTTGGAAGCCTTGCCGGCACGGCGAAGCCGGACGGCGTACTCTCGAGGTACAACAGTGCGAATCGTGCGTGGGGAACGGAGAGGAGCCCGCCGACATGGAAATGAACGAAGACGACATTGCCGAGAAGAACTACCGCTCGACCCTGCCCGGCCCGCTGGGGGCCATCGACACCTGGATCAGCCGGACCGAGTCGGTGATCCTGGCCATGGGGGTGATCCTCATGGCCATCAACACCATCGCCAACGTGCTGAGCCGTTTCATCCTCGGCGAGAGCCTGCACTTCTCCGAGGAGGTCAACCGCATCCTGATCGTGATGATCACCTTCGCGGGCATCGGCTATGCGGCCCGCCACGGACGCCATATCCGCATGTCGGCCATCTACGATGCCGTGCCCACCGGGGGGAGGCGCTGGATGATGATCTTCATCAGCCTGTTCACCGCCCTGGTGATGTTCGTGCTCTGCTACTACTCGATCGGCTATATCTCGACGATCTACAGCCGCGGGCGCGTGCTGCCCTCGCTCAGTATTCCGGTGTGGATCATCTACCTCTGGGTTCCGCTGGGCTTCGCCATCACCGGGATCCAGTACCTGCTGACCGCCATCAAGAACCTGACCTCCCGGGATGTCTACCTATCGACCCATGTGGTGGACGGCTACAAGGACACGGAAACGGAAGTCTGATCCCGATCGAGCCCTAGCGAGGACATCTCACCATGACGACCATCATAATTTCCATCATGATCGTGTTGCTGCTGCTCGGCTTCCCGATGATGATTCCCCTGGCCACGGCGGCCTTTGTCGGTTTCTACATGACCTTTGGCGGGCTTGGTCAGATGGAAACCCTGATCCAGCAGATGATGGGTGGCATCCGCCCCACGGCGCTGATCGCCGTGCCGATGTTCATCCTGGCCGCCGACATCATGACCCGCGGCCAGTCGGCCAACCGGCTGATCAACATGGTCATGAGCTTCGTGGGCCATATCAAGGGCGGCCTGGCGGTATCCACCGCGGCTTCCTGCACCCTGTTCGGCGCCGTTTCCGGGTCCACCCAGGCGACCGTGGTGGCGGTGGGCTCGCCGCTGCGCCCGCGCATGCTCAAGGCGGGCTACAAGGACCCTTTCACCCTGGCGCTGATCATCAACTCCAGCGATATCGCCTTCCTGATCCCGCCGAGCATCGGCATGATCATCTACGGCGTCATCTCCGGCACCTCCATCGGTGAGCTGTTTATCGCCGGCATCGGACCGGGGCTGCTGATCCTGGCCATGTTCTCGGCCTACTGCATCCTCTACGCCACCATCAACAAGGTGCCCACGGAGCCGAGGGCGAGCTGGAAGCAGCGTGCCATCTCGGTCAAGGACGCGCTCTGGCCGCTGGGCTTCCCGGTGCTGATCGTGGGCGGCATCTACGGCGGCGTCTTCAGCCCCACCGAGGCCGCCGCCGCCTGCGTCCTCTATGCGGTGCTCCTCGAGTTCGTGGTCTTCCGCTCGCTGAAGCTGCACCACATCTACGCCATCGCCAAATCCACCGGCCTGATCACCGCCGTGGTGTTCATCCTGGTGGCGGTGGGCAACGGCTTCTCCTGGATCATCTCCTTTGCCCAGATCCCGCAGACGATACTCGCAGCGGTCGGCGTCAACGAGGCCGGGCCGGTGGGCGTGCTGATCGCCATCTCGGTAGCCTTCTTCGTGGCCTGCATGTTCGTCGACCCCATCGTGGTGATCCTGGTGCTGACGCCGATCTTCGCTCCGGCCATCGCCGCCTCAGGCCTCGACCCGGTGCACGTCGGGGTGCTGATCACTCTGCAGGTGGCGATAGGTTCGGCGACGCCACCCTTCGGCTGCGATATCTTCACCGCCATCGCCATCTTCAAGCGGCCCTACTGGGAGGTGATCCGCGGCACGCCACCCTTTGTCTTCATGCTGGTGCTGGCCGCGGCGCTGATCATCATGTTCCCGCAGATCGCGCTCTTCCTGCGCGACCTGGCGTTCCGCTGATCCACGGCTTCCAGAGCCCATAAACCCCAGGGAGACACGCCATGTTCAATCGAATACTGGTCCCGGTAGACGGGTCCAAGGGGGCGCTGAAGGCCTTGCAGAAGGGCGTCGGCCTGCAGCTGCTGACCGGCGCCGAGCTTTACCTTCTATGCGTCTTCAAGCACCACAGTCTGCTCGAAGCCTCCCTCTCCATGGTCCGCCCGGAGAAGCTCGAGATCCCCGACGACGCCCTCAAGGAGTACGCCACCGAGATCGCCGTGCATGCCAAGAGCGAGGCGATCGAGATGGGCGTCCCGGCCGAGAGCCTGCGCGCTTTCGTCAAGGGCGGCCGGCCTTCGCGCACCATCGTCCGCTTCGCCCGCAAGCGCGAGTGCGATCTGATCGTGATCGGTGCCCAGGGCACCAACGGCGACAAGAGCCTGCTGCTGGGTAGCGTGGCCCAGCGCGTGGCCGGCTCCGCCCACTGCCCCACCCTGGTCGTCTGATCCGGATGGTATGATACTCGTGGCCGGGCCGGCACTTTACCGCCGTCGTGCGGAACCGGCCCGCCCCCGAGGAGTCCCATGGTCTCCATTCACCGGTGGCACGCTCGCGCCTGATCGCTTCTGTTCCCGTCATGGTGCTACGCGCCCAACCACACCTGCCATGGCGCCATGCGCCTAACCACAAGGCCCGTTCATGAAGAGACTGCTGACCACCGCTTCCCTGACCGCCCTGCTCGGCATCGCCCCCCTGGCGCTGGCCGCGCCGGAGACCGACGAGGGGCGCCTCGGCTACAGCCTGGGCGTGACCCTCGGCCAGAGCATCCAGCAGGACGTCGATGACCTGGACGTGGATGCCTTTACCCAGGCGATCCAGGACGTCTTCGCCGGCGGCGAACTGGCGATGAGCGACGAGGAGATGGCCGAGACCCTGATGCGCTTCCAGGAGCAGGCGATGGCCTCCCGCGAGACCGAAGCCGCCGAGCGGGCCGAGAGCAGCCGCGCCGAGGGCGAGGCCTACCTGGCGGCCAACGCCGAGGCCGAGGGCGTGGAGGTCACCGCTTCCGGCCTGCAGTACCGAGTGCTGGAATCCGGTGACGGCGCCACTCCCGGCCCCGAGGACAGCGTCGAAGTTCACTACGAGGGCACGTTGATCGACGGCACCGTCTTCGACAGCTCGCTGGAGCGCGGCGAGCCGGTCAGCTTCCGCGTCGATCAGGTGATCGACGGCTGGCAGGAAGCGCTGCAGCTGATGAGCGTCGGCGACAGCTGGGAGATCGTGATCCCCGCCGAGCTGGCCTACGGCGCCCAGGGGCAGGGCCCCATCGGCCCCCATGAGACCCTCATCTTCCACGTCGAGCTCCTCGACGTCATTGATGACTGAGCCCCATGACCTCACCCTCCCTTCCCGCCGCCGGCCTCGTGCTGGCGGCCCTCGTCGCGACACCCGCTGCCGCTGAACGCCCTCCCGACCTGCCCAGGCTGGGGCTGGAGCAGAGCGACACCAGCGTGATCGGCGTCTCGTCCGGAGGCTATATGGCCACCCAGCTGGCGGTGGCATGGCCAGAGCGCTTCCAGGGCCTCGCGGTGCTCGGCGCCGGCCCCTGGTCCTGCGCCCAGGGCACCCTGAGGCGCGCCCTGGGTCAGTGCATGACCACCCGCCTCGGCCCGCCCTCCCTCGATGAACTCGAGCAGCGCCTGGACGACTATCGCGAGCATGACCGCGTGGGCAGCGCCGAGGCACTGGCCGAACTGCGCGCCTTTGTCTGGCACGGTGACGCGGACGAGACCGTTGCCCCTGCGCTGGGCGCGGCCCTGGCCGAGCAGCTCGCCGGCTGGCTGGGGAGCCCCGAGACACAGCTGCACTTCATGACCAGCGACAACGTCGGCCACGGCTGGCCGATCGGCCACCGGGCCAGCCCGCTCCCGGCCACGGAGCTGGGCGATTGCCGGCAGGGCGGCGGCACCCATCTGCTGGGCTGCGGCAAGGACCTCACCGGCCAGGCCATGGCCTGGCTACACGACACGCCGCCTGATGCGGAGGAGGCCGCCGAGACGGTGGCCGCCAGCGATGACCTGATACGCTTCGATCAGAGCGACTTCGCCGTCAAGGGGCTCGACTCGGAGGGCTATCTGTTCGTCCCGGAGGCATGTGGCGAGGGCGGCTGCCACCTGACGGTCGCTCTTCACGGCTGCGGCATGGGCGCCGAGCAGATAGGCGAGGCCTTCGTGCGCCACAGCGGCCTCAACGAGTGGGCGGCCGCCCACGACCGGGTCGTGCTCTACCCCCAGGCCGAGACCAGCATGGCCAACCCCCAGGGGTGCTGGGACTGGTGGGGCTTCGCCGAGAGTACCTGGCAGATGGATCCGCTCCACGACACCCGGGAGGGCACACAGGTCCGCGCCTTGATGGCGATGATGGATCGCCTGCAGGAAGCCCCGCGCTGAGGCGGGGCTGGCAGAACAGGCCCGGGAGGCGAGTCAGAGAGTTTCGTCGAGCGCGGAGACCAGCGCATGGGGCGCCGGTGAGTAGAGCACCCGCCGCAGGATGGTGCCCTCGCGATCCACCAGGTAGAGCGATGAGCTGTGGTCGATGGTATACCCCATGGCCGACTCCGGCGTCTCGACGCGCCGCCAGATGACGCCGTAGCGCTCGGCGAGCTCCTCGAGCTGGGCCTCGCTGCCGGTCGCACCGATGAAGTCATCGCCGAAGTAGCCGGTGTACTCCGCCAGGCGCTCCAGGGTGTCGCGCTCGGGATCCACGGAGATCATCAGCGGCACCACCCGCTCACGGCCGGCTTCATCCAGCTCGGCCAGCGCCTGGCGCACCACCGCCAGGGTCATGGGGCAGACGTCGGGACAGTAGGTATAGCCGAAGAACACCACCGCCAGCTGATCTTCCTCGAGCTCGGCCAGGGAGAAGTCGCCCCGGGTCGAGGGCAGCTCGATGGGACCGCCGGTCAGCCCGTTGCCGTTACCGCTTCCGCCGGACCCGAGCTGCTGCTGGAACCAGCCGTAGCCGCCCACGCCCAGCACCAGCACGATCAGCGCGATGCCCGCCCAGAGTCCCTGTCGTTTCATAGTCGGCTTCTCTCCACCTCGAAGTTGAATCCACTGCCCAGCCGCCCCTGCTCGGTGGCGATGATCACCCGGGCCCGCCAGGGCATCACCGTCTCGGTGCAGATCGGTATCTGCCCCTCGCCACGGAAGGTGCCATCGTCCTGCCGGGCCAGCGGATAGCGATGCAGCCCCATGTCCATGTCGCGGCCGATGAAGTCCACCACCACCGACTCCGCCTCGATACCCTCGAGGGCCACCGTCATCGGCAGGCGCTCCAGCGCCCGGATCTCGCCGTCGACGCCCAGATCCAGCGTCAGGCTGCCGCCCTCGCCCAGTGCCGCCCCGCAGGCACCCTGGCTCAGCTCGCAGTCAGCCTCTTCGGGGTACCAGTGCACGTCCTCACTGCCACGAAGACTGTAGCTGGCCAGGTACCAGAGTGCCACAGCCACGGTCCCCAGGGTGAGCAGCACCAGCAGGCGCAGCAGCGGAGGGCGCGAAAGCGCCGGTTCGGAGTGAGCGGATGTCGGCATGGCAGCGGGCAGGGGCGTCCACGAAAGGAGTTGTCGCGTTAAGCTTATCAGCATTCGCCTGTGGCAGAGTGCGCAAGGATGTCGCAGGGCAACCCGACCAAGGAGACCGAGATGACGGGAGTGGCGAATGCGCTGGGCCCCCTTTTCCTGCTGATCCTGCTGGGCGCCGTGCTGGGGCGACTACGCCAGCCGGGCGGCGACTTCTGGCCCCGGCTGGAACGGCTGATCTACTTCCTGCTGTTCCCCGCCATGCTGGTCTCGACCCTGGCCACCGCCGACGTCAGCCAGGTGCCGGTGGGGCGAGTGGCCGTGGCACTGCTGGGCGCCATGGGCCTGTTCGGCGCCCTGCTCTGGACGCTGCGCGGCTGGCTGGGCCTGGACCCGGCCGCCTTCACCTCGGCCTTTCAGGGGGCCCTGCGCTTCAATACCTATGTTGGCGTGGCCGGCGCCGCCGCTCTCCACGGCACCCCCGGCGCCACCGTCGCCGCCGTTGCCGTGGCGCTGATGGTGCCGGTGGTCAACGTCATGTGCGTCGCGAGCTTTATCGCCGCCGGCACGCTCGGCGCCGGCAGCCTCGGGAAAAGCCTCACCGCCCTGTTGCGGAATCCGCTGATTCTCGGCTGCCTGATCGGCATCGGGCTGAACCTTTCCGGCATCGGCCTGCCGGGCTGGAGTGCGGCCACGGTGGAACTGCTGGGGCGCGCCGCCCTGCCGCTGGGCCTGGTGGCGGTCGGCGTGGCGCTGCGCCCCGCAGCGCTGCTGCGGCTCGACCGCGGCGTCTGGGCCACCAACCTCATCAAGCTGGGGCTGATGCCTGCCCTGGTACTGGCGCTCGCCCTGGCACTGGGCCTTGACCCGGTAAGCCGCGATGTGGCGCTGCTGTTCGCCGCCCTGCCCACCGCCACCTCCGCCTATATCCTGGCCCGACAGCTGGGCGGCGACGCCGAGATGATGGCGGCGCTGATCACCGCCCAGACCCTGCTGGCCATGGCCACCCTCCCCCTGTGGCTACGGCTGGTGAGCTGACCCCGCCACCAAGGGATCTAAATAAAAAACATTCGCATTACTATTGACGACGCAAATGAGAATGATTACTCTTGTTTCCAGTGGCGTTGATGAGCCGCCACTGCCAGGGCAGGGCCCGCCAGTCGCTGCCGTGGTTTCTCCCTCCTCATTAGCTAGTCACGGTCTTGCCGCCGCCCCATCGAGGGCGGCTTTTTTCGTCCCGCAGAAACAGCGATGCCCCCGGATGGGAGCATCACATGAGCGTTT
>PUOM01000206.1 GCA_003552795.1 Halomonas sp. | reverse complement strand
GCGTAGTCGATCTCCCCCCTGGCGACCTTGGGGCCGACCTCTTCCAGGAAGCGCGGGTAGTCGGCCCAGTGGTCGAAGATGATGAAGCCCTGCATGCGCAGGCGCTGGATCAGCACCATGGCCAGGTTGCTCGGCCCCGGTGCCGGCCCCTCGGCGTTGTAGCGCGCGATCATCCCGCACACGGCGATGCGCCCGCCGGTACGCAGGACGTTGAGGGCCGCTTCCAGGCAGGTGCCGCCGACGTTCTCGTAGTAGACGTCGAAGCCTGCCGGGCAGGCCGCCTTGAGTGCCTCGGTCAGCTGTCCGGCATCGCGGTCGCGGTAGCTCACCGCCTTGATGCCGTGGGACTCGAGCCAGGCGAGCTTCTCCGGTGCCCCGGCAATGCCCACCACGGTGCCGCCCCGGGCCTTGGCCAGCTGAACGGCCAGCGACCCCACCGCGCCGCTGGCGGCGCTGACCAGCACGTTGTCGCCCTCCTGCATCTCGGCGATCCGGTTCAGACCCGTCCAGGCGGTCATGCCCGGCATGCCCAGCACGCCGAGATAGGCCTGCTCGGGGACCGGGATATCCGGCAGCGGCTCCACCTGGGCGCCCGGCAGCTGGGCGATGTCCCGCCAGCCGGCCATGTGTCGGACCTTCTCGCCCACGGCCAGGCGCGTATCCCGCGATTCGATCACCTCGCCCACCGCGGCGCCTTCCAGCGGCTCGCCGATGGCGAAAGGCTCGATATAGGTCGTCACGCCGGTCATGCGACCGCGCATGTAGGGGTCCACCGATAGCCAGGTATTGCGAATCCGCACCTCGCCCTCGGCCAGGTCGGGCAGCTCGACCTCGTGCAGTTCGAACAGCTCGCGCCCCGGCGTGCCCTGGGGGAGGTGGTGGTTGAGAGTGAAGTAGCGTGACTGCATGGGGATCTTCCTTCACGTGACGGGGGAAGCTGCCAGTCTAGGGCCCCGTCGGCCCTAACGCGAACTGTCGCCGGCCTGCCGTGATGATGGCGCCGGCACGCCCGACGCAAGGGCGCTCCTCGAGGGGTGCGACCTCCCCGAGGAGCGACTGGGCGTCGGCTCCCTCGCGGGAGCCCTGTCCGGCTTCACCACCTGCTACCCTGTAGCGCCGCCGGGCCTGAGCGCGATCCGTGGGCCCGGTGCCGAAAAGCCGGCAGCGTCAGCCTAGGTAGGCCGCATAGGCCTCGAAGGCGGCGCTTTGCCACCGGGCCTGATGATGCCAGAACGCGAGAACTTCGGTGTCGAAGAGAAACGAGGTGGAGTGTTGCATGGTGAAAGTCCTCCTGAGTGGGACATCATCCACCATAGGCGCTTTTTTGCTGCGATGCAGCAAAATATATTTCATGCGCCTCTGCTCATGTGGGGAGGGGCGGCATCGGTTGCCTTCGGGTGGCTCGCCGGCATCGGGTTGTCAGTGAGTTGGGTGTCGCGGCGGCGCCCCCCCTTGGCTGGTCGCGCCAGGGGGGCGAATGGTAATTTCAGAACCCAGGCCGCCAGGCTCCTGTCTCAGGCAAGCGAGCCGCCGGCGCGGGATGGCGGCGATCGACATCGGTGACAGGAGAGGTGGTGAATGGCGGAGCAGCGCGCGCCGCATCTGGTGGTGTTCACCGGGGCGGGCATCAGTGCCGAAAGCGGCATCCAGACCTTTCGCGCCGAGGACGGCCTCTGGGCCGACCACGCCGTGGAGGAGGTGGCCACGCCCCGTGCCTGGCGGAAGGATCCTGCCCGGGTGCTGGCGTTCTACAATCAGCGCCGCGATCAGGTGCGCCGCGCGCGTCCCAATGCCGCTCACAAGGCGCTGGCGGCGCTGGAGAAGCAGGGGTTCCGGGTCAGCATCATTACCCAGAATATCGATGACCTCCACGAGCGCGCCGGCTCCCGCCAGGTGCTTCACCTGCACGGCGAGATCCTCAAGGCGCGCTCCACGGTAGACCGCCGCATGCACTACCCGCTGCCCCGGGGGGGCATCGAGCTGGGCGATATCTGCGACAAGGGCAGCCAGCTCAGACCCGACGTGGTCTGGTTCGGCGAGGAGGTGCCCCACTTCGGCGAGGCCTGCGAGCTGGTCAGTGAGGCGGACCTGCTGCTGGTGGTGGGCACCTCGCTGGCGGTGATGCCGGCGGCTTCGCTGCTGCAGTACGCGTCCTACGATGCCCCCTGCGTGCTGGTGGACCCCGAGGCGGAGCTGCTGGCGCCGCCGGGCGTGACCCGGCTCAGCCAGGCCGCCGGCAAGGGGGTGCCGGCGCTGGTGCGCCACTGGAAGCGCGAGGGGCGGCTGTGGGTGCCGGAGCCCCTGCTGGCCTCCTGAAGAGGTGCTAGAATGCGGCGCCTCTCTCAATGCGGTAGCCGCCATGCAGCACGAGACTCTCGACACCTGCGCCGATCGTCACCCGGATGTTCCGGCCCCTTCCCGCGACGCCGCCACCGGGCTGTCTCATGATCCCGGGACGGGGCATCCGCGGCCGCCGCGCCGCGAGTTCAAGTCCCGGGGCAGCTTTGTCGAGCGCTGCCCCGGCTGCAACCTGCCGCAGCTGAACTGCCTCTGCCCCTATGCGGTGACGGCCGAGAGCGACGCCCGGGTGTGGCTGCTCACCCACCCCATGGAGCACCACAAGCCCACCAATACCGGGCGGCTGATCCGCGACGTGCTGGCCGAGACCGAGGTCTTCACCTGGTATCGCACCGCGCCGGACGAGCGCCTGCTGGCGCTGCTGGCGGACGAGGGCTACGCCCCCTTCGTGATCTTCCCCGACGATCAGCCCGACTACGCCGAACGGGTGGTGGGCATGGACGCCGTGGCAAGGGAGAAGGCGGCTGGACGCACGCCGGTCTATCTGCTGCTCGACGGCACCTGGCGCCAGGCCCGGCGCATCTTTCGCAAGAGCCCCTACCTCGACCGGCTGCCGGTGCTGCCGCTGCGCACCGAGCGGCTGACCCGCTATCGGCTGCGCAAGCCCGCCTCGGCCGCGCACCTCTGCACCGCCGAGGTGGCCGCCGAGCTGCTGCGTCAAGGGGGAGACGGCGATGCCGCCCAGACTCTTGACGACTACTTCGACGCCTTCAACCTGAGCTATGCCGCCAGCCGGCGCTTCGAGAGGATCGAGGCGCCGACCCCGGCCATGCAAAGGTTACTGAAACGTCGAAGTGGTCACCTGGCGTGAGCCAACCTGGCCAGAATGTTTTCAAAACAACTCGCAGGGTATAAGAAACGACATACTCCGCTCGGCGTCGGAGGCCTAGAATCACAGGGAGTGATACTTCAGGAACAGGTCAGGAAAAACGCCACGCCATGCTTCGCCCCCACTACCTCGATACCACTCGCCATCCCGCCGGTTGGCTCCTTGACTCGCTCCACGATCGCCGCACGCAGCTGTCTCTCCTCGCCGGAGAGATGCAGGCACCCAGGCTGGTGCAGCTGGTGCGTCAGGATCCGGCACAGGGCACCCTGGTATTGAGCGTGCCCGCGGCCTATGCAGAGGACCTACTGCCGCATCTTGCCGGCGGCGTCATGGAGCTGGATCTGGAAAGTCAGGCCCCGCTGGTGCGTCAGGGACGCCAGGAGCGACTGACGTTCGCTGGGGTGGCGGTCACGGCGATGGCGCTGCCCTCCGGCGAGCTTCAGCTGGACTGCCGGTTGCCCGACATGCTGGCGGCGGGGCGTCAGGAGGGGACCTATCTCTCGCCGCTTCCCTGCCTGTACGGCATGAAGATTGCCGTCAGCCTGGATGTCTATCCCGGCGAGTTCAGCATTCCCGGCCAGGTCCTGAACGTCGCGGCCGGCGAGGTGGCCGTCCTGCTCCATCTCGACGACAGCCTGGCCCTCGGCGCGGGGCAGGCGTTGCCCGCGGTGACGCTGCGTTTCCCCAATGGCGAGTGCTTCCAGCTGCGCACCCGGGTGGCCCGACTGCGGCCCTTCGGCAACCAGGACCGTGCCGTTGCCTGGCTGCCGCTCGAGGGGCTGTCGGATGATGAGCGCGACAAGTGGCTGACGCTCAGGCTGGCGACCCAGCGCGAGCTGCTGCATCGTGCCGGAGGGGGGGCTGCCGCAGCGGCGGGGCGCTCGGAGATCTTCGTGCCGCGCCTGGAGCCCCGCGAGGGTGGCCGTGAGGCTGGCATGACGGATGGCGTGCGGCCCGGCCAGCGGCGATACTCTTCCCGGCTGCTGGGCGTTCGCGAGGTGGTGCAGCAGCTGCAGCGCATCGCCATGATCATGCAGCACCACCGGCGGTTTCCAGACGAGCTGCTCTATGACAGCGTGGATACGCTGATCTACCTGGCCCACCGCGACCCGGACAGCCTGCTGTTCGGCCTGGGCCAGCTCTATCAGGAGGAGGGCTGGGTGCGCCAGGCCGTGCAGGTGGCCGGCGAACTGGCGCATGTCCTGGTGGCCAGGGATCCCGAGGCCCCCGAGCTGCGCGGTGCCGTGGCGGGTGCCCTGCTGCACACCCTCGGCAAGCCGCTGCTGATCGGCGATGCGCTACCCACGCTGAGCGGCCACCTCGCGCCCTCCCAGGCCGAACGGCTGCGCGTGCATTCGCAGGTGCTGCTGGCCAGGCTGGAGGCGCTGGGCTGGTCAGCGGGACCCGTCTGCCGAGACGTGATCGCCGGCATCAGCGAGCGCCTGGATGGTAGCGGCTACCCCCAGGGAAGCCCGGGACGTCGGCTGTCGCCGCCGGTCAGGCTGGCGGCGGTGCTCAAGGCGCTCAACGTCATGACCCACGAGCGCAACGGCCGGGATGCCCTGACGCCCCTGGAGGCCTACCGCGAGCTGAATGCCCGGCCGGAGGCCTATGACCGGGAGCTGCTGATAGAAGTGATTCGTCGCCGGGGACCCTGGCCGGTGGGCTCTCTGGTGATGTATACCGGCGGGTTTCTGGCCTGGGTCATGAGCCTTGGCGGCAAGGGCGTGCCGCGTCGCGTGAAGGTGGTCAAGAACCTGGCCTTCGCCGATGCCTTCCTCGACACCGAGCTCGAGGCGGGCGAAATCGACCAGATCGGCCGCCTCGATCACGTGGTCAGCCCCGCTCGCTACGGGCTCCCCCGACTGCCCGTCTGATCGGCTCAGGCGCCGCTGCCGAACAGCGCCCCGGCGATGCGGAACCCCGCCACCCAGGTGCCGGCGGCCGAGCCCAGGGTGGCCAGCATGAAGACCAGCAGGGTGCGCGAGACCCGGTTGCGCCACCAGCCCTTCAGTTCGGTGACGTCATGGCGCAGGGTGGAGAAGTCGCGCACCTTGGGCTTGCGCAGGTAGAGCTCGGTACCGGCGGCCACGAAGCCGGCGCCGATGGTGGGGTTGAGCGAGGTGAGCGGCGCGGCGAAGAAGGTCACCGTCACCGTCAGCGGATGAGCCAGCGCCACCAGAGTGGCCGCGGCCGAGAAGACGCCGTTGATCAGGAACCACTCGCCTACCAGCTGCCAGCCCAGTTCGGTGTTGCGCGAGAAGCCGATGGCGAAGCCGGTGAGGACCAGCACGGTGATCAGCCAGGGCAGCGCCTTCCACAGCCTCGACGGCGGCGGGGTGACCTCCAGGGCCTCCCGCTCCGGCGTCGGCGCCTCGGGCAGCGGGGCCTGCAGCTCCTCGGCCATGCCCTTCATGTGGCCGGCGCCGATCACCACCAGCACGCGGCGGTAGCGCCCCGGTGGTGCCTCCTCCGCCAGGCGCAGCACCATGTAGCGGTCGCGTTCGCTGATCAGCGGCGTGTAGAGGGTCTCCGACTCGGCGGCAAACTCGCTGAAGGTGGACTCCAGCACGTCCCCCTCCTTGAGCCGCTCGATCTCTTCGGCGGAGACATCCTGGCGCGACAGCACGCTGCCCAGCAGCCCCGAGAACAGCGAGAAGCGCTGCCACCAGGGCACATTGTGATAGATGCGCTTGAGGGTGATCCCCACGTCGCGGTCGATCAGCAGCAGCGGCAGCCCGGCCTCGCGGCTCTCCTCCAGGGCGGCGCGCATCTCGGCGCCGGGCTCGATGCCCGACTGCTCGGCCACCCGCTGCTGGAAGGCGCCCAGGGCCAGGCTCGCCGCCACCATGCCGGCCTTGCCCTGGCGGAAGATCTCGAAGAGATCCTGATTGTGCATGGCGTCAGGGTTGTCGAGGCTGTGGTGACGGGAGTCGCACAGCTCGATGGCCACGGCATCGAAGTCGCCGGAGCGGATCAATTCGCGCACGTCCAGCGCGCTCTCGGCGGAGACGTGGGCGGTACCCAGCAGGGTGTAGCGGGTCTCGCCCAGCTGGATGACGCGGCGCGGGCCGGTGATGCCGGCCGTCGGCTCGGTGGGCATCGCGGTGTCCTGGGAGTCGGTCATGGACGCTCGGTATGAAGGAGTGAGAAGGGGATTATCCACGATGGGCCGGTGCCGGCCAAATTCCCTCAGCGCCGCCAGAAGGCGGGCGTGAACAGCACCAGCACGGTGAAGATCTCCAGACGGCCGAGCAGCATGGCCACCAGCAGGATCCACTTGGCCATGGCCGGCAGGTCGCCGTAGTTGCCGGAGGCCTCGCCCAGCGCCGGCCCCAGGTTGTTGAGCGACGAGGCTACCGTGGACCAGGCGGTCACCTGATCCACGCCGGTGGCCATGACGCCCACCAGCATCAGGAAGAACAGCATCACGTAGACCGAGAAGAAGCCCCACACCGCCTGGGCGATGCCGTCCGGCACGCTCACCTTGCCCACCTTCACCGCGATCACCGCGTTGGGGTGGATCAGGCGCATCACCTCGCGCATGCCCTGCTTGAGGATCAGGATGATGCGGATCACCTTCATGCCGCCGCCGGTGGAGCCCGAGCAGCCGCCGACGAAGGCGGCCATGAACAGCAGAAAGGGCAGGGCGCCGGGCCACAGCGAGAAGTCGGCCACGCCGAAGCCGGCGGTGGTGGCCACCGATACCACCTGAAACACCCCGTGGCGCAGGCCCCGCTCGGTCTCGTAGGTCTCGGTGAGCCACAGCGAGACCACGGTGATCACCGCCAGGCCCAGCAGGAAGAGCAGCAGGAAGCGCGCCTCGGGGTCCTGGAAGTAGTGGGTGATGCTGCGCTGGCGCCAGGCGACGAAATGCAGGCTGAAGCTCACCGCCGAGACGATCAGGAAGAAGACGCAGATCATCTCGATCACGGCGCTGTCGAAGTGGCCGATGCTGGCGTCGTAGGTGGAGAAGCCGCCGATGGCCACGGTGGAGAAGCTGTGGCCGAGGGCGTCGAACCAGTTCATGCCGGCGGCCATGTAGGCCAGCATGCAGGTGACGGTCAGGGCGGCGTAGATGTACCAGAGCGCCTTGGCGGTCTCGGTGATGCGCGGGGTGAGCTTGGAGTCCTTGAGCGGCCCGGGGATCTCGGTGCGATAGAGGGCCATGCCGCCAACCCCCAGCGTGGGCAGGATCGCCACCGCCAGCACCACGATCCCCATGCCGCCCAGCCACTGCAGCTGCTGGCGATAGTAGCGTATCGATTCGGGCAGGTGCTCGATGCCGGTGATCACCGTGGCACCGGTGGTGGTCAGCCCCGAGAAGGATTCGAACACCGCGTCGGTGATGGAGAGCGGCGATTCGCTGGCGAGCATCAGCGGCAGCGAGCCGAACAGCGCCAGCACGCTCCAGAACAGTGCGGCGATCAGGAAGCCGTCCCGGGTACGCAGCTCCTTGCGGGCGCGCCGGTTGGGCAGGAACATCACCAGGCCGGTCAGCACCGTGATGCCGATGGCCACCGCGAAGGCGTTCCACTGGCCGTCGCCGAACAGCAGCGAGATCAGGATCGGCGGCATCATGGTGAGGCTGAACAGCATCAGCAGCAGGCCCAGGATACGCAGGATCATGCGCAGGCTCATCTCGCGTTGCTCCCTGGTAGCGTCACGTCAGAAGAAGGTCAGGCCGACCTGGAAGAGCCGCTCCACGTCACGGAGTCGGCGCTTGTCGATCACGAACAGGATCACGTGGTCGCCGGACTCCACCACCACGTCATCGTGGGCGATCAGCACCGTCTTGCCGCGCACGATGGCGCCGATGGTAGTGCCGCGGGGCAGCTCGATCTCGCCGATGGCACGGCCCACCACCTTCGACGACTGGGTATCGCCGTGGGCGATCGCTTCGATGGCCTCGGCGGCACCGCGACGCAGCGAGTGCACGTTGACGATGTCGCCGCGCCGAACGTGGGTCAGCAGGCTGCCGATGGTGGCCTGCTGGGGCGAGATGGCGATATCGATCTCGCCGCCCTGCACCAGGTCCACGTAGGCGGCGTTGTTGATCAGCGTCAGCACCTTCTTGGCGCCCATGCGCTTGGCCAGCATCGACGACATGATATTGACCTCGTCGTCGTTGGTCAGCGCGCAGAAGATGTCGCAATCCTCGATGTTCTCTTCCTCGAGCAGCCGCTTGCTGGTGGCGCTGCCCTGCAGCACTACGGTGCGGTCGAGGCGTTCGGAGAGCACCGTGCAGCGCTCCAGGCTGTGCTCGATGATCTTGACCTGGTGGCTGTGCTCCAGGTGTTCGGCGAGGCGCTCGCCGATATTGCCACCGCCGGCGATCACCACCCGGCGGAAGTCGCGGTCGAGGCGGCGCAGCTCGCTCATCACCGCGCGGATATCGCGGCGGGCGGCGATGAAGAACACCTCGTCGTCGGCCTCGATGACGGTATCGCCGCGGGGGATGATCGGGCGGTTGCGGCGGTAGATGGCCGCCACTCGGGTGTCCACGCTGGGCATGTGGCGGCGCAGGAAGGCCAGGTCCTGGCCGACCAGCGGACCGCCGTAGATCGCCTTGACCGCCACCAGCTGCGCCAGGCCGCCGGCGAATTCCAGCACCTGCAGCGCACCCGGATGCTCGATCAGTCGGCGAATGTGGTCGGTGACCACCTGCTCGGGGCTGATCAGCACGTCGATGGGCACCGCTTCGTGGGCGAAGAGCCCCTTGCGGGTCAGGTAGGCGGTGGCGCGCACCCGGGCGATCTTGGTAGGGGTACGGAAGAGGGTGTGGGCGACCTGGCAGGCGACCATGTTGACCTCGTCCTGACTGGTCACCGCGATCAGCATGTCGGCATCCTCGCAGCCGGCCTGGCGCAGCACCATGGGGTAGGAGCCGGGCCCCACCACGGTGCGAATGTCGAGCTTGGTATGCAGTTCGCGCAGCTTGTCACCGTCGGTATCGATGACGGTGATGTCGTTCTCCTCCCGGGCCAGGTGTTCGGCCAGGGTGCCGCCGACCTGGCCGGCGCCGAGGATGATGATCTTCATGGAGTCTTATGTCCGCTTCCAGCGAGTGCGGCGCACCTTGTGCGCCGCAACATGGTAGCGGCAAGCCTAAACCAGCCGCCGGGAGAAGGACAGCCTGCCATCAGTCGAGGGTGAAGCCCACCTTGATGGTGACCTGCCAGTGGGCCACCCGGCCATGTTCCAGGTGGCCGCGGGTGTCGGTGACCTCGAACCAGCGCATGCCGTGCAGGCTCTCGCTGGCCTTGGTGATGGCGTTCTGGATCGCTTCCTCGATGCTGTTCTCGGAGGACCCGGTCAGCTCGATATGCTTGTAGATATGGGTACTCATGCTGCCTCCTTTGCTGAGGGTGGTCGACCGCTTAGCGCGGCCGTCTCTTCAGTCTGGCATAGAAGAAACCGTCGTGGCTGTCGTTCTCCGGCAGCAGCTGGCGGCCGGCGCCGGCGGGACGCCCCCAGGCCACGTCGGTGGGAGTGGTGATCTCGGCGTCCGGGGTGCGTGCCAGGAAGGCATCGATCTGCTCGCTGTTCTCCTCGGGCAGTACCGAGCAGGTGGCGTAGAGCAGTGTGCCGCCGGGGCGCAGCAGCGGCCAGAGATTGTCGAGCATCTTCGCCTGGAGGGTGGCCAGGGCCGGAATGTCGGAGGGTCGACGCAGGCGCTTGATATCGGGATGGCGGCGAATCACGCCGCTGCCAGAGCAGGGTGCGTCGAGCAGGATGGCGTCGAAGGGGGCGCCGTCCCACCAGTCCCGGGCGGTGGCGTCGCCATGCTCCAGGCGCGCCGCGAGGCCCAGCCGGCTCAGTGAGTCCTCGACTCGGGCCAGGCGTTCGGCATCGCTGTCCACGGCATGCACGTCGACGTCCAGCAGTTCCAGCAGGTGTCCGGTCTTGCCCCCCGGGGCGCAGCAGGCATCCAGCACCCGGGCGCCGGGACGCGGCGCCAGGGCCGGACCGAGCAGTACGCTGGTGAGCTGGGCGGCCTCGTCCTGGACGCTGACGTCGCCCTCGGCAAAGCCCGGCAGCAGCTGGACGTCGCAGGGCGTCTCCAGGGTGATGCCGTCCGGGGCGTGCAGACAGAGCCGCGCCTGGATGCCGGCGGCGGCCAGCCGGTCCATGTAGGCCTCGCGGTCGCCGTGGCGACGATTGACGCGCAGGGTCATGGGGCCGGGCAGGTTGTTGGCCTCGCAGACGGCACGCCAGTCGTCGGGCCAGGCCTGGCGAAGCGACTTGAGCAGCCATTTCGGGTGCAGCAGCGCCACCGCCGGGTCCTTGTCCACCTCGGCCTGGAGCGCGGCGGCTTCCCGCTGCAGGCGGCGCAGGCAGCCGTTGAGCACCCGGGTGGCCCACTCCTTGCCGAGCAGGCGGGCCGCACCGGCGGTTTCGCCGACCGCGGCGTGGGCCGGAATGCGCAGATAGAGCAGCTGATGGATGCCCAGCAGCAGCAGCGCCTGGACGTCGGCATCGCGTACCTTGAGGGGCTTGGCCAGCAGCTTCGCCGCCAGCGCCTCGAGGCGCGGCAGGGTGCGGCAGGTGCCGTAGCAGAGCGCCTTGAAGAGGGCGCGGTCGCGGGCCACCACCTGGTGGTCGTCGAGGCCGGTGAGCGACCCCTTGCCGGTAATCACCGGGACCAGGGCGCGGGCGGCGGCGGCGCGAACCGCCAGGCCACCGTCATTTTCCAGGCCGCGCTGGCGCTGGCGCTGGCGTGGCTTGCGGGAAGAGGGGTCGGTGGCTTGGCTCATGCGGAGGCCTCCTTGTCGTGACGGCCCAGGAGCAGGCCCGTGGCGAAACGTTCGGCCCGAGCGCGCAGCAGCTCGCTCACCGGTAGCGCCTTGCCCCCGGGCAGCTGGGCCCGGGTCACGCGCAGCACCTGGTCGCCTTCGGGGCCGCAGGCGATGCGCAGGGCACCCGAGTCATGCTCGAGCAGGGTACCGGGAGCGGCGGGGGCCTCGCCGCCGCTTAGCTCACTCGCCTCGGCCATCAGCAGGCGCAGGCGGTCACTGCCCTGGGCGCACCAGGCCACCGGCCAGGGGTTGAAGGCGCGGACCCGGGCGGCCAGGGTCGCGGCGGGCTCGCGGAAGTCCAGTTCGGCCTCGGCCTTGGAGAGCTTGGCGGCGTAGGTGACCCCCGTCTCGGGCTGGGGGGTGGCGGGCAGCCCCTGGCCGGCCAGGGCGTCCAGCGCCTCGACGATGGCCTCGCCGCCCAGAATGGCCAGGGTGTCGTGAAGCTCGCCGCCGGTGGTGGCGGGGGTGATCGGGGTGCGCCGAGTCAGCAGCATGTCGCCGGTGTCGAGCCCCTCGTCCATCTGCATGATGGTCACCCCGCTCTCGGCGTCGCCGGCCTCGATGGCGCGCTGGATGGGGGCGGCGCCGCGCCAGCGGGGCAGCAGCGAGGCGTGGACGTTGAGACAGCCCAGCCGTGGCGTCTCCAGCACCGCCCCGGGCAGGATCAGGCCATAGGCCACCACCACCATGATGTCGGCATCGAGGGCGCCGAGCTCGGCCTGGGCCTCGGGCGCCCTGAGCGTCTCCGGCTGGTGGACCGGCAGTTCATGCTCGAGGGCGAGGCGCTTGACCGGGCTCGGCGTCAGCCTGCGGCCGCGGCCCGCCGGGCGGTCCGGCTGGGTGTAGACGGCGATGACGCGATGGCGACTGTCCAGCAGCGCCTGAAGGCTCTCGGCGGCGAAGTCTGGCGTGCCGGCGAAGATGACGCTGAGGGGGCGAGAGTCGTGGGGTCGGGTCATGAATCGGGCCTGGCGGGGAGTGGATGACCCCAATGATAACGGAGCCGGCCGCAAACGACGAAGGGCCGGTGCGCGTGGCACCGGCCCTTCGAAAGGATAAACGCCGGGGAGTCAGGCGCTCTGCATCTGCTTGTGACGCTTCTGCATCTTCTTCATGACCCGGTCGCGCTTGAGCGGCGAGAGGTAGTCGACGAACAGCACCCCTTCCAGGTGGTCGTGCTCGTGCTGGATGCAGTGGGCCAGCAGGCCGTCGGCCTCGAGCTCGTAGGGCTTGCCGTCGCGCCCCAGGGCCTTGAGATGGACCCTGAGCGCTCGAGGCACCTCGGCATAGTACTCGGGAATCGACAGACAGCCTTCCGAGAGCAGATCGCGCTCCTCGCCGATGGGGGTGTATTCGGGGTTGATCAATACCAGCGGGCGAGACTGGTCGTCGCTGGTGTCCATCACGATGACTCGGCGGTGCACATCGACCTGGGTCGCGGCCAGCCCGATGCCGCGGGCGGCATACATGGTCTCGAGCATGTCGTCGACCAGCTGGCGGACCTCGTCGTCGACCGTCTCCACCGGTGCCGCCCGAGTGCGCAGCCGCTCGTCGGGGAATTCGAGGATCGGTAATTTGGCCATGGCGTTGGTTCCACCGTTATGCTGTCATTCACGGAATGACTCTATTCTAGAGGGGCGTGTTCTGCACGGAAACCGCGGGGCGCGCATCACATCAATAACCTCTGACTATAGCATGGCGGCCGGGTTCGATGAGAACGCCGCGTGTCGGGCAGATGCGGGGACGCAGGGATGAAAATGCTGCAAGAGGGGGCGGTGCCGCGCCGCTGGCCGGGCAGGGCGGCGCTGCTGCTGGGCGTATTGCTGGCGCTTGGCGGCCTCGGCGATGTCCGGGCACAAGGGCTATCCTGGGAAGGTGGCCTGCGCGGCGATGCGCCGGATCGCTATACGGTGGCGTCCGGTGACACCCTCTGGGATATCGCCGGCCGCTTCCTGCGTCACCCCTGGCAGTGGCCCGAGGTATGGCAGGTCAACCCCCAGATTCGCAACCCGGATCTGATCTACCCGGGCGACGTCATCTATCTCCACGACTGCGGTGGTCGTGCCTGCCTGGGGCTGGAGCGGGGCCGAAACGAGGTGCGGCTCTCCCCCGAGATGCGCACCCTTCCCCATCGCGAGGCCATCGAGCCGATTCCCCTCGAGGCGATCCGCCACTTCCTGCGCGACCACCGCATCGTCGACGACCCCGACTCCCTCGACGAGCTGGCCTATGTGGTGGGCGGCGACGACCGCCGCCTGATGAGCGGCCTGGGCGATCGCCTCTATGCCCGTGGCGAGGTGGAAGGCAGCGGCCGGGTTGGCTTCTATCGGGTCGGCGAGCGCTTCCTCGATCCGGCCAGCGGTGAGCTGCTGGGCCTGGAGCTGGAGAGCGTTGGCCAGGCGCGCCGCGAGCGCCAGGAGGGGGAGATCGTGATTCTGGAGGTGACCTCCGCGCGTCAGGAGGTGCGCAACAATGACATCGTGCTGCCGCTGGAGGCGCGCAATCTGGTGACCGAGTTCTATCCCCGTGCGCCGGAGCGCGAGATGGAGGGGACTATCCTGGCGGTGCCGGGGGGCGTGCAGTTCATCGGTCGCCTGCAGGTCATCGCCCTGGATCGCGGACGCCGAGATGGCCTCGAGCCGGGGCACGTGCTGATGGTCGAGCAGCAGGGGGAGACGGTCAGCGATCCTCGTACCGATGAATCCCTGCGCCTGCCCGGCGAGAACGCCGGGATGGTGATGGTCTTCCGGCCCTACGACAAGATGAGCTATGCCCTGGTGATGGAGGCCAGCCGCATGCTCTCGGTGGGTGATCGCGTGCATTCTCCCGAGCGCGCTCCTGGCGCTGCCCGGCGCTGAGGCGGTGCCATGACTGGCCGGCGGCTCGGTGCTCGGGAGTGGCTGGCCCTCTCCCGGCTGCCCGGTCTGGGCGCCGCGCGGCTGGCCGAGCTGGCCGTCAGGGCGCCGGCCTGGCCCCACGGCTGGCTGGCGCTGCTGCCCCGGGAAGCCGCCACGGCGCTGCGCCTGTGGCTGGATCACCCCGCTCGCAGTCCGCTCGGTGACGATATTGCCCGGGCCGAGGCGTGGCTCGCTGCGGCCCCCGATCGGCATCTGCTCCACCCCGGCCACCCCCGGTGGCCCGCTCTGCTCGCCGAGATCCCCGACCCGCCGCCGCTGCTGTGGGCCTGGGGCGATCTGGCCGCGCTGGCGCCGCCACGCCTTGCCATGGTGGGCGCCCGGCGCGCCACCCGGGAGGGGCTCACCAACGCCGCCGCTTTCGCCCGGGAGCTGGCCGGGCGCGGCTGGTGCGTGGTCAGCGGCATGGCGCTGGGCATCGACGCCGCCGCTCAGCAGGCGGCGCTGGACGCCGGTGGCGCAAGCGTGGCGGTGCTCGGCTGCGGCGTCGATGTGGTCTACCCGCCGCGTCATCATCGACTGCACGCGCGCCTGCGCGCCCCCGGCGGTCTGCTGGTTTCCGAGCACCCGCCCGGCACGCCGGCCCGGGCGGCCTTCTTTCCGCGTCGCAACCGTATCGTTACCGGCCTCGCCTTCGGCGTGCTGGTGGTGGAGGCGGCCGAGCGCAGCGGCTCCCTGGTCAGCGCCCGCCTGGCTGGCGAGCAGGGGCGCGAGGTGTTTGCGCTGCCGGGCTCCATCCACAACCCCCAGGCCCTGGGCTGCCTGCGGCTGATCCGCGACGGGGCCGCGCTGGTGCGCGACGTCGATGATATCGTGTCTGAGCTGGCCCAGTGGTTGCCCGCATCGCGCGTTCCGGCGCCTCCCGACCAGGCACCCGCCGAGGACGAGGGGGCGTCCGGCGATCCGCTGTTGCGCTGGCTGAGCGGCCAGCCAACGCCGGTGGATACCCTGGTGGGGCTCTCGGGGCTGGGCATCGCCGAGTGCCAGCGGCGCCTGCTGGAACTCGAGCTGGAGGGGCGGGTGGCCCAGGTCGCGGGCGGCTGGGTGCGGCTCTCGGGGGCGTGATAGAATGCAGCGCATTCATGCACCCAGCCGTGTCCATCGCCGAGGAGTCCCCATGAGTCAGGCCAGCCAGATCGCGCACGCCGTTGCCGCCCTGCGTCGGGGAGGGGTGATCGCCTATCCCACCGAGGCGGTGTGGGGGCTGGGCTGCGACCCGGATAACGACGAGGCTCTGGCTCGGCTGCTGCGGCTCAAGCAGCGCGATCCCGCCAAGGGCGTCATCCTGGTGGCCGGTCGCATCGAGCAGTTCGCGCCCTGGCTCGAGGGGCTGCCCATCGAGCTGCACGCTCCTCTGGCGGCCAGCTGGCCGGGACCCAACACCTGGCTGGTGCCCCACAACGGTCGCAGCCACGGCCTGGTCCGCGGCGGCCACGACAAGGTGGCGCTGCGGGTCAGCGCCCACCCCCTGGTCGCCGAGCTCTGCGAGGCCTTCGGTGGTCCCGTCGTCTCCACGTCGGCCAACCGGGCCAGCGAGCCTCCCGCCGTTAGCGCCGCCGAGGTGCGCGCCACCTTCGCCGATGAGCTCGATGCCATCGTCGAGGGTGAGCTCGGCGGCCTCGAACGCCCCAGCACCATCCGCGATCTGGTCACCGGCCAGCTGATGCGCGCCTGATTGCCGATATTCACTTGCCTGGCTTCGAGGAGATCGCCTTGGCCCACGCCCGACTCGACGACGTCAAGACCTACCTGCTCGACCTTCAGGAACGCCTCTGCGCAGGCCTGGCCGCCGAGGATGGCGGTGCCGGCTTCCGGGAAGATGCCTGGGAGCGCCCCGAAGGCGGCGGTGGGCGCTCCCGGGTGATCGAGCACGGCCGCGTGTTCGAGAAGGGCGGCGTCAACTTCTCCCACGTCTTCGGCGAGCGCCTGCCGCCTTCGGCCACCGCGGCTCGCCCGGAACTGGCCGGACGCAGCTTCCATGCGGTGGGCGTCTCCTGGGTGCTGCACCCGGAGAACCCCCATGTGCCCACCAGCCACGGCAACGTGCGCTTCCTTATCGCCGAGAAGCCCGGAGAGGCGCCCGTCTGGTGGTTCGGCGGTGGCTTCGACCTGACCCCCTTCTACCCGGTGCGCGAGGACGTGACGCACTGGCACCGGGTCGCCCGGGATGCCTGCGCGCCCTTCGGCGACGACGTCTATCCGCGCTACAAGGCCTGGTGCGACGACTACTTCTATCTCAAGCATCGCGATGAGACCCGCGGCGTGGGCGGGCTCTTCTTCGATGACCTCAACGAGGGCGAGTTCGAGACCTGTTTCGCCTTCCAGCGCGCCGTGGGCGACGCCTTCCTCGAGGCCTATCTGCCCATCGTGCGTCGCCGCCGGGAGACGCCCTGGAGCGAGCGCGAGCGCGATTTCCAGCTCTACCGGCGCGGGCGCTACGTGGAGTTCAATCTGGTGTGGGACCGCGGCACCCTGTTCGGACTGCAGAGCGGCGGGCGCACCGAGTCGATCCTGATGTCGATGCCGCCCCTGGCGCGCTGGGAGTACAGCTGGGTGCCCGAGCCCGGCAGCCCCGAGGCGCTGCTTTACGAGGAATACCTGCGCCCCCGGGACTGGCTGGGCGAGGCGGGTCTCGATGACTGATCAAGGAGCGACCATGACCGACCGCTACTGTGTCTTCGGCCACCCGGTGGCCCATTCGAAGTCGCCGGCCATCCACGCCGCCTTCGCGGCCCAGACCGGCGAGGCCATCGACTACACCGCCATCGAGGCCCCGCTGGACGACTTCGCCGGCGCCTGGCGGCGCTTCGTGACCGAGGGTGGGCGCGGCGCCAACGTCACCGTGCCCTTCAAGGAGGAGGCCTTCGCTCTCAGTGATACCCTGAGTCAGCGCGCGCGGCGGGCCGGAGCGGTGAATACCCTGATTCTCGGCGGCAACGGCGCGACATACGGCGATACCACCGACGGAGTGGGCCTGGTGCGCGACCTCATGCGCCACGGCGTGACACTGGCCGGCGCGCGGGTGCTGGTGCTGGGCGCCGGCGGGGCCGTGCGCGGCGTGCTGGAGCCGCTGCTGGCCGAGGCGCCGGCGAGCCTGCGTGTGGCCAACCGCACGGCGGCCAAGGCCGAGGCGCTGGCCGCCGACTTCCGCGATCTGGGCGAGATCGACGGCGGCGGCTTCGACGCGGTGACCGGCCCCTTCGATCTGGTGATCAACGGCACCAGCGCCAGCCTGGCCGGGGACCTTCCGCCGCTGCCCGAGGATCTGTTCGCCGAGGGCGCCACGGCCCACGACATGATGTACGGGGCCGAGCCCACCGTCTTCCTGGGCTGGGCCGCCGAGCGCGGCGCCCGCACTGTGGACGGCCTGGGCATGCTTGTCGAGCAGGCCGCCGAGTCGTTCTTCCAGTGGCGCGGCAAGCGCCCCGACACCGGGCCGGTGCTGGAGGCGCTCAGGGCGTCGCTGTCAGCTCAGCGCTTGCCGCCGACATAAAAGCCCACCATGCAGAGCGCCAGGCCGATCACCGACAGCAGCATGCCGCCGTTGACCAGCAGCGGGGAGCGCTCCAGCAGGGAGACGAAGGGCTGGGGAGTGTCGCGGCATACCCCTTCCAGATAGTCCCAGTGGCCGCCGGCGTAAGTGCAGGCGCGTACGTCCGACTGCTCCCAGAAGTAGACCCCCATCATCAGCAGAGAGGGGGCAATCAGCAGCAGTAGTCCAAGCTTCAGCATTCGCTTTCCAGAAGTTAGTGGGATATCGAGCGCAGCAGTGAATCAGTGTGTTCCTAGGGGCGCGGGCAGTTGGGCGTTCTCCCCGCCTGGCGGGCCTGCTCGTAGCGTTCCAGGGCATCGTCCATGTTGGCCTGCAGGCCGGCCATGCGCTGGCCCTGGCTCGGGTGGGTGGACATCCAGGTCGGGGGCTGGGCGCCGCCGCCGGCAGCCTGCATGTTCTCCCAGAGGGTGACGCTTTCTCGCGGATCGAAGCCGGCCTCGGCCATCAGGCGCAGACCGATCACGTCGGCCTCGCTCTCGTGGCGCCGAGAGAAAGGCAGCAGGACCCCGAACTGGGCGCCGAGCCCGAGCGCCCCCATCATCTGCTCTCCGGCCGGGCCCTGCATGCCGGACGCCGAGGAGAGCACCGATAGGCCGAGCTGGGTGGCGGTCTGGGTGGAGACCCGCTCGTTGGCATGGCGGGCCAGCACGTGCCCCATCTCGTGGCCGATCACCGTTGCCAGCTGCCCCTGGGTCTCGGCGATGCTCAGCAGGCCGGTATTGACCCCCATGTAGCCGCCCGGCAGGGCGAAGGCGTTGGCCTGCTCCGACTCGAAAACGCGGATCTGCCAGTCCTGGGCGCGCTGCTGCTCGGCCGGTAGGGCGTCGATCAGGGCATCGGCGATGCACTGGGCGTAGCGCTGCGAGGCGGCATCGGCCTTGGGCAGCTCCTGCTGGTACTGCTCGAAGGCCTCGGCACCCATCTGGTTGAGCTGATCATCGGACACCAGCGTCAGCTGCTGGCGTCCGGTCGGGGAGGTCGCGCAGGCGGTAAGGGTGAGGCTCAAGGCGCCAATGGCAAGCCAGTGGATCCAGCGCATGTTCAGGTCTCCTTTGACCGGGCTCGGTCGTCCCGAGGGGTCAGACTCTGGACGGGGCCTCGGGTTCGCCACAAGATACCCGGAATGACTGGAAGGTCAACCGCTCGATACGGAGAAGGAGATTGCCATGGATCCCGAGCTGACGCGTCGCCTGCTCAACCTGCTTGATCACGTGGAGCACTGGCTGCCGCCGCCTCCCCAGGAGGTTGACTGGTCGCGGGATATTGCCGCCCTCTGGCAGCGCCACAGCCTGGGGGGGCGACTGCTGCCGGTGCCGCCCCGGGACGCCCTGAGCCTGGACGACCTGCTGGGCATCGAGCGCCAGAAGCTGGCGCTGGTGGACAACACCCGGGCCTTCCTCCAGGGCCTGCCGGCCAACCATGCGCTGCTGTGGGGCTCCCGGGGCAGCGGCAAGTCGTCGCTGATCCGCGCCCTGCTCAACTCTCTGGCCGGAGAGGGGCTGCGGCTGGTGCAGGTGGATCGCCACGACCCTGCCAGCCTGCCCATGCTGGTGGAGCAGCTGCGCCATCATGAGCAGCGCTTCGTGGTCTACTGCGACGATCTCTCCTTCGAGGGTCACGACGACGCCTACAAGGCGCTCAAGAGCGTGCTGGACGGCGCCCTGACCGGCCCGCCGCCCAACGTGCTGCTCTACGCCACCTCCAACCGCCGCCATCTGCTGCCGGAGTCCATGAGCGACAACGAGGGCTCCAGGCTGGTGGGCGACGAGCTGCACCACGGCGATGCCGTGGAGGAGAAGATCTCGCTCTCGGACCGCTTCGGGCTGTGGCTGGGCTTCCACCCCTTCAACCAGGATGTCTACCTGGAGGCGTGCTGCCACTGGGTCACCCAGCTGGGCAAGCGGCAGGACTGGAATGCCGAGGCCCGCGCCGAGGCGATCCGCTTCGCCACCCTGCGCGGCGGGCGCAGCGGCCGCGGCGCCTGGCAGTTCGCCACCCAGTGGGTGGGCCGCCGCCGCCTGCACGGGAAGTAGGAAGTTTCGCTCGGTAAACTTGCGTAAACCCCTGTTGAGGTCAAGTACACACTGGAGCTGGGCTCTCTCGCGGTTCGACGCTTCGACGAAGGGAGACCGAAGGGCTCCTGGGCGGCATGCGCTGACGCAAGCAATGCCGCCGAGGGCGCCTGCGGCGCCATTCGCCCGGCAGAGCCGATCTCCCACCAGTAACCTCAAGCCTCCTCAAAGCGCGAAGCGCGGCGGGTGGGGCATATCAGCCCCGCGGAATCAGCCTGCCGTCCTCGCCGACGCCCAGGCGGATGGTGGGGGTGAGCAGGCCGGCGGGCAGGGTCATGCCCAGGCCGCGCAGGTCGCCGGGCGTGATGGCAAGCTCGCTGCCGGCGGGCAGTTCGCCCTGGCGGGCCATCTGGCTGGCCAGCTCCACCATGGGGCCGAGCCCCTCGCGGCCGCCGGCCAGCAGATCAAAGGCCACCGGCAGGCGCAGGTTGGCGTCGTCACCCGAGGTCAGGGTGACGTCCTGCTTGTAGTTGCCGCTCACCGGGTCAGCACCCGGCATGTCCAGGGTCCAGCGGAAGCCGGACATCTCCACCGGCGGCATGCCGGTCGGCAGCCCCAGACCCATGGCCAGGGTCGCCTGCACCGGCAGGCTGCCGGCCCCCAGACTCGACATCGCCAGCGACATGATATCGCTGGTGTCGAAGCGGGCATCCACGGCATAGGAGCCGATGCGCACTTCCTCCACCCCCAGCGAGGTCACCGCCAGGCGGAAGGCGAAGAGCCCGGTCTGCGGCAGTGCCAGGCAGCCGGCGAGCAGGGCGGAGAGGCAGAGCGGCGCGAGCAGGCGCCAGCGCCGGAAACGGGCAGGAACGCGACGAGACATCATCGTGGGGTGCCTCCAGTGGCAGGGTGGGCGGGGCCCGGAGCGCTGCAATGCTGCAGCGCAAAACTGGCGTATTGGAAGGTCGGCCAATGTTCCTGTCAAGCGAATTCTGCGGGGCGGTTTTCGGCCGAAAAAGCAGACGAAAACGCCGGCGCCCGACCCACCGGGAGGCGGGTCGGGCGCCGGCGCTAGGGCGGGGTCAGCGGCGACGGCTGTTGCGCGCCTCCTTGGTGCGTCCCAGCTCACGCTTCTTGGCCTTCTCGCGGTCGCTGGCATCGGCCATGGGGTCGAAGGGGTTCTTGCCGGAGCGGAACTCGAAGCGCATCGGCGTGCCGCGCACCTTGAGCACCTTGCGGAAGGTGTTGGTCAGGTAGCGTCGGTAGGCCTCGGGCAGCGACCCGGTCTGGTTGCCGTGGACCACGATGATGGGCGGATTGGCGCCACCCTGGTGGGCCATGCGCAGCTTGATCCGCCGGCCATGCACCATGGGCGGCTGATGGGACTCCACCGCATCCTGAAGGATGCTGGTCAGTCGGTTGGTGGACCAGTGGGCGTTGGCCGAGGCGAAGGCGCGTTCCAGTGACGGGTAGAGGTCACCCACGCCGGTGCCGTGCAGCGCCGAGATGAAGTGCAGGTCGGCGTAGTCGGCAAAGCCCAGGCGGCGCTTGATCTCGTTGCGCATCTTCTCCTTGGCGTCGTGCTCCAGGCCGTCCCACTTGTTGACCGTCAGCACCAGGGCGCGCCCGCTGGTCAGCACATAGTCGAGCAGGTGCAGGTCCTGTTCCACCAGGCCCGAGCGGCCATCCAGCACCACGATGGCGACATGGCACTCCTTGATCGCCTCCAGGGTCTTGATGATCGAGAACTTCTCGGCCGTCTCGTGGACGTTCTTGCGCCGACGGACGCCGGCGGTATCGACCAGCACATAGGGCTTGCCGCGACGCTCGAAGGGAATCTCGATGGCGTCGCGGGTGGTGCCGGCCTCGTCGTAGACCACCACCCGCTCCTCGCCGAGCAGGCGGTTGACCAGGGTCGACTTGCCCACGTTGGGGCGACCGATCACGCCGATGCGGATGCCCTTGGTGCCGGTATCCGCCGGGATGCTCTCGTCGCGCTCGGGGAAGGGCGCGAGCACCTCGTCGATCAGCGAGGTGACGTTGCGGCCGTGGGCGGCGGCGATGGGGCGCGGCTCGCCGAGACCCAGCTCCCAGAACTCGGCGGTGGCGGTGGCCTCGTCCAGGCCGTCGGTCTTGTTGACCACCAGCCAGGTCTTCTTCTGATTGACCCGCAGGTGGTTGGCAATGGCCTGGTCGGCCACGCTGAGGCCGGCCCGAGCGTCGACCAGGAAGAGCACGATATCGGCCTCGTCGATGGCGACCAGCGACTGCTCGGCCATGGCCGCGTCGATGCCGTCCTCGTCGCCGCTGATGCCGCCGGTGTCGATCACCGTGTAGGCCTTGTCGCCGAGCAGGCCGTTGCCGTACTTGCGGTCGCGGGTCAGGCCGGGAAAGTCGGCCACCAGGGCGTCCCGGGAGCGGGTCAGGCGGTTGAACAGGGTCGACTTGCCCACGTTGGGGCGGCCGACCAGGGCGATCACGGGTGTCATTGGATGTCCAGGGTCTCTAGGCTGCCGTCGTTGGCGAGCACATGGATGCGGCTGCCTTCGGTGATCGGGCGGAGGCTGATGCCGGAGCGGTCGACCCGCTCACGGCCGACGATCTCGCCGCTGCGTGCGTCGATCAGGTGCAGATAGCCCTCGTAGTCGCCGAACACCAGATGGCCGTCGGCGAAGGCCGGGGCGGTGATGCTGCGACCCTCCAGGTCGGTATTGCGCCACACCTCCTCGCCGCTGTTGGCATCCAGGGCGTGGACATGGCCCGCCTCGTTGACGGCGAACAGGAAGTCACCGACCACAAGCGGCGTGTGGAAGCTGGAGAAGTCGATGGCCCACAGCGGCTCGCCGCGGGTGGCTTCCAGGGCCATCAGGCGGCCGTTGAAGCTGGAGACGAAGAGACGGCCGTCCGGGGTGAGCACCGGCTGTGCGGCCAGATCCACCAGGCGTTCGATGTCGCTGCGGCCCTGGGGCACGGCAACGCGCTGCTCCCACAGCGGCTGGCCGCTGCGGTTGTCCAGAGTGACCAGGCGGCCGTTGGCGAAGCCGGCGAAGGTGACCGGGTCGATCACCGTGGGGGTGCCGGTACCGCGCAGGGTCAGCGAGGGGCGGCTGGCGGTGTAGCTCCAGCGCTCCTCGCCGCTGGCGCGGTCCAGAGCGGTCACGCTGCCGTCGACGCTCTGCACCACCAGCAGCTGCTGGTTGGGCTGCGGGGCGGCGAGAACCTCGCTGGGTACGCGAGCGCGCCAGCGCACGCTGCCGTCGCGCTGGCTCACGGCCAGCACTTCACCGTCGCGGGTGCCCAGGTAGATATCGCCGGCCACGGCGGTCAGGCCGCTGGAGACGGGCGCCTCGAGATCCACCTGCCACTGGCGATCGCCGTCATCGGCATCAAAGGCGGCCAGTCGGCCGCGCTCATCGGCGGCGAACAGGGTGTCACCATCCCGGAAGGGGGCGATCGGGTAGGTAGCACGGCCCAGGCCGCGGCCGACCCGCTGGCCCCAGACGCTGGAGAGTTCGGTGCGCTCCTCGAAGCTTGCGAGCTCCTTGGGGGGATACTGCGGCTCCACCTGGTTGCGAGCACAGCCGGTGAGCACGAGCAGTCCGGCTACGGCGGCGATCAGAAAGGTCGGTTTCATGAGTTGGCTCCAAGGCCCAGATTGTCGAGCTTGAGCTGCACGCCATAGAGCGACTGGTCGCGGGCCTCGGCCAGCTCCAGCGCCTCACGCCAGGCCTCGCCGGCGTCGCTGTCGCTCCCCAGGGCGTGATGGGCGTCACCGCGCACCTCGGCGCGCTGGGCGGCCAGCGACTCGGGCACGCCGGCGTCGAGGGTGGCCAGGGCCGTCTCGGCGTCGCCGTCGGCGATCTGCAGGCGCGCCAGGCGCAGGCGGGCCAGGCCCTTGACGTAGTCGCGACCGCTGGCATCGATCACCGCCTCCAGGGCGGCGCGAGCCTCGGCCGGGTCATCCTGGGCCACCGCCAGGCGGGCATCGAGCAGCCGTGCCAGGTCGGCGTAGAGGGTGCGGCCGTGATTGTCGGTGATCTCTACCACCAGCTCCCGGGCCTCGGCGATGCTCGCGTCGTCCAGCTCGCCGGCCGTCAGGTTGATCAGGTGCTGGTAGCGCATGGAGGCGGCCGAGGCCTGGTTCTCCTGATGGTTCTGCCAGGCGTTCCAGCCGAGGATGCCGGCGGCGGCCAGGGCCACCCCGGCAATCAGCGAGACGCCGTTCTCCTTCCACCAGCGCTTGAGCGCATCGACCTGTTCTTCTTCGGTTCTCAGCTCCGCCACGGGCGGCCTCCTTGTCTTTCGATGGAGCGCCTTATGGAAGACGTGCTCCAGTGGACGCCGGGCCATCGCCGACGCCCGGATGGTCAGGTGTCCCGGTTGCCCAGCAGCCCGGTGAGGGTTTCGGCCAGAGCTTCCTGGGCCAGGCTCTGCTGTTCGCGCTCCTCGCGCAGGAACTTCAGGGTCGCGGTGCCATGGTTCAGCTCGTTCTCGCCCAGCAGCAGGGCCAGCCGCGCACCGCTCTTGTCGGCCTTCTTGAGGCGACTCTTGAAGCTGCCGCCGCCACAGTGCAGCTGGGCGCGCAGGCCGGGCAGCTCGCCGCGCAGCCGTTCGCCCAGCTGCAGGGCGGCACCGGTGGCGGCGTCATCCATGGGCAGCAGGTAGAGGTCGAGCTCGCCGCGGGCGGCATCCGGCACCAGCTCGAGGGTCTCGAGCAGCAGCACCAGCCGCTCGATGCCCATGGCGAAGCCCACCGCCGGGGTCGGCTTGCCGCCGAGCTGCTCCACCAGGCCATCGTAGCGGCCGCCGGCGCATATCGTGCCCTGGCTGCCCAGCGCGGTGGTGGTCCACTCGAAGACGGTGCGGCCGTAGTAGTCCAGGCCGCGCACCAGCCTCGGGTTGATCTCGTAGGTGATGCCGGCGGCATCGAGCATGGCGCAGAGCGCCTCGAAGTGCGCCCGGGACTCCTCGTCCAGATGGTCGATCAGCTTCGGCGCATCGGCCAGCATCGCGGCCATCTCCGGGTTCTTGGAGTCCAGGATGCGCAGCGGGTTGCTGGTCAGTCGGCGCCGGGAGTCCTCGTCGAGCCGGTCATGGTGCTGCTCGAAATAGGCCACCAGGGTGTCGCGGTAGGCGGCCCGCGCTTCGGCAGAGCCCAGGGAGTTGAGCTCCAGGGTGACCTGCTCCAGCAGGCCCAGCTCGCGCCACAGGCGCGCCGAGAGCAGGATCACCTCGGCGTCGATGTCCGGGCCCTCGAGGCCGAAGGTCTCCACGCCCACCTGATGGAACTGGCGGTAGCGGCCCTTCTGGGGGCGCTCGTGGCGGAACATCGGGCCCTGGTACCAGAGTCGCTGGGTCTGGTTGTGCAGCAGCCCGTGCTCCATGGCCGCGCGCACGCAGCTCGCCGTGCCTTCGGGGCGCAGGGTCAGGCTGTCGCCGTTGCGATCCTCGAAGGTGTACATCTCCTTCTCGACGATATCGGTCACTTCGCCGATTGAGCGCGCGAACAGGGCGGTCTGCTCGACGATGGGGGTGCGGATCTCGGCGTAGCCGTAGCGGGCCAGCAGCGACCGCACCTTGCCCTCGAAGTACTGCCACAGGGGGGAGTGCTCGGGCAGCAGGTCGTTCATGCCGCGAATGGCCTGGATCTTCTTCTTGCTACTGTCGGACTTGCTCAACGCTTGCTCCTTGATGGGTCGCCGCGGCGCTTTCGTGCTGCGATTCAGCCGCGGACGATCATGTCCTTCTCGGCCTGCTCCTTCTCGCGAACCTTGTCGCGGATCAGCCGCTCCAGGTCGTCGACCAGGGTGTCGTTGCGCAGCTTGCTGGCGGGCTTGCCGTCGATGTAGACCAGGTTGGCCGGCGAGCCCCCGGTCAGGCCGATGTCGCTCTCCTTGGCCTCGCCGGGGCCGTTGACCACGCAGCCGATTACCGAGACATCCAGCGGCGTCATGACGTCCTCGAGGCGCTCCTCCAGGGCATTCATGGTGCCGATGACGTCGAAGTTCTGGCGCGAGCAGCTGGGGCAGGCGATGAAATTGATGCCCTTGGCGCGCAGGCGCAGGCTCTTGAGCATGTCGAAGCCGACCTTGATCTCCTCGATCGGGTCGGCGGCCAGTGACACCCGGATGGTGTCGCCGATGCCGTCCATCAGCAAAAGGCCGAGGCCGATGGAGGACTTGACGGTCCCCGAGCGCAGCCCGCCCGCCTCGGTGATCCCCAGGTGCAGGGGCTGTTCGATCAGGGCGGCCAGCTTGCGGTAGGCGGCCACCGCCATGAACACATCGGAGGCCTTGACGCTGACCTTGTACTCCTGGAAATCGAGGCGATCGAGGTGGTCGATGTGGCGCATGGCGGACTCGACCAGGGCGTCCGGGGTGGGCTCGCCGTATTTCTTCTGCAGGTCCTTCTCCAGCGAGCCGGCGTTGACGCCGATGCGGATCGGGATGCCGTTGTCCCGGGCGGCCGAGACCACGGCGCGCACCCGGTCCTCACGGCCGATATTGCCGGGGTTGATGCGCAGGCAGTCGACGCCGAGCTCGGCGACGCGCAGGGCGATCTTGTAGTCGAAGTGAATGTCGGCCACCAGGGGGACCGAGACGTCACGCTTGATCCTGCCGAAGGCCTCGGCGGCGTCCATGTCGGGCACGGAGACGCGCACGATATCGGCACCGGCCTCCTCGAGGCGGCGAATCTGCGCCACGGTGGCGGCCACGTCCAGGGTGTCGGTGTTGGTCATGCTCTGCACCGAGATGGGGGCGTCGCCACCGACCGGCACCTGGCCGACATGGATCTGGCGGGACTTGCGACGAACGATGGGGGATGGGGCGTGCATGGTGACGGATCAATCTCCCAGAGTGAAACGAGCGACGTTGTTGGCGCCGGCGCGGGCGCCGAGGTCGACGCTGTCGCCGGCCCAGATCAGCTCCACGCCGGTGGCGTTGCCCACGGTCAGGCGGAAGGGCGGTTCACCTTCGACGCTGGCGGTGGTGCCGGGTTCCTGCAGGCCAACCAGGATGCGCTCGTTGTTGGCATCGAAGATCTCGGTCCAGGACTGCTCGTTGAAGGTCAGCTCAAGCTGGCGCGGGTCGGCGGCGGTGGCTTCCTCCTCCACGGTGGCCTCATCGTCGGTGGCCTCCGCGGCGGCGGTATCCTCGCCGGCGGCCTCGTCGACCCCCTCGGGCTCGGTATCGGCCAGCGCAACGGCAGTATCGGTGTCGACCTCGGCGGGCTCATCGGCCATGGCGGCGGGATCTTCCACCAGGCCCATGTCCTCACCCTCGCCCTCCTCGGGTAGCGGCGGCAGGCTCGCACCGGGCGCCTCGACCTCAGGGGCCTCGGGCTCGGAGATGGTGGAGGTGGTGCCGTCCAGGCCGTCCACGGCCACCGGGCTGCTGTCGCCGACGCCCGGCGGCTCGTTGCCGCCGCGGCTCTGCCACCACATCAGGGTCAGGCCGATCAGCCCGGCGATGACCAGCAGGGTCACCAGCCGGAACAGCCAGGTGCCAAGACGCGTCGGTGGGCGGGTGACCTGCACCGGGCTGACCTTGCGCTCGGCCTCATCGCCGCCGCTGCGGGCGCGGTAGGCGGCGAGAACCGGCTGGTCGTCGATGCCCAGCAGGTTGGCATAGGCGCGCAGATAGCCTCGCCGATAGGCGGCGACCGGCACCTCCTCGTAGCTGTCCTCCTCCAGTCCGCGAATCACCGCCGGGCGCAGGTTGAGGGCGCCAGCCACCTCGGTGATCGAGAGGCCCTGGGTCTCCCGCTCCTGCCTGAGCTGTTCGCCCGGTGAAGCAGAAAAGGCGGTATCTGCAGGGTCCGGTGTCTGGGTGTCGCTCATGGCTGAGCATCCTTCGTCTAGAGTCTTGGGTCAGGGCGTGCCGGGTCGGCCGTCCAATTGTTCGGAATAGAAGGCCGCGGTGGCGTCGTCGCCACGGGCTTCGGCGATCTCCCGGGCCAGGCGCAGCGCCTCGGGGCTCGGACCGGCCAGTCGGATCAGGGCGTCGACCTGTTCCTGAGCGCGCTCGTGGTTACCGGCGGCATGCTCCAGCTCGGCCAGGGTGAAGTAGCTGCGAGGGCTGCGCGGGTCGAGGTTCTGGGCGCGCTCCAGGCTCTGTCGAGCCGCCTCGAGATCGCCAAGCTCACGCTGGCACTGCCCCAGGTTGGCAAACAGCTGGGCCCTGGCCGAATACTGAGCATCGCCGGAGGCCCGTTCGAGCTGCTCGCAGGCCTCGCGAGTGCGGCCACGATCATACAGGAAGGCCGCGTAGTTGTTGCGCGCCCGGGTGAAATGGCGGTCCGCCGACAGGGCGCGCTGGAAGCTTGCATCGGCCAGCTCGTACTCGCCCTGCCGCTGGTAGGCCAGGGCCATGGCCTGCAGCGCTTCGGGGTCGTTGGGGGCGATCCGCAGGGCGCGCTCCAGGGCGTTCATGGCGCGCTGCAGATTGTCGCGCTCCAGGTAGGCCACTCCCAGCTGGGTCCAGGCGTCCGCCGGGCTGGTCTCGCGCTCGCCGTTGCCGAGCCCCTGCTGCTGGGTAGCGCAGCCGGCCAGCCAGAGACTACTCAGCAGCAGTGCCAGGGTAGGCAGCCGAGAGGTTCCCGGCAGGCATGTACGGCGCGTCATGGTGTTCTCCCCAGGTTCGACACGAGGCCTCTCGCGGCGGCAGGCCGACGGCAGGCGGGTCGGGGCGGTCAAGAGCCTGACCATCAAAGCGTCGTGCCCGGTCGAAGTCAAGGCGGCCGGCCCGCTCAGTCGGCATCGATCTGGATCGACTGGATGTAACGTTCGTGACGCTTGGTGCGATCCTTGACCCGTCCCACCAGCTGGCCGCAGGCGGCATCGATATCGTCGCCTCGCGTGGTGCGGATCGGCGCCGTGTAGCCCAGCTCGTAGAGCCACTGCTGGAAGCGCACCACCTGGTTGCGGGAGGGCTTCTCGTAGCCGGAGTGGGGGAAGGGGTTGAAGGGGATCAGGTTGATCTTGCAGGGCAGCTCCCGGAGCAGCTCGGCGAGCTGGCGGGCGTGCTCCTGCTGGTCGTTGACGTCCTTGATCACCGTGTACTCGATGGTGACCATGCGGGTGTCGTCGCACTTGGCCAGGTAGCGGTGGCAGGCGTCCAGCAGGGCGCGGATGTTGTACTTGCGATTGAGCGGCACCAGCTCGGTGCGCAGCTCGTCGTTGGCGGCGTGCAGCGAGATGGCCAGGCTCACGTCGAGCTCGTCGCCGAGCCTGTCGAGCATCGGCACCACCCCGGAGGTGGAGAGGGTGACGCGGCGCTTGGAGAGGCCGTAGCCGTTGTCGTCGAGCATCAGCTTCATGGCCGGCACGACGTTGTCGTAGTTCATCAGCGGTTCGCCCATGCCCATCATCACCACGTTGGTGACCGGGCGGTTGGCGGTATCCTTGCGCGGCCCCACGCTGCGCTGGGCGACCCATACCTGACCGATGATCTCGGCGGCGGTCAGGTTGCGCTGAAACCCCTGCTTGCCGGTGGAGCAGAAGCTGCAGTCCAGCGAGCAGCCCACCTGGGAGGAGACGCACAGGGTGCGGCGCTTGCCGTTGTCGGCGGGGATCAGCACGGTTTCCACATAGCTGCCGTCCTCGACCTCCAGCACCCACTTGCGGGTGCCGTCGCCGGAGGTGCCCTCGTAGACCACGCCGGGGCCGCGAATCTCGGCTACCTCGGCGAGCTTGGCGCGCAGGGCCTTGGAGAGATTGGTCATGGCCGCGAAGTCGTCACAGCCCTCGTGGTGGATCCACTTCATCACCTGGGCGGCACGGAATTTCTTCTCGCCGACGGAGAGGAAGAAGGCTTCCATCTCCTCGCGGGACATGCCGAGCAGGTTGGTCTTCTGGGGTGCGGTATCAGCGGTCATGGCGGTCAGCGGGTCTGGGGTGGAGGTGGCGGGGGCTTGGGCCCCCGCTGAGCCGAGTAGAGCTGCCATAAGGAAACTGCTGATTTATGTCGCGAGCGAAGAAAGGTTGGTCGTCGTCGGAGCGCAGAAACCGGAGCCTATGCGGTACTAGGTGAGGATTTCGAGCACCGCCGGCGACCAAGATATCGAGCGCAGCAATAAATCAGTGTTTACTTAGCGCGGGCAGATCTCGTCGGCACCAAAGAAGTAGGCGATCTCGCGCTCGGCGGACTCGGGGGAGTCGGAGCCGTGCACGGCGTTGGCGTCGATGGTCTCGGCGAAGTCGGCGCGGATGGTGCCCGGCGCGGCTTCCTTGGGGTTGGTGGCGCCCATCAGCTCGCGGTTCTTGGCGATGGCATCCTCGCCCTCGAGCACCTGCACCACCACCGGGCCGGAGGTCATGAAGCCGACCAGATCCTTGAAGAAGGGACGCTCCTTGTGCTCGGCGTAGAAGCCGCCGGCCTTGTCGTCATCCAGGTGCAGCATCTTGGCGGCGACGACCTGGAGGCCGGCCTGCTCGAAGCGGGCGATGATGTCGCCGATGGCGTTCTTGGCAACGGCGTCGGGCTTGATGATGGACAGGGTGCGCTGGGTAGCCATGCAGGAGTCTCCAGTAGGGGGTATCGATGGATAGCGCCACGCCGCCCGGACGCCTCCTGGCGGGAGGCGCGGGCGGTGCGGTGGGTCGTGTGAAACGCGTGCGGCGGCCCGAGGGCGCCGGCCGGGGGCGGATTATACCGCTCCGGGGCGGCGTTGAACAATCGTCGTACCGGAAAGGCTCAGACCGTAAAGCTCTCGCCGCCCCCGCACTCGTCCTTGACGTTGGGATTGTTGAAGCGGAAGAAGCGGTTGAGCCCTTCGTTGACGTAGTCCACCTCGCTGCCATCGAGCATCTCCAGCGCCTCGGGGGCGACGAAGACCTTGACGCCGTGCTCCTCGAAGCAGGTGTCGTCGTCGGCGGCTTCGTCGGCGAAGTCGAGAACGTAGCTGTAGCCCGAGCAGCCGCTGGGCTTGACCGAGACGCGCAGGCCGAGGCCCTCCCCGCGCTCGTCGAGCACCCGGCGGATCTGGTCTGCGGCGGCGGTGGTGATATTCAGGTGCGCCATGGGTCTCTCCTGTGAACGATGTATAGGGCGGTGGCCGGGCTCATATCGCCTGGCGGCGCAGCCCGGTCAGGGCGTGGCGCAGGGCGACAAGCGCCGTGTCGATATCGGCCTCGGTGGTGAAACGCCCGAAGCTGAAGCGCAATGAGGCCAGCGCCAGCGCCCGGGGGACGCCGATGCCCTTCAGTACATAGGACGGCTCGACGCTCGCCGAGTTGCAGGCGGAGCCGGTGGAGAGGGCGATGTCGCGCAGCGCCATCAGCAGCGATTCGCCGTCGACGCCCTCGAAGGCCAGGTTGAGGATGTTGGGCACCGACGCCTCGACGGCGGTGTTGCAGTGGATGCCGCCGAGGTCCGACAGGCCCTCGAGCAGCCGGTCGCGCAGCGTCGCAATGTGCGCCTGATCGGCCTCGCCCTCGGCGCCGGCCAGGGCAAAGGCCTCGCCCATGCCGACAATCTGGTGGGTGGCAAGAGTGCCGGAGCGCATGCCGCGCTCGTGGCCGCCGCCGTGGATCAGCGCCTCCAGGCGGATATCGGGATGGCGTTTCACGTAGAGGGCGCCGATGCCCTTGGGGCCATAGGCCTTGTGGCCGGAGAGCGACATCAGGTCGATGCCCAGGCGCTTCACGTCGAGGTCCAGACGGCCCACCGCCTGGGCAGCGTCCACATGGAAGAGGGCGCCACCGGCGTGGGTCACTTCGGAGAGCGCCGCCAGGTCGTGTATCACGCCCAGCTCGTTGTTCACCGCCATCAGCGACACCAGCACGGTATCCTCGCGCATGGCCTGCTCAAGCTGCTCGGGGGTGACGCGCCCGTCGCGGTCCGGGGCGAGCCAGCTGACGTCGAAGCCCTCGGCCTCGAGTGCCCTGGCGGTATCCACCACCGCCTTGTGCTCGACGCTTGAGGTTACCAGGTGGCGGCCGCGGTGGCGGTTGGCCCGCAGATAGCCGGTCAGGGCCAGGTTGTTGGCCTCGGTGGCGCCGCTGGTCCAGACGATCTCGCGGGGGTCCGCACCGATCAGGTCGGCCACCTGGCGGCGAGCGTTCTCCACCGCCTGCTCGGCCTGCCAGCCCAGCATATGGCTGCGCGAGGCGGGATTGGCGAAGATGCCATCGAGGGTCAGGTGGCGGCCCATCAGCTCGGCGACGCGGGGGTCGACGGGCGTGGTGGCGGCATAGTCGAGATAGACGGGTGTGCTCATGGGCTCGGGTGTCGTGGGGCTCGGTGGGGCGCCCTCAGGGCGCCGAGGCGAAGATGTTGCTGGCGTTCAGACGACCGCGCTGGCGTCCGGCGATCTGCTGAACCTCCTGGCGGGCGGCGAGCTGGCCCAGGGTGATGCCCTCCAGGAAGCCGTGAATCTGTTCGGAGAGCTCGCACCACAGGTGGTGAGTCAGGCAGGTATCGCCCTGCTGGCAGTCGGAGAGGCCGCCGCAGCGGGTCGCATCCACCGACTCGTCCACCGCGTCGATGACCCGGGCCACCGAGATGCTCTCCGGCGCGTGGGCCAGCAGATAGCCGCCGCCGGGGCCGCGCACGCTCTCGACCAGCTTGGCCCGGCGCAGCCGCGCGAACAGCTGTTCCAGGTAGGAGAGCGAGATCTCCTGGCGCCTGGAAATGTCGGCCAGGCAAACCGGTTCCGATCGGGCGTGCATGGCCAGATCGAGCATGGCGGTGACGGCGTAGCGTCCCTTGGTGGTCAGGCGCATGGCGACCTCGGCGCCGAAAGGGTCGGCGGTCGGTGAACGGGCACTCCCCCGCTGAGCGCGGGAGGACGCCCATTATGGTAAAGACCGAGTGTCACGGTCAACCATTGTCCCCGCGTCCGTCGCTACCCTTGCCGGGAGCAGGCTTCGGCGCTGGGGCCTTCTCGGGCATGGCGCAGGCGTCGGCGTCGTCGAGGATATCGGCGAAGTCCTCGTCGCGCAGCTCAGGCAGTCGGCCGTCGCGGTAGCTGGCATCGACCTTGCGCAGGGTCTGGCACATGCGCTCGATACGCTCGTCCACCGCGTGCATGTGGTCGAGCATGGCCTGGATGGAGCGCGCCACGGGATCAGGCATGTCTTCGCTGATGCCGTAGGCGTCGAAGCCGAACTTGCGGCGCATCGCCTCGCGACGCTCGGGGTCCACCTCCAGGATCTCGGCGGCATCGGGGTCGGCGCGCTTGACGATCTTGCCGGGGATGCCCACCACGGTGGCGCCGGCGGGTACCTCCTTGGTGACCACGGCATTGGAGCCGATCTTGGCCCCGGCGCCCACGTTGAAGGGGCCGAGGATCTTGGCGCCGGCGCCGACGATGACGCCATCCTCCAGGGTGGGGTGGCGCTTGCCCGCCTTCCAGCTGGTGCCGCCCAGGGTCACGCCCTGATAGAGGGTGACGTCGTCACCGACCTCGGCGGTCTCGCCGATCACCACCCCCATGCCGTGATCGATGAAGAAGCGTCGACCGATGGTGGCGCCGGGGTGGATCTCCACGCCGGTCAGCCAGCGCGAAAAGGTGGAAAGGGAGCGGGCCAGCCACTTGAGGTTGAGGCGCCACAGTCGATGGCTCAGCCGGTGGATCAGCAGGGCGTGCAGCCCCGGGTAGTTGGTCAGCACTTCCAGGAAGTTGCGGGCCGCGGGGTCGCGGTCGAAAACGCTGTTGATGTCCTCGCGCAGGCGTTGAAACATGCAGCGGTCCTTGGCGTGAGTGGCAGGGGGAGAGCGGAGCCTTTGGCCGTCGGTCACCGGGATGACCCCCATTATTGGGGGCGCCGGCGGCGACCTTCAAGGCGCGGCGTTGTTGCCGTTCGGTCAGGGTGGCCAGCGACGGGCTATTCCCCGTGGCGGTGGTCCTTGTCGTCGCCCTGACCCGGCACCCGCTTGTCGGTCTCGGAGAGGATGCCGCGCAGGATATTGAGCTCCATGCGCTCCGGGCGCGCCCTGAGGGTGAAGCGACGCAAACGGGCCATCAGCTGGCGCGGCATGGCCGGGTCGTGAAAGCCGATGGCGATCAGGGTGCGCTCCAGGTGGGCGAAGTAGTGCTCCAGCTCCTCGTGGGTGGCGAGCGGCTGGCCGGGCTCCTCGTCGGGGGTCTCCTGCCCGGCCAGCCAGGCCAGGCGGCACTCGTAGGCGAGCACCTGCACGGCGGCGGCCAGGTTCAGGGAGCTGAAGTCCGGGTTGGTGGGGATGTGCACGTGGGCATGGCAGCGCTGGAGCTCGGCGTTGGTCAGGCCGCTGTCCTCGCGGCCGAACACCAGGGCAAGGCGCGCGGCCTCACCGGCCAGCTCCTTCGGGAGCCGCACGCCCAGCTCGCGAGGCGTGATCATCGGCCAGGGCAGGGTACGCGAACGGGCGCTGGCGCCCACCACCAGGGTGCAGTCGGCCACCGCCTCCTCCAGAGTCTCCACCACCCGGGCGGCATTGACCAGGTGGTCGGCCCCGGAAGCCCGCGATACGCTGTCGGCGGTGACCGGCACGCAGCGGGGTGCCACCAGGGCCAGGTCGGCGAGGCCCATGTTGTGCATGGCGCGGGCGACGCCGCCGATATTGCCGGGGTGGCTGGTGCCGATCAGAACGATGCGGATGCGGTCGAGCATGGTGGGCTTTCCTGGGGCGAAGAAACGGGACGAAAAACGGGGCTAACAGAGGGGGCTGGGCCAAAGGGGCCTGGGCCGGTGGGCCCGGGGGGCATGAGTCTAGCATGTTGTGGCCACCCGGCGCGGTCGGCGTGGCGCAATCGGGCGGGGTCTGCTAGGATTCGCGCCGACCGTTTCAATGAACCGTTTCCGGTTTTCAGTGAACATCCTCGTTCTTTAACACCACCGACTCCCCAAGGCCCGATCATGCATCCGATGGTCCAATATGCGCTGCGCGCCGCGCGCAGCGCCGGCGAACAGTTCCTGCGCATTCGCGAGCGAATAGAGAACGCCCACGAAGAGAGCAACCTCGATCGCCTGCTGGAAGACGCCGCCCGCAACGCCGAGGCGCTGATCGTCCGTCAGCTCTCCCGCGGCTACCCCCAGCACGGCGTCGTCGGCCGCTTTACCCCCCACCGCGCCGGTGAGGGGGAGGGCGCCGACACTCTGTGGAAGATCGAACCCTTCCACGGCTACTCCAACCTCGGTGTGGCCGCCTCCGGCTTCGCGCTGTCGGTGGTCTGCCTGGTCAAGGGCCGTCCGGAGCATGCGGTGGTGATCTGTCCCTTCAGCGACGACGAGTACCTGGTCAGTCGCGGCCGCGGTGCCCAGCACAACGGCAAGCGCATCCGCGTGCCCAAGACCCACGCCGTGGGCGGCACGCGCATCGCCATGGGCCTGCCCGAGACCTGGCTGCGCCCGCGCCACCTGCCGGCCTATCTGACCCTGGTGCAGCAGCTCGGCCCGGTCATCGAGGTGCAGCGCGCCTCGGGCAGCGGCCTGCTGGATCTGGCCGAACTGGCCGCCGGCCGCGCCGATGCCGCCTTCGTGCTGGGCCTGGAGGAGCAGGACATGCAGGTCGGCAGCCTGCTGCTGAAAGAGGCCGGGGCCCTGATGGGCACCCCGGACGGCCAGCCCAAGGTCGAGGTGGAAGGGCAGCTGATGGCCGCCGGCCCGCGCCTCTACAAGGCCCTGGTGCAGCAGCTCAAGCCGCACTTCTGAGCCATAAGCTTTATGCCGTAAGCCATAAGAAAACCCCACTCGCCTGACAGCGGTGGGGTTTTGCTTTTTCACTTAAAGTAATTTTCTAATCAGTAGCTTACAGCTTACAGCTTCCCGCTGTCAGGGCAGCTCCTCCTCGGCCTCGGCATCCTCCTTCTTGGGCGGCATCAGGTCCACACGCTGCAGCTTGACGGCGATCAGCAGGGCCGCGGCCACGTAGATGGAGGAGAAGGTCCCCGCCACCACGCCGATGATCAGGGCGATCGAGAAG
>PUOM01000142.1 GCA_003552795.1 Halomonas sp. | reverse complement strand
TGTCGAGGAACATCTCGAGGATCTGCACCAGCGCGGCGATAACGCCGATGTAGCTGAGCAGGCCCAGGAAGGAGAGATCGATGTTCTCGGCACCGCTGATGCCGGTCCAGGAGAGCGCGCCCTCGGAGAGCAGCACGTTGTAGATCACCTGGTTGACCGGCACCGCAATGGTCAGCACCACGATGACGGCGATGCCCAGGCCGAAGGCCGCGGAGACCTTCTTGGACACGGCCAGGAAGGTGCACATCCCCAGGAAGAATGCCAGGGCCAGGTTCTCGACGAAAACCGAGGCCACAAACAGGCTCAGATAGTGTTCCATGTTACACGGCCTCCTTCGGTTCGGTGTTGTGCTTCATCTGGAACTCGTTCTCCTCGATCTGCTCCGGGTAGAAGCTGCGGATCACCCAGATGATCAGACCGATGATGAAGAACGCCGACGGCGGCAGCAGCATCAGGCCGTTGGGGACGTACCAGCCCCCATCCTGCACGGGCTGCAGAATGGTGACGCCGAAGACGCTGCCGGAGCCGAACAGCTCGCGGAAGAAGCCGACGGCCATCAGGATGAAGCCATAGCCGATACCGTTGCCGATACCGTCGATGAACGACATCTTGGGACCGTTCTGCATGGCGAAGCCTTCGGCGCGGCCCATGATGATGCAGTTGGTGATGATCAGGCCCACGAAAACCGAGAGCTGCTGAGACATCTCGTAGGCGAAGGCACGCAGCACCTGGTCCACCACGATCACCAGGGAGGCGATGATGGTCATCTGCACGATGATGCGGATGGACGAGGGGATGTGGTGCCGGATCAGCGACACGAACAGGTTGGAGAAGGCACAGACAAAGATGACCGCCAGGGTCATGACCAGCGATACGCTCATGCTGGTCGTTACCGCCAGCGCGGAGCAGATGCCGAGCACCTGCAGCGCAATGGGGTTGTTCTTGAACAGAGGCGTCGTCAGGACGCCCTTGGTGGATGCATCTGCCATGATCAGGCTCCTTCCGCTTCGAGTTCGACGTCGGCGTCCTGAGCGTCTTCCGGGTCGACGCTGCTGCGGAAGCCGGCGAGGTATTCGCCGAAACCTTCCGGGCTAAGCCAGAACTGCAGCATGTTGGTGACGCCGTTGGCGGTCAGGGTGGCACCGGAAAGGCCATCGACCTCATGGTCGCCGCTGCCGCTGCCGCGGGCCACGCGGATGGCAGGGTTGAGAGCGCCTTCGGAATCGAAGATCCGCTTGCCCTCCCACTGGGACTGCCAGCGCGGGTTGTTGACCTCGGCGCCGAGACCGGGGGTCTCGCTGTGCTCGAAGTAGGTGATGCCGACGATGGTGTTGCCGTCGCCTTCCACGGCGAGGAAGCCGCGCATCAGACCCCACAGCCCCTGGCCACGGATGGGCAGGATGATCTGCTCGGGATCTTCGGAGTCGCCGACCAGATAGACGGTAGCGTACTGCTCGACGCGGGAGAGACCCGCCGGGTCGGGCTCGCCGGAGAGCGAGCGAGACTGCGCGGGATCGCGGCGCACGGCGAAGCCGTCGAAGGTATCCGCATCGTGGCTGTCGGAGTACTCGCCGGTCTCCAGGTTGACCACGCGGGGCGTGATCTCGCCGAAGGCCGCCTCGATGTCCATGCCGCTCTCATAAAGGTTGGCCACGCGCAGCACGTTGGCCTTGCGGTCCAGCTCCTGGTTGAGCTGCTGCATGGGGCGCAGCGCCACCGCGGCGGTGGAGACGACGACAGAACACACGATACAGAGTGCGAACGCCACCGTCAGGATCTTCTTGATGGAGTTGTTGCTCTGTGCCATCAGGCAGTCTCCTCGGCCATTGCACCGGTGCGCTGCTTACGGCGCTTGATGTTGGCCTGAACAAAGAAATGATCGATGAGCGGCGCGAACAGGTTCGCAAAGAGGATCGCCAGCATGATGCCCTCGGGGAAGGCCGGGTTCACCACGCGAATCAGCACGGTCATCACGCCGATCAGGGCGCCGAACAGCAGGCGACCGTTGTTGGTCATGGCGGCGGACACCGGATCGGTGGCCATGAACACCATGCCGAAGGCGAAGCCGCCGATCACCAGGTGCCAGTACCAGGGCATGGCGAACATCGGGTTGGAGTCGGAGCCGATCAGGTTGAACAGCGTGCTGGTCAGCACCATGCCGAGGAAGACCCCGAGCATGATTCGCCACGAGGCGATCTTCGTCCACAGCAGTACCGCCGCACCGATGAAGATGGCCAGCGTCGACACCTCACCCATGGAGCCGGGGATGAAGCCCAGGAAGGCGTCCCACCAGCTGTAGGTGCTGGTCAGAGCCGCCATGCCGTCCTGGAAGGCCAGCGACAGCGCGGTCGCGCCGGTATAGCCATCGGCTGCCACCCAGACCGCGTCACCGGAGATCTGCGCCGGATAGGCGAAGTACAGGAAGGCACGGCCGGTCAGCGCCGGGTTGAGGAAGTTCTTGCCGGTACCGCCGAAGATCTCCTTGCCGATCACGATGCCGAAGGTGATACCCAGGGCCACCTGCCACAGCGGAATGGTCGCCGGCAGGATCAGCGCGTAGAGCACGGAGGTGACGAAGAAGCCCTCGTTGACCTCGTGGCCGCGCTTGACGGCAAACAGCACTTCCCAGAAACCACCGACCGCAAAGGTCACCAGGTAGATGGGCAGGAAGTAGGTGGCGCCGAGCACGAAGTTGGACCACAGGCTGCCCGGATCGTGGCCGGAGGCCAGGGTCATCATGATCGCCTCGCGCCAGCCCGCCATGGAGGCGTAGCCGTCGGCGATGGCGGTGTTGGCCTGCCAGCCGGCGGCCCACATGCCGAAGAACATCGCCGGGAAGGTACACATCCAGACGGTGATCATGATCCGCTTGAGGTCCACGCCGTCACGCACGTGGGCAGTGGTCTTGGCCACGCTGGGCGGCGAGTAGAAGATAGTGTCGACCGCCTCGTAGAGGGGGTAGAACTTCTCGTACTTACCACCCTTGTGGAAGTGCGGCTCGAGATTATCGAGTGTCTGTCGAATCGCCATGATCAGGCCTCTTTCTCGATCGTGGTCAGGTTGTCACGCAGGATAGGACCGTATTCGTACTTCCCCGGACACACATAGGTGCACAGGGCCAGGTCTTCCTCATCCAGCTCCAGACAGCCCAGATCCATGGCGGTCTCGATATCACCGACGATCAGCGAGCGCAGCAGCTGCGTCGGGAGGATATCCAGCGGCATGACGGTTTCGTAGGCGCCCACCGGCACCATGGCACGCTCGGAGCCGTTGGTGGAGGTGGTCGGCGCGTAGTCCTTCAGGCCGGTGATCTTGGACAGGTAGATGCCCATCACCGAGTGGCGATCCTTGCCCGGAGACAGCCAGCCCATCCAGACCCGCTTGTTGCCCTCTTCGAGCAGGCTGAACTGGTGGTGAAAGCGGCCCAGGTAGCGCAGGCTGCCCTCACAGGCGAAACCGGAGAAGACCGAGCCGGAGATCACGCGGGTGCCCTCAGTGTCGACCACTTCGCCGGCCAGCAGTTCCTCCGTGCTGGCACCGACCCGGGTGCGCAGCAGGCGCGGCTTCTCGGCGCGGGGGCCGCCCACGGCGACAACGCGGCTCACGTCCAGCTTGCCCTCGGCGAACAGCTTGCCGAAAGCGATGACGTCCTGATAGCCGATGTGCCACACGCTCTTGTGCAGCGCCACGGGCGAGAGGTAGTGGATGTGGGTGCCCACCAGACCGGCCGGATGCGGGCCGCCGAACTGCTCGACCTGCACGCCCTTGACGTCTCCGCCGGGGACTTGCGCGTCCGGCGCCGTACAGAGGTACACGCTGCCCTCGGTGAGCCGCGCCAGCACCTTGAGGCCGTCTTCGAAGGCCGCGGACTGCGCGCTGATGATCTCGGCGGGATCCGGACTCAGCGGATGGGTATCCACCGCGGTGACAAAGATGTCGGCCGGGGTGGCATCCAGGGCCGGCGTCCGCGAGTAGGGACGGGTGCGCAGCGCGGTCCAGAGGCCGGACTCGACCAGCTGGTCGACCACTGTCTGACGCTCCAGGCCCTCGAGCTTGTCACGGCCGTGAGCCTTGAACTCGACGGCTTCCTCGGTCTCGTCGACCTTGATGACCACCGAGAGCAGACGACGCTTCTCGCCGCGGTTGATCGCCACCACTTCACCGGCGGCGGGCGCGGTGAAGCGCACGCCGTCAATCTTCTTGTCGGTGAAGAGCAGCTGGCCCAGCTTGACCTTGTCTCCCTCCTTGACCTCCATGGTCGGCTTCATGCCGACATAGTCGGTACCCAGGACCGCCACGTGGCGCACCGGCCGCGCATCCTCGATGCGCTGCTCGGGCACCCCCGCGATGGGGAGATCCAGGCCTTTCTTGACTTCGATCATAGTCTCGCCCAGTTGATGGATCGGATAGATGAAGGAAAGGGGTTCGAATGGGTTCGAATTCTTGTAGTGTCAGTACGTTGCCAGTCGGGTCCGAGCCAGGCCCGGACCACCCCGAAAAATCCCCCGTATTATAAAGACAAGGCCGGACAATGACCACCTGAGCGAAGGTCGCAAGGTGCGATCCATGGCAAGTGAGGAATTGTCGCAGCCGGACAGACCGCCCTCCGCACAACGCAAAACCCCCTGCCGGAGCGGCTCCGGCAGGGGGTCGGGTCTTACGCCGGGCCCGGTTCGGCCCGAGGCATGCTTCAGGCGCCGGCGCGGGGCAGCTTGAGGAAATGCACGTTGGACATCTGCTGCAGGATGCGTACTACCTGACAGCTATAGCCGAACTCGTTGTCGTACCAGACGTAGAGCACCGCGTTCTTGCCGTTGGCGATGGTCGCCTTGGCATCGACGATGCCCGCGTGGCGGTTGCCGACGAAGTCGGTGGAGACCACTTCCGGGGAGTCGACGAAGTCGATCTGCTTCTGGAAGGGGGAGTCCAGGGACATGCGACGCAGGAAGTCGTTGAGGGCCTCGGCGTCGGTCTCCTTCTCCAGGCGCAGGTTGAGGATCGCCATGGAGACGTTGGGCGTCGGCACGCGGATGGCGTTGCCGGTCAGCTTGCCGGCGAACTCCGGCAGCGCCTTGGCCACCGCCTTGGCGGCACCGGTCTCGGTGAGCACCATGTTGAGCGGCGCGCTGCGGCCGCGCCGGTCGCCCTTGTGGTAGTTGTCGATCAGGTTCTGGTCGTTGGTGTAGGCGTGCACCGTCTCGACGTGACCGTGCTCGACGCCGAACTCGTCGTTGAGCACCTTGAGCACCGGCACGATGGCATTGGTGGTGCACGACGCCGCGGAGATGATGCGGTCATCAGCGGTCAGGTCGGCGTCATTGATGCCGAAGACGATGTTCTTGATGTCGCCCTTGCCCGGCGCGGTGAGCAGGGCCTTGGAGGCGCCCTTGCACTCGAGATGCTGGCCGAGGCCGGCCTCGTCGCGCCAGATGCCGGTGTTGTCGACCACCACGGCGTTATCGATGCCGTAGGCGGTGTAGTCGACCTCGGCGGGCGAGTCGGCGTAGATCACCTGGATGACGTTGCCGTTGGCGGTGAGGGTCCGCGCTTCCACGTCGACGCTGATGGTGCCGTTGAAGGGACCGTGCACGGAGTCGCGACGCAGCAGGCTGGCGCGCTTCTCGAGGTCCTTGGCGATGTCGCCGCGGCCGCGCACCACAATGGCGCGCAGGCGCAGCAGGTTGCCGCCGCCGGCCTTCTCGACCAGTACTCGGGCCAGGATACGGCCGATGCGGCCGAAGCCGTAGAGCACCACGTCCTTGGGCTCGCCATTGCTGCCGCTGGTATCGCGCTTGTCGACGATCTCGGCCAGCTCGCGGCGCAGGAACGCCGCGGCGTCACCGCCGCCCTGCTTCTTGAAGGCGACGCCCAGCTTGCCGACATCCACGTGGGCCGGAGCCAGGTCGAGCTCGATCATCGCCTGGACCAGCGGGAAGGTATCCTGCACGGAGAGCTCGGTCCCCTCGACCTTGCGCACGTAGCGGTGGTCCTTCAGGATGCGGATGACGCTGCGATTGAAGAGCGACCGACCGTAGAGGGTGGTGACCACGTTGTTATGACGGTAGAGCCTACCGATCATCGGGATCATCTGCTCGGCAAGCGCCTGGTTGTCGTGCCATTCCTGGAAGACAATATCGGAGGGTTGCTGACTCACGTGCGGCCTCACTCTGGGGTTGAAGGGTGCCGCCATTATCCGGAGCCCGCCGCCGGGGTCAATCGCAGGATGGTCGCAGCCGCTGTAGCCGCATTACAGGAAGGCCCCGGCCGACTACAGGTCGGCGACCGGAACGGATCTGGTATCATGCGTCCATCCACTCCATCCAGGACACTGGCGGGCCCTGCCCCGTCGACAGCCGACCGACGTGACCATGCCCAACTTCTCGCCGCTGGATCCACCGCGCCCCGAAGGCGTGCGCGACACCCTCTACTGGCAGGCCCCCCAGGGAAGCGCTACCGCCCTGGCCCTGGCGCGCCTGGCCGAAGATGCCCCGCTGCTGGTGATCACCGCCGACACCGCCCAGGCGCTGCGCCTGGAGAGCGAGCTGGCCTTCTACAGCCGGGTGCCGGTGCTGCCCTTCCCCGACTGGGAAACCCTGCCCTACGACAGCTTCTCGCCCCACCAGGACATCGTCTCGGCGCGGCTGCGCACCCTGCGCCGGCTGCAGGACGGCGAGCACGGCATCGTGCTGGTGCCCATCAATACCCTGATGCAGCGGCTGCCGCCGGTGGAGTACATCGCCGGCCGCGTGCTCACCCTCGAAGTGGGGCAGACCCTCGATCGCGAACGCTTCCGGGAAGCGCTCTCCCGGGCCGGCTACCGGGCGGTGGAAACCGTTTACGAGCCCGGCGAGTACGCCCTGCGCGGCGCCATCATCGACCTCTTCCCCATGGGCACGGAGGCGCCGCTGCGCATCGATCTGTTCGATGACGAGATCGACACCCTGCGCCACTTCGACCCGGACACCCAGCGCAGCCGGGACAAGGTCGAGCGCGTCGACCTGCTGCCGGCCCATGAATACTCGCTCTCGCGCAGCGCCATCGCCTGCTTCCGCGAGGGTTTCGAGACCCTGTTCGACGTCGATCCACGCCAGTGCCCGCTCTATGTCGACGCCCTCAAGGGCATCCCCTCCCCGGGTCTGGAGCAGTACCTGCCGCTGTTCTTCGAGCAGACCGCGACGCTCTTCGAGCACCTCGCCGAGGGCACCCGGGTGGCCCAGCTGCCCCGCGTCTTCGAGGCCGCCGAACACCACTGGGCGGCCATCGAGGGCCGCTTCGAGAACCTGGGCGTCGACCCCTCGCGACCGCTGCTGCCGCCCCACCGCGCCTTCGTGCCGGTGTCCGAGGTGTTCGGGGCCATCAAGCGCCATCCCCGGGTAGCACTCACCGAGGAGAGCGAGCATCGCCACGCCCTGGCCCCCGCCAGCAAGACGCCCCCCGAGGTCGGCATCAACGCGCGGGGCAAGGCCCCCCTGGCGGCTCTGTCGACCTTTCTCACCGACCACGCCGACGCCCGGGTGCTGTTCGTGGCGGAGTCGCGCGGCCGCCGCGAGGCGCTCGAGGAGGTCCTGACGCCGCTGCGCCTCGACCTGCCCCACGTGGAAGATTTCGCCGACTTCCTCTCGGCCGGCAGCGCCATGGCGATCACCGAAGGGGAGCTCGAGGCCGGCCTCTGGCTCACCGACCCCGACCTCGCCGTGATCAGCGAGTCGGAGCTCTACGGCGAGGTGGTGCGCCAGACCCGGCGCCGGGAGAAGGCCACCGACGCCGACGAGCTGGCCATCCGCCACCTGTCGGAGCTGCGCCCCGGCGCCCCGGTGGTCCATCAGACCCACGGCGTGGGCCGCTATACCGGCCTCGAGACGCTGGAGGCCGGCGGCCAGGCCGCCGAGTTCGTCACCCTGGAGTACGCCGATGGGGCCAGGCTCTATGTCCCGGTGGAGAGCCTGCATCTGATATCGCGCTACGCCGGCGCCGACGACGAGCTTGCCCCCCTGCACCGGCTGGGCTCGGACCAGTGGGAGAAGGCCCGCCGCCGGGCCGCCGAGAAGATCCGCGACACCGCCGCCGAGCTGCTCGACATCTACGCCCGCCGCGAGGCCCGGGTTGGCTTCGCCTGCGCCGCCCCCGACGCCGAGTATGCCCGCTTCGCCGCCGGCTTCCCCTTCGAGGAGACCCCGGATCAGCGTGCCGCCATCCATGCGGTGATCGAGGACATGACCGCCCCGCGCCCCATGGACCGAGTGGTATGCGGCGACGTGGGCTTCGGCAAGACCGAGGTGGCCATGCGCGCCGCCTTCCTGGCGGTGCACTCCGGGCGTCAGGTGGTGGTACTGGTGCCCACCACCCTGCTCGCCCGCCAGCACTACGAGAACTTCCGCGACCGCTTCGCGGATACCGCGGTGAACATCGAGCTGGTCTCGCGCTTCACCGCCGGCAAGGGCCAGGCAGCCGCCATGAAGCGCATCGAGGAGGGCCAGGCGGACATCGTCATCGGCACCCACAAGCTGCTCTCGAAGTCCACGAAGCTGCCCAGGATGGGCCTGCTGATCATCGACGAGGAGCATCGCTTCGGCGTGGCCCAGAAGGAGCGCCTGAAGAGCCTGCGCGCCGAGGTGGATATCCTGACCATGACCGCCACGCCGATCCCGCGCACCCTCAACATGGCGATGAGCGGCATCCGCGACCTCTCCATCATCGCCACGCCGCCGGCGCGACGGCTGTCGGTGAAGACCTTCGTGCAGCGCCGCGAGGAGCCGGTCATCAAGGAGGCGATCCTGCGCGAGATCCTGCGCGGCGGCCAGGTCTACTTCCTCCACAACGAGGTCAAGACCATCGAAACCAGCGCCGAGACGGTGCGCGAACTGGTGCCCGAGGCGCGCGTCGGCGTCGCCCACGGCCAGCTCCCCGAGCGAGCGCTGGAGCGGATCATGTCGGACTTCTACCACAAGCGCTTCAACGTGCTGGTCTGCTCCACCATCATCGAGACCGGCATCGACGTGCCCAGCGCCAACACCATCCTGATCGAACGCGCCGACAAGTTCGGCCTGGCCCAGCTGCACCAGCTGCGCGGCCGGGTCGGGCGCAGCCACCACCAGGCCTACGCCTACCTGCTGACGCCACCGCCGAAGGCCATGACCCAGGACGCCATCAAGCGCCTGGAGGCCATCTCCGGGGCCGAGGCCCTGGGCGCCGGCTTCACCCTGGCCAGCCACGACATGGAGATCCGCGGCGCCGGCGAGCTGCTCGGCGAGGAGCAGAGCGGGCAGATGGAGGCGATCGGCTACGGTCTCTACATGCAGATGCTCGACCGCGCCGTGGCGGCGATCCGCGCCGGCAAGACGCCCAACATCGAGGCGCCGCTGGACGAGGGCGTCGAGGTCAGCCTCAACCTGCCGGCGCTGATCCCGAACGACTACCTGCCCGATGTCCAGCAGCGCCTGGTGATGTACAAGCGCATCGCCAGTGCCGCCGACGAGGCGGCCCTCAAGGAGCTGCAGGTGGAGATGATCGACCGCTTCGGCCTGCTGCCGGGGCCGGTCAAGACCCTGCTGCGCCAGACCAAGCTGCGCCAGCGCGCCGAGGCGCTGGGCATCACCCGGCTGGAGGCGGGCCCCGAGCGTGGCCGCGTGATCTTCGGCGGCCACACCCGGGTCGACCCGCTGATCCTGGTGGGGCTGATTCAGCGCGAACCCGACCGCTACCGGCTCGACGGGGCCGACACCCTGCGCTTCGAGGCGCGCATGGAGAACGAGGAGGCCCGCTTCCGGGCCGTGGAGCAGCTGCTCGAGACCCTCAACCGCAAGGCCGAGGCGGCATAGCCGTGACGGCGCCCCCGCCGGGGCGAGGCGCCGTCACCGCGACTCGTGCAGCAGCAGCTCCACGCGCCGATTGGCCGCGCGGCCTTCGGCGTCCCGATTGCTCTCCATCGGGCGGGTATCGGCATAGCCAACGGCGCGCAACCGCTCCTGGTCGATCCCCTCATCGGCCAGGTAGCGCAGCACCGAGATCGCCCGCGCGGTGGAGAGCTCCCAGTTGGAGGGGAAGCGCGCCGTGGCGATGGGAATGCTGTCGGTGTGCCCCTCCACCGAGACGTCACCGTCGAAGCTCTCGATCAGCTCGACCAGCCGGGCCAGTACCGCCTCGCCGCCGGCGATCAGCTCGGCCTGGCCGCTGGTGAACAGCAGGTTGTCATCGATGCGCAGCGTCACCCCCTGGGCGCCCTCGTCCACGCTGACGCCGTCGATCTCGAGCCCCTGAAAGCGCGGCTGAAGGCCGTCATGGCGCGGTTTGAGGCCCACCGAGAGCGGCCCCGGACCGCCCCCCACCGCGTTCGCGGAGAGCTGCGCCGGCGTGGTGATATGGCGGCTGGACTCGCCGCCGTGCTGGCTGCCGGACACGGCCAGGCCGTTTCCCGCCAGTGAGAGCAGCAGCACGAAGAGCGTGATCAGCAGCGTCAGCACGTCGAGATAGCTGACCAGCCAGGACTCGCCGTCGCTCTCGCCGCTGCTGACCGGCGAGAGCATCTCGCGAACGTTGCGATCAAGCATTCTGACGCGCCTCGTCACCCCGCGGGCGGGGCTTGACCGGATCGCGGATCTCGTCGTGATAGTTGGCCACGAAGGAGTTGAGCGTCTCCTCGATGAAGGACGGCAGGCGACGCTTGGTGATCAGGGAGATCCCCTCGAGCACCATGTTCATGGCGATCAGGCGCTCCTCGGTGCGCCGCTCGAGCTTGACCGCAATGGGCTTGAAGACCAGGTTGGCCAGCAGGATGCCGTAGAAGGTGGTCAGCAGCGCCACGGCCATGCGCGGGCCGATCACATGCAGATCGCCCGCATCCATCACCTCCAGCATGTTGACCAGCCCCACCAGGGTGCCGATCATCCCGAAGGCCGGGGCATAGGTCGCCATGGTGCGAAAGATCTGCGCCTCGGCGTGTTCACGGGCCTTGAGGCGGGCAATCCGCCAGCGCAGCAGGTCGAAGATCTCCTGCTCCTTGGTATTGGCAATCACCAGCTGGATGCCGGTGCGCAGGAAGGGGTTGCGGGTCTCCTCCAGGGCCCGCTCGACGGCCCTCACATCCCCCTTGAACCAGAGGCGGGACATGTCCACCAGCTCCTTGATGTCGTCCCGGATATAGGTGTTCTCGCGGCGGAAGACGATCCCCACCAGCCTGACCACCCTGACCACCTCCTTGAGCGGGTAGCTGATGAAGGTGGCCGCCATGGTACCGGCCAGCACGATGGCCAGACCCGGCAGGTTCATGAAGCTCTGAGGCGACTCTGCCGTGAAGAAAAGCACGCTGGCCAGCAGCACACAGCTGGCAAAGATACCGATGAGCGTCGAGGGATTCATGCGCGGCCCCATGCCAAGGAAGAGAAGAGTAGAGCAATAGGCGCTATCGGCCGGCGCGGGGAATTCTTGAGAGGCTCCCTAGTCCTGGAGCCAGGCGCGCAGGCGACTCACCGCCTGGCTGTGCAGCTGACTCACCCGGGATTCCGTGACCCCCAGCACTGCGCCGATCTCCTTGAGGTTGAGCTCCTCCTGGTAATAGAGCGCCATCAGCAGTTTCTCCCGCTCGGGCAGCGCCTCGATCGCCGTGACCAGTCGACCCCGCTGCTGCTGATCCACCAGATCGCCGAAGGGGGTGCCGAACGGCGTGCCCGCCTGCCCCGGATCCTGCCCTTCCGCCACCAGCTCCTCGAACGGCAGCAGCTGGCCGTTGTTGGTATCGTTGAGCAGCTGCCGGTAGTCCGCCAGCGCCATCTCCAGCTCGGCGGCGATCTCATGCTCCTCGGGGGGATGACCCAGGCGCTGCTCGAGGCGGCGAATCGCCTCGTCCACGGCCCGAGCATTGCGACGCACGCTGCGCGGCAACCAGTCCCGGCTGCGCAGCTCATCGATCATGGCGCCGCGAATCCGCTGACTGGCGAAGGTGGCAAAGCTGGCGCCCTGCCCGGCATCGAACCGGCCGAGGGCTTCCAGAAGCCCCACCATGCCGGCCTGGATCAGATCATCCAGCTCGATGCTTGCGGGCAGCCGCACCTGCAGCGTCAGCGCCTGGCGCCTCACCTGGGGCAGGTACTGGGCAAGCAGCTCATTCTGATCAATCTTTCCCTTGGCGGTGTACATGCCGTTCGCCTGTCCTACCGATAGTTGACGATAACCTGAAGCTCGCTGACGCGCGCCGCAGTGCGCTGACCCGGCGCGAGGGCAAAGCGAAAGTGCAGCGGAGTGCCGGCCGGCATCCCGCTCAGGCTGCGGCTCTGCCCCCTCGGGCCGGAAAGCTCGGTGCAGCCCTCGGCATGGCAGAGCCAGCCCACCACTGCCTGGCCCGGCGGCACGCTATAGCGCCAGCGCACGTCACGGATGACGCCGCCGCCGACGGCGGCAGGCGGGGCCATGTCCGACGACGCGGCGGGCCGATCGGCCATGAAGACGCCTACCGGCCCCGCCTGGCCGACCCAGCTTCCCGCCCCCAGCGCGGGCGATGCAAGCAGCCACGCCAGCAGCAGCAGGCGCCTGCTCATGCCAGCACCACCAGCTCGATACCGAAGTAGTGGGCGGCGGCCTGGCGCAGGTTGTCCAGCAGGCCCTGGCGTGTGATCCCCGGCGGATGCACCACCAGCAGCCGCCTCGGGCAGGGCCCCTCCGCCAGGGTCAGCAGCAGCCGCCAGGCACGCCGGAACGCCTCGGCGTCCGACTCCACCCACAGCGCCCAGTGCGACTGCTGCTCCACCAGCAAGGGCAGGTGCGCATCCGCGACCGACACCGGCACCAGCCGCCACCTCTCCGGCCTGCCGACCCAGCGCCGCCCACCATCATGCCAGTGGGTCAGCAGCTCTCTCACCCGATCGAGCTGACAGCCGGGCAGCCCGAGCACCATCAGCACGGGCTCGCCGCCCGACCTCCCCTGAGTCGCGGACGCCAGGGCCGGGGAAGGCGGCACGGATGCCGGCCGTGGCGCCCGACCTCCTTGTCGCGCCAGGGCGACCAGCGCCTCGACCACATGCTGCGGACAGCTGCCCACATCCGCCTCCCTCCGGGAGGCCCACTCGCGTAGTCCCGCTGCCTGGTCCATTGCCATCTCAGTGCAGTCCCTCCTGCCCGACCGTGCCAAGTTCCCTCAGCGCTTCACGTGCCAACCCCAGGTGCAGCAGGGCGTCCAGCAGCGTCTCGGCGCTGCTGCGCCGCTTGCCCGCCAGCAGCCCCAGCAGCTCGCCGCGCAGCGCCGGCGCCCAGGCCTCATCACTCGTCTCCAGCTGCACGGCCACCGCCGCCAGGCCCGCCCCCAGGGTCAGACGCAGCGACGGCGACATGTCGGCGTCGGCCTCGGCAAGGCGGCGAATGGCGCGTCGCGTCAGCAGGGGCAGAGCGTCGGCCGACAGCTGCGCCAACAGCAGCGGAACGGCACGTCCGCGCAGCGTATCCGGCGCCAGCCACCAGGCCCGCTTCAGCACCTTGCCGCTGAAGGCATCCACCAGCTCGCCCGCCCAGGCCCGCAGCGGCTCGCCACCCCCCAGGGTCACCGCACAGGCGGCGAGCCGCAGCTGAGCGTCACGGCTGCGCCAGCGCAGGCTCCGCGGCTGGCGCTGGGCCATCGCCGGCTTCAGCTCGGTAATCGATCGTCGCTCCCCCGCCGCCTCCACGCGCAGCCCCCCGCGCACCAGCGCGACCCAGTCGCGCCCCTGCTCTGCCAGCCAGCGTCGGCTATCGTCACCGGGCAGTCCGACCATCAGATGGGCGCCAAGCGGCGTCGTGGACTCCGCCCAGGCCAGGCGTTCGACCTCCCCCGGCGGCGCCAGGTGCTGCAGCCTCGGCAGCGCCGACCACTGCCCGTCGTGATCGAGGCAGAGATCGGGCTGCGACCAGGCCTCACCGCGGACCCGCGCCCGGGACATCCAGATACGCCCCGCCGACGGCGGCAGCGCCTGCTCCATCAGCGCCTCGAGACGCTGCGGCTGGAGGCTGGGCGGCACCCCGGCCAGCGCCCAGGCACGCTCCAGCTCCTCGAAGCCCGGCACGCGCTCGCGCAGGGTCACCAGCAGAGCGGCCAGACGCCGCCCCCGACCCAGCAGCAGCGCGGCCCCCGCCGGAGGTTCCGAGCGCGGCGCCCGGCTGCGCACCGCCAGCGCCTGCTCGACCAGCGCCGCGGGATCGCCCACGGCCAGATCCTCGGGCACCCGCTGCCCGTGGGCCACGAACAGCAGGCGCAGCCCGTGGCGCATCAGGGCATCCAGCAGCGGGCCCAGGCGGCCGGCCTCATCCTGCTTGCTGATCACGCAGTCCTCGAGCGCCAGCCCCGCCGCCTGCACCGCCTGGCGGTAATTGACGACCACCTCTTCCAGGGTCTCCGGCTGACTGGCCGCATTCAGCAGCAGCACCGGGCGTACCGGCGCGCCCCCCTGAAGCCTGGCGATCTGATCGATGATTCGGCGGTCGCGCTGACTCATGCCCACGGTGTCGATGATCACGAAGCGCTTCCCGGCCAGCGAAGGGAGCAGGCTCTCCAGAGACTGCTCGAGCTCGAGGCCGTGCATGGGAATGCCCAGCAGCTCCGCATAGATGCGCAGCTGCTCATGGGCGCCGACGCGAAAGCCATCCGTCGACACCAGCGCCACCGGCTCGGGCCCGTGGCGCATCACGAAGCGCGCCGCCAGCTTGGCCGCCGTGGTGGTCTTGCCGACGCCGGTGGGCCCCACCAGCGCCACGATGCCGCCACGGTCGAGCAGCGCCAGCTCATCTTCCTGCACCGGCAGACGTGCGGCCAGCCGGGCGATCAGCCAGGCGGCTTCGGCGCCCTGCTCGAGGTCGACGGGCAGCGCCGACAGCGCCTCGTCGACCACGGTCCGCGAGAAGCCCGCTTCCTCGAGCCAGCGGATCAGGCGCTCACGCTGCGGTGGCGTCGCGGTCGCGGGCGCCCGTGCGGCCAGCAGATCGCGCATCTCCTGCATCTCCTGCAGCAGGCGGGCGCTCATCGCCTCGAAGGCGTCATGGGGCCCCGCCGCCTCCGGACCCGAGATCGCGGCCGGCGCGTCGGCCGGCCGGCGCCGCGGCCGATCGGGCGCTGGCGCCGCAGGACTGGGCGCCGCAGGACTGGGCGCCGCGGCTGGAGGCCCGGAAGAGAGCGGCACAGATGAGCGACGCTCGGAGGGGCGACGCGGTGTGGACGGGCGCTCTGGAGCGTCGGGGGTCGCGGAGCGGCGCGCCGGGGGTACCGGCGTCGCCGGCTCGGCCCCCGGCTCGGCCATGGCCAGGATCTCGATGCCCTGATCGGTGCGCCGATTGGCCAGGATCAGGGCGTCATCGCCGAGGGCAGCGCGCACCTGGCGCATCGCCTCGCGACTGTTGACTCCTGTGAATCGCATTACGCTCATACTGTCAGCCACCCTTTGCTCATCGGCCTCCCGCTACTCATCGGCCACCCACCAGCTGCGTGACGCGCAGCGCTCGGTCATCGGGAATCTCGGCCTGGGAGATCACCGCCATATGGCGCAGGCGGCGGCGCAGGAAGCGCGAGAGCACGGGACGCAGGCTGTGCTGGACCACCAGCACCGGCGGCTCGCCGGCCGCCTCCTGCCGCGCCAGCGCCTGTTCCGCCTGGGTCATCAGGGTGTCGGCGAGGCCGGGCTCCAGGGCACCGTTGCCGCTCATGGCCTTCATCAGCACCTGCTCCAGCTGCGCCTCCAGGCCGATCACCCGGATCTCCGTCTCCGCCCCGAACCACTGCTGAACGATGCTGCGGCCCAGACCGATACGCACCTGGGCGGTAAGCTCGCCGGCATCGGCCTGCTGGCCGGCATGCTCCGCCAGGGTATCCAGGATCGTGCGCAGGTCGCGGATCGAGACCTCCTCCTCGAGGAGGTTCTGCAGAATCCGCTGGAACACCGTGAGGGAGACCACCTTGGGCACCACCTCATCCACCAGCGACTTCTGGTCGTCGCCCAGGCGATCGAGCAGCTTCTGCACCTCGCCCCGACCCAGCATCTCGGCCGCATGGTGGTGCATCAGGTGATTGAGGTGAGTAGCCACCACGGTGCTGGCGTCAACCACCGTATAGCCGTAGACCTGAGCGTGCTCGCGCTGAGCCGCCTCGATCCAGACCGCCGGCAGCCCGAAGGCGGGGTCGGTGGTCGCCGTGCCGTCCAGCTCACCGGTCACCTGCCCCGGATCGATGGCCAGCCACTTGCCGGGGAACGCCTCGGCGCGGCCGATCTCGGCCCCCTTGAGGGTGATCACATAGGTCGAGGGGCCCAGCTCCAGGTTGTCACGGATATGCACCACAGGGGGCAGGAACCCCACCTCCTGAGCAAACTTCTTGCGCACCCCCTTGATCCGGCCCAGCAGCTCGCCCTCCTGGCGCTGGTCAACCAGCGCAATCAGCCGGTGGCCCACCTCCAGCCCCAGGGTGTCCACCAGCTGCACATCGTCCCAGCTGGCCTCGGGGGTGTCCGGCGCCGGTGGCGCCTCGGCGACGGCCATCGCCTCCTCGACCTTCAGCAGGTTCGTGCGGCGAATCATGTACCAGGCCAGCGAACCGAGCAGCACCGTGAACAGCAGGAAGACGAAGTTGGGCATCCCCGGCACCATGCCCAGCAGGCCCATCACCGCTGCCGCCAGGATCATCACCTGGGGATTGGTGAAGAGCTGGCTGATCATCTGCTGGCCGACATCCTCGCCGTTATCCGTGTTGACCCGGGATACCGTCACCCCCGCCGCGGTTGAGATCACCAGCGCGGGAATCTGCGCCACCAGGCCGTCACCGATGGTCATCAGGGTGTAGGTGCGCGCGGCATCGCCGAAGCCCATGCCGTGCTGCAACATGCCGATCAGGAGGCCACCGATGATGTTGACCACCATGATCACCAGGCCGGCCATGGCATCGCCGCGCACGAACTTGCTGGCACCGTCCATGGAGCCGTAGAAGTCGGCCTCCTGGGCCACCTCGGCGCGGCGCTTGCGGGCGTCCTCCTCGCCGATCAGGCCCGCATTGAGATCGGCATCGATCGCCATCTGCTTGCCCGGCATGGCATCCAGCATGAAGCGCGCGCCCACCTCGGCGATGCGCCCGGCGCCCTTGGTGATGACCATGAAGTTGATGACGATCAGGATCAGGAACACCACCAGGCCCACGGCAAAGTTGCCCCCGACCAGAAACTGGCCGAAGGCCTCGATCACCTTGCCCGCGGAATCGCCGCCCTGATGCCCCTCCATCAGGATCACCCGCGTGGAGGCAACGTTCAGCGACAGCCGCAGCAGGGTGGTGAACAGCAGCACCGCCGGGAAGGCCGCGAAGTCCAGCGGCTTCTGGGTGAACATGCTGACCAGCAGCACCATCACCGCCAGGGCGATATTGAAGGTGAAGAAGAGATCCAGGGCGATGGGCGGCAGCGGCAGGATCAGCATCGCCATCACGAAGAGGATCAGCAGCGGGCCGGCCAGCAGCTTCATCTGGGAACTGCCCAGCCACTGCCCGCCCAGGTACTGGCTCAGAGCCTTCATGTCGCGGCTCCTTCAGCGCCGGGAGGAACCTCGAACGGCTCGGGAATGGGCAGCCCCTCGGGCACTGGCGGCGCCTCGCCGCCGTCGCGGGACGCGGTGCGCAGCTGGAAGGCCCAGGCCATGACCTCGGCCACGGCGGTGTAGAGGGCCTCGGGGATCTCGGCGTCGAGATCCACATGGTGGTAGAGCGCCCTCGCCAGCGGCGGCGCCTCCAGGCGCGGCACCTCATGCTCATCGCCAAGCTCGCGGATCCGCTCGGCGACCAGATCCGTGCCCTTGGCGATCACCCGCGGCGCCGACATGCCCGCGTCGTCGTAGCGCAGCGCAATGGCGTAGTGCGTCGGGTTGGTGATGATGACGTCGGCCTCGGGCACCTTGCTCATCATTCGGCCGCGCGCCATGGCCTGCTGCTGCTGGCGGATGCGCGCCTTGATATGGGGGTCACCATCGGACTCCTTGTGTTCACGCTTGACCTCCTCCTTGCTCATGCGCATCTTCTTGGCATGGCTCCACAGCTGGTAGGGAACGTCGATAAGGATCACGACCAGCAGCGCCAGCACGATCAGGCCGCAGGCCAGAGCGGCGAGCTGCAGGGCATTGGCAAGGGCGAGCTGCACCGGCTGATCCATGAGGCTCATGTAGGTGCCGCGGTTGGTCCAGAGAAAGGTGATCGCCACGCCGCCCACCAGCACCGACTTGGCGATCGCCTTGGCCAGCTCCACCAGCGCCTGAACCCCGAACATGCGCTTGAGCCCCTTCAGCGGGTTGAGCTTGGAGGCCTGGGGCTTGAGCGACTTGGCCGAGATCAGCCACCCGCCCAGCAGAGCGGGCGCCACCAGGGCGACCAGCACCAGCAGCAGGAAGAGGGGCAGCATGGCCAGCAGCGTACGCCGACCCAGCTCCAGGGCCATGGTCAGCATGGGCGTGGTCTCCAGGGCTTGGCGCCGCTCGAAGAGAAACGCCTTCTCCATCACTATCCCCAGCTGGTCATAGAGCACCGACCCCATGCTCCACAGGCCGACCACACCGCCCAGCAGCAGCAGGAAGGTGGTCAACTCCCGGGAACGGGCGACCTGGCCCTCTTCGCGGGCCTTCTCGAGGCGTCGTGGCGTCGCCGGTTCGGTCTTTTCCTGATCGCTGCTCTGTTCGGCCATGGCCACTCATCAAGGACAGTCTCTCTGACCGTGGCCATTGTGAGCAGTCGCAGCAACGGGTGATCCGCCAAAAAGGACCGATAATCGCGAGCTATTCGCGACTACTGGTGGAAAGAACGGGCAAGGGTGGAGAAGGTCGACGCAGCGGTATCAGAAACCGAGCTGCTCCAGCAGGTCATCCACCTGGTTCTGGTCGCTGACCACGTCATCCGCCGCCGAGGAGACCTGAGGACCGTTGAGCAGGCCGGTATCGCGCCGCGACTCGTCGGCACGCCGCTGCATGTCCTCGCGCTGCGCTCCCTCGGGCACGCTGTCGATCAGCACCTGCACCAGCTGGCTCTCGATCTCGCGGATCACGTCCATCATCTTCTTGATCACCTGGCCGGTCAGGTCCTGGAAGTCCTGGGCCATCATGATCTCGAGCAGCTCCTTGTTGGTCGCGCTGGTCTGCTCGGGCACGCGGGCGAGATAGGCGCGCGTCTCGGTCACCAGCTCGCGGGCCTCGTCGAGGCTCTTGGGCTCGGCAAACCACGCCTCCCAGCGCTTGTCCAGAGCGGTGGCATCGTCACCCAGCGCATCCTGCAGGGGCTGGGCACGATCGATGGCGTTGAGCGCCCGCTCCGCCGCCTGCTCCGTCATGCTGGCCACATAGTTGAGGCGATCTCGGGCGTCCGGAATCGCCTCGGCGGCCTTCTCGATCTCCTTGTCCAGCCCCAGCTCCCGCATGCTGTCGCGCAGCATGCGGGTCAGCTGGCCGATGCGCTGCACCAGCTCATCGCCGGGGGGCTGGGTCGGCGGGGTCGAATCCTGTGTACTCATGCTTTTCTCCTGGCGTCGGCCCGCGGCCGACGCGATCGCTACCCTACATACCCAGCTTTTCGAAGATCTTGTTGAGCTTCTCTTCCAGGGTGGCCGACGTGAAAGGCTTGACCACATAGCCGCTCGCCCCTGCCTGAGCCGCGGCAATGATATTTTCCTTCTTGGCCTCTGCCGTCACCATCAGCACGGGCAGATCCTTGAGCGCCTCGTCGGCGCGAATCTGCTTGAGCATTTCCAGGCCGTCGAGGTTGGGCATGTTCCAGTCGGACACCACGAACTGAAAACCACCGGCGCGCAGCTTGTTGAGCGCGTCCTGACCGTCTTCGGCCTCCTCCACATTGGTGAAGCCCAGCTCCTTGAGCAGGCTGCGCACGATGCGCCGCATGGTGGGAAAATCATCCACGACCAGGATGCTCAAGTTCTTGTCTGCCATTGCGATACCTCTCGATGTCGGCTGCCCGGCGACCCCTGCCGCCGGGCGGGTTCAGAATTCTTCCCAGTCGGTCTCGGCGACCGGCTCGCGACGCGCGGGAGCCGGCTGACGCTGAGCCCGCGGCGCCTCCGGGGCCGGCAGTGCCGAGGGCGTTTGCGTGGCGGCAGTCGCGGCCCGGGCGTCAGCCCCCGGCAGCTGGAACACCGCCACCACCTGCTCCAGGCGTGCGGCCTGCTGTTCCAGGGAGGAGGCCGCGGCCGAGGCCTGCTGGACCAGGGCCGCATTCTGCTGGGTGACCTGATCCATCTGCCCGACCGCCAGGCTGACCTGCTCGATGCCGTCGCTCTGCTCCTGAGAGGCGGCGGAGATCTCGTCCATGATATCGGTGACGCGACGCACGGAGCTGACCACCTCCTGCATGGTCTCCCCGGCGCTCTCGGCCAGGCTCGAGCCCTCCCTCACCTGGGTCACCGAGCCCTCGATCAGCGCCTTGATCTCCTTGGCCGCCTCGGCGCTGCGGCTGGCGAGATTGCGCACCTCGCTGGCGACCACCGCGAAGCCCCGCCCCTGCTCGCCGGCCCGGGCCGCCTCCACCGAGGCATTCAGCGCCAGGATATTGGTCTGGAAGGCGATCGAGTCGATGACCCCGGTGATATCGGCGATCTGGCGCGAACTGTCCGAGATGCCGTGCATGGTATGGACCACGCGCCCTACCACCTCCCCGCCGCGCTCGGCGGTGGTGGAGGCCTCCCGGGCCAGGCCGCTGGCCTGACGGGCGTTGTCGGCATTCTGCTTCACCGTGGCGGTGATCTCCTCCATGCTGGCGGCCGTCTCTTCCAGCGAGGCGGCCTGCTGCTCGGTGCGGGAGGAGAGATCGGCGTTGCCCGAGGCGATCTCGCGGGTCCCCGCATGGATGGAGTCGCTGCCGCCGCGCACGTCACCGACGATTCCCGTCAGGTTCTGCTGCATGTCACGCATCGCCGAGAACAGCCGGCCGATCTCGTTGCGCCCCCTCACCGTGATCTCCCGGGAGAGGTCCGCCTGGGCAATGGCCTCGAGGTTGGCCACGGCGGCATCCAGAGGGCGAATGACGACGCTGCGCAGGCCGGCATAGATCCCCGCCACCAGCACGCCGATAAGCACCAGCAGGCCCAGGCCGACCCAGGTGAAGCGAGTGGCCTGGCGGTCATGGTCGCGCATCATGGTGGCGGAGCGATCGAAGCCGTAGGCCACGAAGTCCGTCATGGCATCGTCCAGCGCTGCTGACGGCGACTCGAGCGCCTCGCGCAATTCGTTGAAGGTGGTGGTATCCAGCTGGTCCAGTGCGGTGTGCTGCTGACGCAGCAGGTCGAGCACCGTGGAGAAGCCGGACTCCACCCCGTCAGCCAGCGCCTCTCCCTGGGAGGACTTGGGCGTAGCGGCGAAATTGGCGAGTCGCTCCTCGGCTCGGTCGAAGCGGTCCAGCGCGCTATCGAGATGATCGTTGGCCTCGTTCATCCGGCCGATCATGATCAGGTTGGAGGCGACCTCGAGGTGGTTGCGCCCCACGTTCATCAGCGCATCGCCACGATTGATCTCGTTGAGCTGCTCGGCGCTGATCCGATTGAGCGTCTGCAGGGTGCTAGCGGCATGGCGGTCGGCCATGACTCCCATCCCGGCGATCAGCGCGATAAAGACCACGAAGCTGGCCAGGACGGCGACCATGGCCGAGTGGATGCTGATGTTGCGAATGAAGCGAAACATGGTGGCGCCTCCCGATGAGAGCGTTATCGTGGGTCCTACACTCGCTGAGCGCGTCCGGAGGAGCTCACCAGCGCCAGCAGGCGCGGGGCGATCTCCTCGAGACTGACAATATCGGCGGCCCCGCCCAGCGCGATGGCCTCGCGCGGCATCCCGTAGACCACGCAGCTGGCCTCGTCCTGGGCGATGGTCGGCGCACCGGCCTGGCGCATCGCCAGCAGGCCCGCCGCTCCGTCCTTGCCCATGCCGGTCAGCAGCACGCCGATGGCATTGCGGCCCGCCTGGGCGGCCGCCGAGTGAAACAGCACGTCCACGGAGGGGCGGTGGCGGTTCACCGGCGCTCCGTGGTCGAGCCGGGCCACATAGTTGGCGCCGCTGCGGGCCAGCTTGAGGTGGGCGTCTCCCGGGGCGATATAGGCGTGCCCCGGCAGCACGCGCTCGCCGTCCTCGGCCTCCTTGACGCGCATCTGGCAGAGCCGGTCGAGGCGCTCGGCGAAGGAGCGCGTGAAGCCACCCGGCATGTGCTGGGCAATCATGATGGCCGGACTGTTGGCGGGCAGCGGCTCCAGCACGCGACGAATCGCCTCGGTGCCCCCCGTCGAGGCCCCGATGATCAGCAGCTTCTCGCTCGACATCAGCGGCGCCGCCAGGCGCTTGGGGGGCGCTTCGTTGCGCGCCGCGGCGCGGCGCGGTCGCGAACGGGCCGCGGCGCGAATCTTCTCGGCGATCTCCTCGGCGTACTCCAGCATGCCGTGGCGGATGCCCAGCGACGGCTTGGCGACGAAGTCCAGCGCGCCGAGCTCCAGCGCCCGGAGGGTGACCTCGGACCCCGCCTGGGTCAGCGACGAGACCATGAGCACCGGCATGGGCCGCAGCCGCATCAGGCGCTCCAGGAAGTCGATGCCGTCCATGCGCGGCATTTCCACATCCAGGGTCAGCACATCCGGGTTGTGGCGCTTGATCAGATCCCTTGCCACCAGCGGATCGGGGGCGACCGCCACCACCTCCATGTCGGGCTGGCTATTGATGATCTCGCTGAGCAGATCGCGAATCAGTGCTGAGTCGTCAACGCACAGCACCTTGATCGTGGCGGCACTCAATAGGGACCTCCTGTAGCAGATGGCTTGCCGCGCCCGGATCGGGCGACGGGCAGTTCAAGGGAAGGTATCGGCCAGCCGAGCGCAGACTTTAACGCCCGGGCGTCGCCCCGCGCCCCCCGGGCGGGGCCAGCGTATAGACGGTCTGGCCGCGCAGCTGAAACGTTCGCGTGATGTAGGAGAAGTTCTCGGAGTGGCCGGCGAACAGCAGCCCGTCCGGCTTCAGCAGCGGAGCAAAGCGCTCGAGAATCCTGGCCTGGGTCGCCTTGTCAAAGTAGATCATCACGTTACGGCAGAAGATCGCATCGAAGGGACCGCTGATCGGCCAGCCGGGCGCCAGCAGGTTGAGCGGCTGGAACTCCACCATCGCCCTGAGCTCCGGCCGGACCCGCGACAGCCCCGCCTGGCGGCCGGTGCCGCGCTGGAAGAAGCGACGCATGCGCTCGGCGTCCAGCTTGTGCACCTGCTCCAGCGGATAGACCCCGGCCTCGGCCCTGGCGAGCGCCTCGGTATCGATATCCGTGGCCACCACCCTGGCGTCGGCGGCCCGGCTGCCCAGCGCCTCGCTCAGCGTCATGGCGATGGAGTAGGGCTCCTCACCGGTGGACGCCGCGGCGCTCCATACCCGTATCGGGCCCGGGCGCGAGCGGACGTGGTCGGCGAGCAGCGGGAAATGATGGGACTCGCGAAAGAAGGCCGTCAGGTTGGTGGTCAGGGCATTGGTGAAGGCCTCCCACTCCTTGGCCTCCGGCTGGCGTGCCAGGCGCGCCAGATAGTCGCTGAAGCGCGTCATGCCATGATGGCGCAGTCGCTTGGCCAGCCGGCTGTAGACCATCTCGCGCTTGTGCTCGGCCAGCACGATCCCCGCCCGCTGATAGATCAGCTGGCGGATACGGGTAAAGTCCTCTTCGGTCAGCACCAGATCCCGCTCGAGGGCGCCGCCCTCCCCCCAGCCGCCCACCGTCGAGGACTCACTCTGAGAATACTCGCTCAAAATGCTTCCCACTCCTCGACGTCGGACTCTCGGCGCGCCCCGGCAGCGGAGGGCAATGGCGCCCGCTGCTCGGCAGGCCGCTGCTCGGCAGGCCGCTGCTCGGCGGGCCGCTCAGCGGGCGCCGCCACCCCGCGCCGCTCGGCCAGGGCGGGCGCACGCTCCATGCCGGCATCCCGCGAGCGGAAGGCGGTCACGGCAATGACCAGCTGCGCGGCCTGATGCTCCAGATCGATCGCCGCGCGGGCCATGGACTGCACCCGCTCGGCATTCTGCTGCGTCACATGGTCCATCTCGGCCACCGCCTGGTTGATCTGGCCGATGCCGCTGCTCTGCTCCTCGGAGGCGGCGGAGATCTCGCCCATGATGTCGTTGACGCGAGCGCTGGCGGTGACCACCTCCTCGATGGCCCCCTCGGCGCGCTGAACCACCGCCGCCCCGTCCTGGATCTCCTTGCCGGCGCCGTCGATCAGGGTGCGGATCTCCTTCGCCGCGGAGGCCGAGCGGCCGGCCAGGTTGCGCACCTCGGACGCGACCACCGCAAAGCCCCGGCCCTGCTCCCCGGCGCGGGCCGCCTCCACCGAGGCGTTCAGGGCGAGGATATTGGTCTGGAAGGCGATCGAATCGATGACGTCGATGATCTCTGACATCTTGCGGGAGCGCTCGGTGATGCGCCCCATGGTCTCCACCACCTGGTGCATCAGCTCGCCGGTCGCGCGCACCCGCTCGGCGTTATCGGTCGCCAGGCCGCTGGCCTGCCGAGCATTGTCGGTGTTCTGCTGCACCGTGGTGGTCATCTCCTCCATGCTGGAGGCGGTCTGCTGCAGAGAAGCGGCCTGCTGCTCGGTGCGGGTCGAAAGGTCGTCATTGCCCACGGCGATATCCCGTGCCGACGGCGTCACCACCCGAATGCCCCCATGCACATCCCCCACGATGCTGCCCAGGCTCTTGCGCATCACGTCCAGGGCGCCCAGCAGGCGACCCACCTCGTCACGGCCGCGCGGCGGCACATTGGCCGCCAGGTTGCCGGCGGCGATCTGCAGCGTGAAGCTGATGGCACGGTCGAGGGGGCGGGTGACCGCGCGCAGCGTCGTCATGCCCAGGATGATCAGCAGCAGCAGGGCCGCCCCCAGCACGCCGCCCTGGGCAAGCAGCATGGCGCGCTGACCGGTCTCGGCAGCCACCACCATCGCCTCGGCGCTGCGACGCTCCCGGGTGATCAGGGCGTTGACGTCAGCCGTCAGGTCGGCGGCCTGCTCCTGCAGCGGCGTCACCTTGTCGTTGAGCGCCATCATGGCGTCGAAGGGCTCACCGTTGAGCGCCTCGGCCATGGGCAGCAGCCCCTCCTGCAGGAAGACCGTGAGCTGCTCTTCGAACTGCCGGGTGTCCGACGCCTGATTGACCTCGCGCTGGGTAAACGCCGCCCACAGCGCTTCGGCGCGCGCGGTGGTCTCCTCGAGGCTGGCGGCAATCTCCTCGCGCTCGTTCATCAGCGACATCCGCTCGCGGCCGGAGACACGCTGTGGCGCCTCGTTGATCAGCTGTCCCAGCTGCTGCAGTCGCACCACGTCCTCGAGGCCGTCGCGATTGAGCTCCGCCAGCCGCTGTCCCGATTCATTGAGCCCGTAGAGCCCCAGCCCGCCACTCACCAGCAGCATCAGCGCCGCCACGACCACCATCAGGCTGATACGCGCCCGCATGGTGGCCAGATTCAGGCGGCCCAGCGCCCCGCTCAGGCCGCGCCGACGCAGCCGTCCCTTGTGGAGGTACAGGTGCCGCGCCTTGCCGGCGCCCATCGCGGCATAGGCCTGCTCCGCCCTGTCGATCTGGTCGCGATCGGCCTTGACCCGCACCGAGGCGTAGCCCATCACCTCGCCATCCTCGAGGATCGGGGTCACGCTGGCATCCACCCAGTAGTGATCCCCGTTCTTGCGCCGGTTCTTGACCAGCCCCCGCCAGCTCTCGCCCGCCGCCAGGGTCTCCCAGAGGTTGGCGAAGGCCGCCGGGGGCATGTCGGGGTGGCGCACCAGGTTGTGGGGCGCGCCCATGAGCTCCTGGTGGCTGAACCCGCTGACCTCCACGAAGGCCGGGTTGGCATAGGTGATCCGCCCCTTGAGGTCGGTTCGCGAGATCAGGAAGTGTTCATCCTTCAGCTCGTATTCGTGTCCGGTGACGGGTTGGTTATCGCGCATCGTCTGTTCCCTGGGCGACTATCGACGGTCGCTCTTCTGATCGTGAATCGGGGGGCCTCAGAAGGACTCCCACTCCGGGTCGTTGTCGGTGCGGCCAGGCGGGCGCTCCGGGGAGCGACCCGGCGTGGCCTTCGGCATCAGCGCCGGCATCCAGCGGGAGAGGTCGGCATCGGCCGCGGCCTCATCCGCCGCCACCGGCGCCGCGCCGGCGGATGCCGGCACGCCCGCGACGCGAAACGCCTCCACGGCGTCACTCAGACGCCGCGCCTCGGCCTCCACCCGGCTGGCGGATTTGGCCGCCTGCTGGACCAGCGCGGCGTTCTGCTGGGTCACCTGATCCATCTGCACCACCGCCTGATTGACCTGATCGATGCCGTGACTCTGCTCCGTCGAGGCGGCGGCGATCTCATCCATGATGTCGCTGACCTTCTGCACCGACGCCACGATCTCGCCCATGGTGGTGCCGGCGCGATCGGCCCGTCGGTTGCCGGCGTCGACCCGGGTCACGGAGGCTTCGATCAGCTCGCGAATCTGCCGGGAGGCATCGGCGGAGCGCTGCGCCAGGTGGCGCACTTCGCCTGCCACCACCGCAAAGCCGCGGCCCTGTTCGCCGGCCCGGGCCGCCTCCACCGAGGCGTTGAGGGCGAGGATATTGGTCTGGAAGGCGATCGAGTCGATGACCTTGATGATCCGGCTGACCTGATGGGAGCTTTCGCTGATCTCGTGCATGGTGGCCACCACCTCGTCGACCACCTCGCCCCCCGAGACCGCGGTGCGCGACGCCTCCTCGGCGAGCTTGCTGGCGTGCTGGGCGTTGTCGGCGTTCTGCTTCACCGTGGAGGCCAGCTGCTCCATGCTGGCCGCCGTCTCCTGCAGGGCCGACGCCTGCTGCTCGGTGCGGGCCGACAGATCCTGGTTGCCGACCGCGATCTCCTGGCTGCCGGCGTAGATGCCCTGGCTGCCGCGTCGCACCTGGCCCACCGTGCCGGAGAGCGCCTCCTGCATGTGCGCCAGCGACGCATAGAGGCGGCCGATCTCGTTGCCGCCGCGGCGCTCGATCTCCCCCGCCAAATCGCCAGCGGCGATGCGCTCGCAGTGCTCCACGGCGTGTCCCAGCGGGCGGATCACGTTGACGGTGACCCCCCACAGCACCACGGCACCGGTGAGCAGCGCGGCCAGCAGCACGGCGATGATGCTCCAGCGCACCAGGCTGCCGACCCGGGCATCGCCGCTGTGCTCGGCGGCATAGAGGCCCAGACCACTGAGCACGAGGATCAGCCCCATGAAGGCGGCCAGCACCAGCAGCCAGCTGAGCCGCACGGTCATGTTGTCCATGATTCGCTGAAGTTGCCGTCTCATGCCGGACTCTCCTCGGCGTGGTCCCGGGCCGCGGGCTCGCTTCCCCGGGGCTGCTGGAGGGCGGGCCTGGCGACCTCAACCTGGGGCGGCTGCACCACGCGGAAGCGCGCCACGTGACCGCGCAGACGCCGGGTCTGCTCGTGCAGATTCTGGGTACCCAGACTGCTGCGCTGCACCAGGCCGGCGTTCTGCTGGGTCATCTGGTCCATCTGGGAGACCGCCAGGTTGACCTGCTCGATGCCGCTGGTCTGCTCCGCCGAGGCCGCCGAGATCTCGGCCACCAGGCCGCTGAGCCGGGAGATATCGGTGACCATGCCGCGGATCACCTCGCCGGTGTCGCGCACCAGGCGGGTGCCCTCCGCGACTTGGCCGTCGGACTGCTCGATCAGCCCCTTGACCTCCTGGGCCGCGGCGGCGGAGCGCTGCGCCAGATTGCGCACCTCCTCGGCCACCACCGCAAAGCCGCGGCCATACTCGCCGGCCCTCGCCGCCTCCACCGAGGCATTCAAGGCGAGAATATTGGTCTGGAAGGCGATGGACTCGATGGTATCGACGATGCCGGCCATCTGGCTGGCGCTGTCGTTGATGCCGCCCATGGCCTCGACCACGCGCTCCATCGCCTCGCCGCCGCTCTCGGCGCTCTGCTCGGTGGTCCCGGCCAGCTGCCTGGCCTGGTCGGCGTTCTCGGCATTCTGGCGCACCGTCTGGGTCAGCTGCTCCATGCTGGCAGCCGTCTCCTGCAGCGACGACGCCTGCTGCTCGGTGCGGGTGGAGAGCTCGTCGTTCACCGCCACGATCTCGGCCACCTCGTGCTCCACCGCCGCGGCGCTGCCATGGATATCGCCGATGGTGGCGGAGAGCGCATCGCGCATGCGGCCAATATCATGGAGCAGGCTGCCGCTGTCGTTGTCGGCGAGGGTCAGCCGGCGGGTGAGGTCGCCGTCGGCGATATGGCGCACCTCCGCGGAGGTGTAGCGCGGATCGCCTCCCAGGCGGCGGCCGATATCGCGAATCACCAGACCCATCAGGCCGGTGACCGGCAGGCCGATGGCCAGCAGCACCAGCAGGCTGTTGATCAGGGAGTCCCGAAAGGCGGCGTTCACGTCGTTGATATAGACGCCGGTGCCGACATACCACTCCCAGGGGGCATAGGCCACATTCAGCGAGGACTTCGGCGTCAGCTCGCCGTCGGATTCGTGGGCCCAGAGGTAGTCGACGAAGCCGTCGCCCTGCTGGATCTCCTCGACGAACTCGCGAAACAGGTAGCGTCCCTCGTCGTTCTGAAAGTCGCCGACGAAGGTGCCCTCGGGCAGCCGCGGGTGGGCCAGCAGCTCGAAGTCGTCGTTGAAGACGAAGAAATAGCCGCGCCCCTCGTCGTAGACCATGTGGCGCACCATGTTCGCCGCGGTATCGCGCGCCTCCTGCTCGCTGATCTCGCCGCGCTCCACGCGCTCGGCCTGGCCGTCGATGGCATTCATCGCCATGTCGACATAGTCGCGCAGCGCTCCCTTGCGCTCATCGAGCATGATCTGACGATGCTCCCAGGCGCCCCAGCCGGCCAGCGTCAGCATGGCCAGCCAGATGATCCCCAGCAGCCCCCAAAGCTTGCGACTCGTCGACAGTCCCCGCATTGCAACCTCGTTGTAATAATTGGGTTTCGTTGGCGCCGGCCGCTCTCGGCCGGGCCGCTCAGGCGCCGGCCTTCTCGACCAGCGCCATCTCATCGCTGGTGAGCAGCTTGTCGATATCCACCAGCACCAGCATGCGATCCTCCAGGCTGCCCAGCCCGCTCAGGAAATCGGAGGAGAGCGTCACGCCGAACTCCGGGGCCGGCTTGATCTGCTCGGGCGTCAGGGTCATGACATCGGAGACGCCATCCACCACGATGCCGACGACCCGATCGGCCACGTTGACCACGATCACCACGGTCTGACCGCCGTACTCCACGCGCTCCAGGTGAAACTTGATGCGCAGGTCCACGATCGGCACGATCACGCCGCGCAGATTGGTCACCCCCTTGATGAAGTCGGGGGCGTTGGCGATGCGGGTCACGTTCTCGTAGCCGCGAATCTCCTGGACCTTGAGGATATCGATGGCGTACTCCTCATCGCCGAGGGAGAACACCAGGAACTCCTGGTTGTGCGCGTCGGTGGCGGAGAGGGCGGCGTTGCTGTCAGTGCTGCTCATCGGTGATGACCTCCTTGAGAGAGTGGAGAGGCTGAGAGTCGGTCGCGGTACGGCGCAGATAGCGCGCCTCGCGCTTTTTCTGACTCAGTCGGTGCAGGCCGGCAATATCGAGAATCAGCGCCACGCTGCCATCCCCCAGGATGGTCGCCGCCGACACGCCGGGCACCTTGCGATAGTTGGTTTCCAGATTCTTGACCACCACCTGCTGCTGGCCGACCAGGTCATCCACCAGCAGGGCATAGCGACGCCCCTCGCCCTGCACGATCACGGCGATGGTCTCGGTGATCTCGGTGCGCGCGCCCTCGACGTCCAGCGCCTCGTGGACCGCCACCACGGGCAGATACTCGTCCCTGACCTTGAGTACCCGATCATCGCCGGCCATGGCGTAAAGGTTCTCGCGTGCCGGCTGCAGCGACTCCAGCACCGTGGAGATCGGCAGGATGAACACCTCGTCCCCCACCCGGATCGACATGCCGTCGAGGATCGCCAGGGTCAGCGGCAGCACGATACGAATGGTCGTGCCCTGCCCGGGCCGGGACATGATCTGCACATGCCCCCCCATGCCCTGGATATTGCGCTTCACCACATCCATGCCGACCCCGCGGCCGGAAACGTCGGTCACCGCCTTGGCAGTGGAGAAGCCCGGGGCAAAGATCAGCTGCCACACCTCGTCGTCGCTCATGGCATCGGAGACGCTCAGGCCGCTCTCCCGGGCCTTGGCCAGCAGCCTCTCGCGGTCGAGCCCGGCGCCATCATCGATTACCTCGATGATGATATTGCCCCCCTGGTGACGGGCAGAGAGCGTCAGCCTGCCGGCACGCGGCTTGCCGGCCGCCTCGCGCTCCTCGGGCAGTTCGATGCCGTGGTCGAGGCTGTTGCGCACCAGATGGGTCAGCGGGTCGATGATGCGTTCGGTCAGGCTCTTGTCGAGCTCCGTTGACGCCCCCTCCGTCACCAGCTCGATCTCCTTGCCGAGCTTGGCCGAGGTCTCGCGCACCACCCGCGGGAAGCGGCTGAAGACGAAATCCATGGGAATCATGCGGATCGACATCACCGATTCCTGGAGGTCGCGGGCGTTGCGCTGCAGCAGGCTCATGCCGTTGAGCAGCGCCCCGTCGTTGGCGCCTTCCAGCTCGCTGACGGTCTGATCCAGCATCGACTGGGTAATGATCAGCTCACCCACCAGATTGATGATCTGGTCGACCTTCTCCACCGAGACCCGAATGGAGGTGGACTCCCCCTTGGGCTTGGGGGACGGCCTGGGCGAGGCCTTGCCCGACGGGGTGTCGGCCGCGCCGCCGCCACCCCCGCCGGCGGGAGGAGCAGGAGGCGCCGCGGGAGGGGGTGTCTCGGCAGGAGTCGGTTCGGGCTCGCGCTTGCCGGTCTCGGCCGGAGCGGCGGGTCCCGCGCTGGCGGCGTCGGCTGCCGGCGCCACCTCGATCTCCTCGGGCTCGATGATGAAGCACATCACCGCCTCGATATCGTCGGCGCTGGCAGTGGTCTCCAGCAGCACCTCGTAGCGCGCCTGGTCGCCCCCCTGAGACCTCACCTCGCCCAGCTGCGCGAGCTCCTCGACCAGCACCCGACGGTTCGCTTCGCCGACCCCCAAAAGGGCGACCCGCAGACAGCCCTCGCCGTCCGCGTCGGCGTCGGGCTCGCGCGCAGCGGCGGCGGGCGGCGCGGCATCTGCCGGCGGCTGGGGCGCCGGCGCTTCGGCAGCGCCACCCTCGCCCCCCTGGGCAAGCTCTTCCAGCGCCAGCGTCTGGAGGGTGGCGCAAATCCGCTCGAAGGCCTCCTGGTCGGGAGCCTCGCCGCTGCGGTAGGCATTGAGCTGATCGCTGAGCATATCCTTGGTTTCCAGGAAGGTGTCCACGATATCCCGACGCAGGGTCAGCTCCCCCTTGCGGGCGTTATCGAGGATGTTCTCGAAGAGGTGGGTGGTTTTCTGCAGGACATCAAAGCCAAAGGTGCCGGCTCCCCCCTTGATGGAGTGAGCGGCACGGAAGATGGCATTGAGCTGTTCCGGATCCGGCGACGCCACGTCGAGTTCGAGAAGGTGGCGCTCCATGTCGGCCAGAAGCTCCTCGGCCTCCTCGAAGAAGGTGTCATAGAAATCGGTGATATCCATCGCGTACCCTTCTCCTCGTTATTGGGTATCGGTGTCGCTGGGGTCGACATCGAGCAGCGCCGGGTCGCGGATCTGCTCGCTGACCTCCGGCAGAAGCACCAGCAGTTCAATGCGTCGATTGGCGGGGTCCGCCGCGTCGAGATCGGGCAGCGGCACCCGATCCGCAAACCCCGAGACCCTCAGCAGCTTGGCGGAGTCGAAGCCCCCGGCGACCAGCTCCCGACGCGACGCATTGGCGCGATCGTTGGAGAGCTCCCAGTTGCTGTAGCCGCGATAGCCGCCGGCGTAGGGGGTGCTGTCGGTATGGCCACTGATGCTCAGCTCGTTCTCCAGCTCGTTGAGCAGGGGCGCCATGGTGCGCAGCAGGTTGCGCATGTAGGGCGCCACCCGGTCGCTGCCGATATCGAACATGGGCCGCTGCTCGGTATCCAGCAGCTGGATGCGCAGCCCCTCCCGGGTCATGTCGAAGCGCAGCTGGCTGCGCAGCTGACGCAGCTCCGGGTCTGCCTCCATCGCCGCCTCGATCCGCCGCTGCAGATCATGGAAGAATCGGCGCTGCACATCAGCGGGCCGCGTCTGGGTGCGCATGTCGATCCGGGCCCTCTCGCCCTCGGCGTGGGTGGGATCCGGCCCCCCGCCGGGAATCACGTTGCTGGTATGGGCCGAGCCGCTGCCCCCGGTGATCGCCGTCGCCAGCGGCGTGCGGAAGTACTCCGCCACCCCCTCGCGCTGCTCCTGGGTCGCGGTGGAGAGAATCCACATGACCAGAAACAGCGCCATCAGCGCCGTCATGAAGTCGGCCAGGGCGATCTTCCAGCTGCCGCCGTGGTGACGATGAATCACCTTCTTGCGGCGGATGATGATCGGCCGGCGCTCTCCCCCCGTGCTCATGCGCCGGCAGGTCCCGGGCGCGTGCCGCGCACATGCTCTTCCAGCTCGGTGAAGGAGGGACGCTCGGCGGTGTGCAAGGCCTTGCGCCCGAACTCCACGGCCATCTGCGGGGCATAGCCGTGCAGGCTGGCCAGCAGGGTCACCCGCATGCACTGCAGCATCTTCTCGGCCTCCTTGGCCTGACGCTCGATGCGGCTGGCCACCGGATTGATGAAGCCGTAGCCCAGCAGAATGCCGAGAAAGGTGCCGACCAGGGCGTGGGCGATCATCTGGCCCATCTCATCCGGCCCCGCATCGGCATAGGTCAGCGCCTTGACCACCCCCAGCACCGCCGCCACGATCCCGAACGCCGGCATCGCATCGCCCACCTTGGCGATGGCGTCCGCCGGGATATGCGCCTCGCTCTCGAAGGCCTCTATCTCATGGAGCATCAGCTCATCGAGCTCCATGGGCTCCAGGCTGCCGCTCACCATGATGCGCAGATAGTCGGTCAGGAAGTTCATGATCATCGGATCGTCGAGCAGCTGGGGATACTCGTTGAACAGCGGGCTCTCATCGGGATTGTCGATGTCGCGTTCGATACCCAGCATGCCCTCGCGGCGAATCTTGGAGAGCAACTTGTACTGCAGGCCCATCAGCTCCATGTAGAAGGCCTTGTCGTAGCGATTGGCACGCCTGAGGCGAGAGAACACGCTGAAGGTCGCCTTGATCGCCTTGCCATTGTTGGCCGCGAGAAAGGCGCCCACTCCCGCCCCGCCGATCATCAGGATCTCGAGAGGCTGGTAGATGGGCCCCAGGCTCCCCCCCGCCATCACAAAGCCGCCAAACACGCAGAGAATGACGACAACATACCCGATCGCTATCAGCACAGTCCGCTTCCTTAACCCGTTGTCGGCGTATCTCGCGCTCCGCTGCCGCTGGACAGGGCAAGTCACGACAGCCGAAAGCATTCAGAGCTGCTATCGGCCGCCGGAAGAAGAACTTGAGGGGGAATCTACGGGAAAAGTCGCCGCGCCACTTCCCGAGGCGCCCGGCGCTTCAGGAAACGCACTGCACCGCGGCCGCCGGGGTCGCGACCGCGCGCTGGCGCTTGCGCGACTTGCCGGCCCGGGAGGGGGGCTGACAGATGCCGCAGACATAGTCGTGGGTCGGACTGTGGGCGTGAGCCACGAAGTGGCCGCCGCAGCGCGTGCACTCGGAGAGCTGCAGCAGATCGCTCTCGAAGAAGCGCAGCAGGGTCCAGGCGCGAGTCAGCCCGAGCACCGTCTCGGCCCCATCCAGGCGCACCTGATCCTGGTAGAGCCGGAAGGCCCCGACAAAGGCCTCCATTCGCTCGCAGCCCTGGCCTCGGCGCAGACGCAGGTAGATGTTATAGAACAGGGAGGAGTGAATATTGGGCAGCCAGGTAATGAACCAGTCGGCCGAGAACGGCAGCATGCCCTTGGGGGGAGACATGCCGCGCACCTCCTTGTAGAGGCGGATCAGCTTGGCGCGGCTGATCTCGGTCTCGGTTTCCAGCACCTGCAGGCGGGCACCCAGCTCGATGAGCTCGATGGCCAGCTGCACCTGCTGCATTTCATCAACCAGACTGTTCCGGGTCATCACTCAGCCCCCCTCGCCGCCAGCCACGGCAGCTCCAGAGTGGGAGGCCATCAGCAGCGAGGCATGGAAACAGCCCAGCCCCTGGTCACGCGGGTTATCGACCACCTGGCGCAGCCGTTCGGCGCCCTGGTGGCCAAAATGGCAGAGCAGCTGATTGGTGCGAGACAGCCGCGCCAGCTGCCTGGAGCTCAATGACAGCAGCAGATCCGCCATCTCTTCATCGATCTTGAGGCGAAACATGGCGGACACGCGATCGGCGTCCAGCATGCGCTGCGCCAGCAGGAGATAGGTCAGGTTGAGCTCTTCGATCTCGTCCATCAGGTTGGAATATTGCATGAGTCCCTACGCCAAGCTGTCGTCGCCGAAGAGGTTTCAGCGACTTATATTCTTCTGGTCATTGCGTAGCCAAGGCCGGAGGCAGCCTCCGCAGGGCCGCGGGCCTTGCCGTCGGGACAAGAGTCTGGCGGAAAACCGGAACGATGCAAGACGCCCGCGATGGCGCGAAAAACATGACCTGAATCAACGAATTAAAAAAAACGAGACAAATCATAACCTTCGGATGAGAAAACTCATACTACGTAGCAAAAAGTCTTAATCTTACTTTGCTTTGTAACATAAATACAAATCAATGTTACAAAAACAAACGATGCTTTCCCGGCTTCACCTACCATTTTCCCGCGCTCACAAAAAGGCAACCCAATCTTTCTCCGGTCACCGGGGGGTAACCCCCTCCCCGCTCTCGTCTGCCAGCTCGCGCACCCAGATCAGCAGCTCAGCGATCACCTGATAGAGCGCCGGGGGGATATGCTCATCCAGGTCCAGCCCCATCAGCAGCCCGATCAGCTCGGGGGCATCGTGGACGTGGATCCCGTGACGCCGCGCCTCGGCCATGATGCGCTCGGCGGTCTCGCCATACCCCTTGGCCACCACCCGCGGCGCTTCATCGCTCTCCTGATAGGCCAGCGCCACCGCGCGGCGCCGCTGATCGCTGTCATGCTCCGTCATCGGACCAGGCCTCCAGAACTCGCACCCTGATCGCCTCGAGACCCAGGGGCTCCAGCCGCGACTCCAGCCGCGGCATGCCAGCTTCCAGCGTCTCGCGCACCGCCGGGTCCGGCGCCGAGAGACCGATATCGAGGCGCGAACCGCTCAGCCAGAGGGCAACCCTGACCTCGCCGAAGTCGGCCACCTGCAGCGTCATCGAGGTTCGAAAGCCGCCGCGCTCCTCGCGCTCACCCTCTTCCCCCTCTTCCTGCCCCCCCTCACGCCCCGCCACCGGAAGCTGCATCACCAGCGCCATGAAGAGCCCCGTCCAGACATCGCCCTCCCAGCGCAGCACCGGCGAGACCAGCATCTCCAGCTGCTGACGCACGATCCCCTGGAGACTCTCCTGCACGGGATCGCGAACCGCCGTCGACAGCAGCTCACGCCCC
>PUOM01000220.1 GCA_003552795.1 Halomonas sp. | reverse complement strand
CGACGCCCGGCTTCCACGAGCAATCTCTGATCACACCGATGAATCTTACCGACCTCAAGCAAAAGTCCGTGCCGGATCTCCTGGAGATCGCCCGCGAGATGGGCATCGATAACCTGGCGCGCTCCCGCAAGCAGGACATCATCTTCGCCATCCTCAAGAAGCATGCCAAGAGCGGTGAGCCGATCTTCGGCGATGGCGTGCTGGAGATCCTGCAGGACGGGTTCGGCTTCCTGCGCAGTGCCGACAGCTCCTATCTGGCCGGGCCCGACGACATCTACGTCTCGCCCTCCCAGATTCGCCGCTTCAATCTGCGCAAGGGGGATTCCATCTCCGGCAAGATCCGCCCCCCCAAGGAGGGCGAGCGCTACTTTGCCCTGCTCAAGGTCAGCGAGATCAACTTCGACAAGCCGGAGAACGCCAAGCACAAGATCCTGTTCGAGAACCTGACGCCGCTGTTTCCCGACGAGCGCCTGCGCATGGAGATCGGCAACGGTTCCACCGAGGATCTCACGGCGCGGATCATCGATCTCACCGCCCCCATCGGCAAGGGCCAGCGCGGCCTGCTGGTCTCCCCGCCCAAGGCGGGCAAGACGCTGATGCTGCAGAACATCGCCACCTCCATCACCCGCAACAACCCCGAGTGCCATCTGATCGTGCTGCTGATCGACGAGCGCCCGGAAGAGGTGACCGAGATGTCGCGCACCGTGCGCGGCGAGGTGGTGGCCTCGACCTTCGACGAGCCCCCGGCCCGCCACGTGCAGGTCGCCGAGATGGTGATCGAGAAGGCCAAGCGCCTGGTGGAGCACAAGAAGGACGTGGTGATCCTGCTCGACTCCATCACCCGCCTGGCGCGCGCCTACAATACCGTGGTGCCCAGCTCCGGCAAGGTGCTGACCGGCGGCGTGGACGCCCACGCCCTGGAGAAGCCCAAGCGCTTCTTCGGCGCGGCGCGCAACATCGAGGAGGGCGGCAGCCTGACCATCATCGCCACGGCGCTGGTGGATACCGGCTCCAAGATGGACGAGGTGATCTTCGAGGAGTTCAAGGGGACCGGCAACATGGAGGCGCACCTGGACCGCAAGCTGGCCGAGCGCCGCGTCTACCCGGCGATGAACATCCGCCGCTCCGGCACTCGCCGCGAGGACCTGCTGGCCTCCGAGGAGGAGATGCAGCGCATGTGGATCCTGCGCAAGCTGCTCAACCCCATGGAGGACACCGCGGCCACCGAGTTCCTGATCGACCGCCTCAAGGATACCAAGACCAACCTCGAATTCTTCGAGGCCATGAAACGCCGCTGATCGCTACTGCCGGGAATGCCACTGCGCGGCTGACCCGGGGACAGGCCTGCGAGGGGGCGCTGTGAACCCCCTCCCTGGGCGCTACCGATGCCATCCCTGGCATAGGACCCCCTCTTCGGCCTGTCCCCGGCGCCGCTTATCCTGGCAACTCAGCAGACGTATTCAAGGGGCATGCTATGCTGCCCCCTTTCGTCGTACTGTAACCGGGAAATCGGAATGAAGTACAAGGACCTGCGGGAATTCATCAGCGCCCTGGAGGCCCAGGGCGAGCTCACGCGTGTCACCGCCGAGGTGGATCCCTACCTCGAGATCACCGAGATCTGCGACCGCACCCTGCGTGCCGGCGGCCCGGCCCTGCTCTTCGAGAACGTCAAGGGTCACAGCATGCCGCTGCTGGGGAACCTCTTCGGCACGCCCAGGCGGGTGGCCCTCGGCATGGGTCAGGACTCCGTGGCCGCCCTGCGCGAGGTGGGCGAGCTGCTCGCCTTCCTCAAGGAGCCGGAGCCCCCCAAGGGGTTTCGCGACGCCTGGGACAAGCTGCCGATCTTCAAGCAGGTGATGAGCATGGGGCCCAAGAAGGTCCGCTCGGCGCCGGTGCAGGCGCTCGTCTATGAGGGCGACGAGGTCGACCTGGACCGCCTGCCGATCCAGCACTGCTGGCCCGGCGACGCCGCGCCCCTGGTCGCCTGGCCCCTGGTGATCACCCGCGGCCCCCACAAGACGCGCCAGAACCTCGGCATCTACCGCCAGCAGAAGCTCTCGAGGAATCGCCTGATCATGCGCTGGCTCTCTCACCGCGGCGGCGCGCTGGACTTTCAGGAGTTCCAGAAGGCCCACCCCGGCGAGCCCTTCCCGGTGGCGGTGGCACTCGGCGCCGACCCGGCCACCATCCTCGGCGCGGTGACGCCGGTGCCGGATTCGCTCTCCGAATACGCCTTTGCCGGCCTGCTGCGCGGCTCGCGCACCGAGCTGGTCAGGTGCGGCCACGCCGACCTCGAAGTGCCGGCCTCGGCGGAGATCATCCTGGAGGGCTTTATCTATCCGGATGACACGGCGCCGGAGGGCCCCTATGGCGACCACACCGGCTATTACAATGAGGTCGACCACTTTCCGGTGTTCACGGTGACGCGCATGACCATGCGCGAGGGCGCCATCTATCACTCCACCTACACCGGTCGGCCGCCGGACGAGCCGGCGATCCTGGGCCTGGCGCTCAACGAGGTGTTTGTCCCCATCCTGCGCCGCCAGTTCCCGGAGATCGTCGACTTCTACCTGCCCCCGGAGGGCTGCTCCTACCGCATGGCGGTGGTGACCATGAAGAAGCAGTATCCGGGCCATGCCAAGCGGGTGATGATGGGCGTATGGAGCTTCCTGCGCCAGTTCATGTACACCAAGTTCGTGGTGGTGCTCGACGATGACGTCAGTGCCCGGGACTGGAAGGACGTGATCTGGGCCATCACCACCCGCATGGACCCGGCACGGGACACCGTGATGGTGGAGAACACCCCCATCGACTACCTGGACTTCGCCTCGCCGGTCTCGGGGCTCGGTTCCAAGATGGGCCTGGATGCCACCAGCAAGTGGCCCGGCGAGACCGACCGAGAGTGGGGCGTGCCCATCGTCATGGACGAGGCCGTCAAGGCCCGCGTCAGCGAGCGCTGGAACGAGCTGGGCATCGACCTCCCCGACAACACGACCCCCTGACACGAGGCATTCATGACGCCACGCACCCTGACCTGCCTGGTCGACGAGGTCGAGGACCTCACCCCGGATGTCTTCCGGGTGCAGCTGGAGGGCCGTCCCGAGGCGGTGGCCCACGCGCCGGGCCAGTACCTGGAGCTCAAGCTGGACGACGCGACCTGGGTACCCTTCTCCATCGCCAACGCCCACGGCGGCGACGGTGTGATCGAGCTGCATATCCAGCACTGGCCGGAGCGGGAGAATTCCGCGCTGCTGCGCGACCTGGTCCAGGTGGCCAGCCGGCTGACCCTGCGGCTGCCCGGCGGCGACTGCGTGCTGGACCCCGACAGCACCCGTCCGCTGCTGCTGATCGCCGCCGGCACCGGCTTCGCTCAGATGAAGGCGATCGCCGAGGCGGCGCTGGCGCAAGATCCCGCGCGGGAGATCGACCTCTGGTGGGCGGCCCGGGAGCGTCGCCAGCTCTACCTGGAGCGCCTGCCCCGGGAGTGGGCCGAGACCTATCCCGGCTTCCGCTTCCATCCGGTGACCGAGCTGGCGCCCGAGGAGCCCTGGACGGGCGAAGGGGTGATCGGCCATCGCGGGCGCATCGATCAGGCCCTGGCCGCGGAACTCGACGACGTCTCGGGCCATGATGTCTACCTCTCCGGCTCGCCGGGCATGGTCTACGCCGGCGTGGACGTGCTGGCCTCGCTGGGTCTGCAGGCCTCGCGCACCTTCTCCGACGTCTTCGCCTACGCGCCCCGGGACCCGCTGATTCCGGTCACCGGCAGCCTGATCAGGGAGGGGCGCGAATGAGCGCCTCGCCGATCCTGATCACCGGCGGCGCCCAGCGGCTGGGCCGCCACTGCGCCGAACGCCTGCTGGACGACGGCCACCCGGTGATCATCAGCTACCGCCGCGAGCGGCCCGAGCTCGAGGCGCTGCGCCAGCGCGGTATCGTCACCCTGCCGGCCGACTTCGCCAGCGAGGCGGGCATTCTCGATTTTCTCGAGCGCCTCAGGGCCGAGACGGGCTCGCTGCGGGCGATCGTCCACAACGCCAGCGACTGGGCCCCGGACTCCAGCGGCCCCGAGGCAGGCGCCACCTTCGAGCGGCTCTTCCGCATCCATATGCTGGCGCCCTACCTGATCAACCTGCACGCTCGGGAGCTGCTCGAGGCGTGCGCCGAGCCCCAGCGCGACATCGTGCACATGACCGACTATGTGGTGCAGAAGGGCTCGAGGAAGCATGCCGCCTATGCCGCCACCAAGGCGGGGCTCGACAACCTCACGCTGTCGTTTGCCGCCATGTACGCCCCGGCGATCCAGGTCAATGCCATTGCCCCGGCGCTGATCATGCTCAACGAGGGCGACGACGAGGCCTATGCCGCGAAGGCGCGGGCCAAGTCGGCCATGCAGATGGTCCCCGGCCCAGGGGTGATCTATCAGACGCTGCGCTACCTGCTCGACAACCGCTACGTGACCGGCGCGACCCTGCCGGTCGATGGTGGGCGGCATCTTCGCTAGACTACGGGCGACAACACCCCTCCCGTGGCAAGACCACACCCTCGAAGAAGGAGCGACAGATGGCGGGACATGACGAAGACTTCAAGGACGAGAGCGGTTTCCTGTTCGTGCTGGTGGGCCTGATCGTGCTGGTGAGCATGAGTGCCCTGCCGGTCACCGTCGGACTGATCCAGCTCTTCGCCGGCTGATACAGACTTGCCTGCCGCGCCGCAATGCGGCAGGATGAATTCAGCGCTCAGGAGACGATCATGACCCCACTCGCTGCCCCCACCACGCCTCGCCACCCCGCCGCTTCTGCGGGCGGAGCCGGTGCGTGCCCGGGAGCGAGCCGCGGTTTCTGGTGGTATGGCTATTTTATGACCGGTGTGCCGGCGGCCATGTCCTGAGTGCAAGAGACGACATCGCCGAGAGGCACGCCCCGCCAGGGACGCCTCCCGACAGAACCCCCGGAAGGCGCCTCGCCCCGGGGGTTCTGCATTTCACGGTATGCCACACAAAGATGACATCGAGGAGAGAGACCATGACCGCATCCATCGCCATTCGCCCGCTGACCGGCTTTACCGGCTATTACGGCTATTGGCGATTTAGCGAGCTGCGGTCGGCTCACTCCGCCACGTCCGGCCGTAGCGAGTTCGGTGGCACCCGATCGACACGATGTATGACCGCTACCCGGAGCTGATGACACCATGAATGCCACGCTTGCCACCGCCCTGAACCCCGCCCGTCCTGCCGCCGCCCCCGTGCGCAGCCTGCCCGCGCCGGACGCGCTGCGCCGCGAACTGCCCCTGACCCCCGAGCTTGCCCACCGGGTCGAGACCCAGCGCCAGGCCGTTCGCGATATCCTCGCCGGCCGCGACGACCGCCTGCTGGTGGTGGTCGGCCCCTGTTCCATCCACGATCCCGAGGCGGCCCTGGCGTACGCCCGCCGCCTGGCCGAGCTGGCGCCCAAGGTGGCGGACCGACTGCTGCTGGTGATGCGGGTCTATGTGGAGAAGCCGCGGACCACCGTGGGCTGGAAGGGGCTGGCCTACGATCCGGATCTGGACGGTACCGGCGACATGGCCCGCGGCCTCGAGGTCTCGCGTCGTCTGATGCGCGACGTCGCTGCGCTGGGCCTGCCGGTAGCCACCGAGCTGCTGCAGCCGATGCTGGCCCCCTACCTGGAGGACCTGCTGGCCTGGGTGGCGATCGGCGCGCGTACCACCGAGTCCCAGCTGCACCGCGAGCTGGCCAGCGGCCTTGACGCCGTGGTCGGCTTCAAGAACGCCACCGGCGGCGATATCGGCGTGGCGCTGGATGCCATGCGCGCCGCCGCCCATCCCCATAGCCACTTCGGCCTGGACGGCGAGGGGCGCCCGGTGATTCGCGACACCGACGGCAACGCCCATGCCCACCTGGTGCTGCGCGGCGGCCACGGCGAGCCCAACTACCAGGCGCACCATGTGCAGGCGGCGCGGCGCGCCCTGGAGGAAGCGGGCCTGACGCCGCGGCTGATGGTGGACTGCAGCCACGCCAACGCCCGCAAGGATCACCGTCGCCAGAGCGAGGTGCTGCTCGACGTCCTGGCCCAGCGGGAGGCGGGGGAGACGGCCCTGGCCGGGCTGATGATCGAGAGCCATCTGCACGAGGGCAAGCAGGCGCTGTCGCCCGGCCAACTGCGCCACGGCGTCTCGGTCACCGACGCCTGCATCGGCTGGGAGACCACCGAGCGCCTGCTGCTCGGCGCGGCAGAGCGGCTGCGCTAGCCCTGTACCCCGGGGGGCCGAGTCGGGATAATCACCTCGATTTCCGACTCGCCACCCAGGAGGCCCCATGTCATTCCGCTTCGAACAGCACGACCCCGAGACCTACCGCCGCAAGGCGAAGATGATCAGCCTGGCCATGGCCGGCCAGCTGATCGTCCTTGGCCTGGTCTTCTCCCAGCTGCTGCAGGCCGCCTTCGACGGCGGCTTCTGGCTCAACCTGGTGGGGGTGCTGCTGGGGCTGCTGGCCACCAGCATGACCTTTGCGGTGCTGCGCGAGCGCCCCTGGATGACCGAGATGCGCTATGTCTGGCAGCTCAAGCACTACCTCTCCCGAGTGAGCGGCTACCTGCCTGCGCTGCGCCGGGCCGTGGAGGAGGGCAACGGCACGGCGCTGGCGATTCTCAGCTTTTACCACCAGGGAATGGCCCAGCTCGCCGAGCTCAACGGGCGCACCCTGGATGACGACGCCGAGCTGCTCGCCGAGCGCCAGAAGGTGCGCATCGCCCGCCAGGAGCAGGGCCTGCCCGAAACGGTCGACGGCTTCGACCCCCAGGATCTGGCCGCCTTCAAGCGCGGCTGATACCCGCTCACCGATGCCTCTCGCCGGCGCGCCATCGCTGCGCGCTCAGGCCTTGGCGGCGTAGGCGTAGAGCAGCGTCTCCTGGGCGCTGATCGGCGCGGCGTCGCCGGGCAGTTGCTTGATATAGCGGCCGTCGGGCTGCAGCCGCCAGCTCTGGCAGTTGTCCACCAGGTAGGTCTCCAGGTCCTTGCGCACCCGGGCGGCGAGCTTGCGATCCAGCAGCGGGAAGCAGGTCTCCACCCGATGAAACATGTTGCGGCTCATGAAGTCGGCGCTGGAGCCCCACACTTCGGCCTTGCCGTTGTTCTGGAAGTAGAAGACCCGGGTGTGCTCAAGGAAGCGGCCGATGATGGAGCGCACCCGGATCGTCTCCGACACCCCGGAGATCCCGGGCCGCAGGCAGCACATGCCGCGAATGATCAGATCGCACTCCACCCCGGCGCGTGAGGCGCGGTAGAGCGCCTGGATCAGCTTGGGCTCGGTCAGCGAGTTGCACTTGATGATCAGATGGGCGCGGCGCCCCTTGCGGGCATGCTCCGCCTCGCGCTCGATCATCGCCACCATGCCGTCGTGGAGCGTGAAGGGCGCATGCAGCAGGGTCTCGATATGCCGGGCGCGCCCCATCCCCGACAGCTGCTGGAACACCTGGTGGACGTCTTCGCAGAGCGCCGCGTTGGCGGTGAGCAGGCTGTAGTCGGTATACAGCTTGGCCGTCTTCGAGTGGTAGTTGCCGGTGCCCAGATGGGCGTAGTGGCGCAGCCGCCCCCTCTCCCGGCGCACGATATGCATCATCTTGGCGTGGGTCTTGTAGGCCATCACGCCGTAGATGACGATGGCACCCGACTCCTGGAGGCGCGACGCCAGGGCCAGGTTGTCCGCCTCGTCGAAGCGGGCGCGCAGCTCGATGACCACCGTCACCTCCTTGCCGCCACGGGCCGCCTCCACCAGCGAGTTCACGATGGGCGAGTCGGCACCGGTGCGGTAGAGGGTCTGCTTGATGGCCAGCACCGAGGGGTCCCGGGCCGCCTCGGCGAGGAGCTCCTCCACCGGCGAGAAGGCCTGGAAGGGGTGATGCAGCAGGATATCCTCGGCGGCGATGGCGTTGAACAGGCTGCCGTCCTTCCTGAGGCTCTTGGGCAGCCCCGGCGTGAAGGGGCGGTAGAGCAGCTCGGGGCGCTCCAGATCGCCCAGCAGGGCCATCATGCGCGTCAGGTTGACCGGCCCGTTGACCCGATAGAGGTCGTCTGCCGTCAGGGCAAATTCCCTGAGCAGGAAGGCGGCCAGCTCGTCCGGACAGGTATCGACCACCTCCAGACGCACGCCGCTGCCGTAGCGCCGGGCCAGCAGCTCGCCGCGCAGGGCCGAGGCGAGGTCCGACACCTCCTCCGGGTCCACGGTCATGTCGGCGTTGCGGGTCAGCCGGAACTGGTAGCAGCCCCGCACCGTCATGCCCGGGAAGAGCTCCTCGGCATGGGCGTGGATCATGGAGGAGAGGAAGACGGCCTCGCTGAAGCCCTCCTCGCACAGCTCGGCAGGCAGGGCGATCACCCGCGGCAGCGAGCGCGGTGCCGGCAAGATGGCAAGCCCTCCCTCGCGGCCGAAGGCATCCTTGCCCTCGAGCTGGACGATGAAGTTGAGGCTCTTGTTGACCAGCCGCGGGAAGGGGTGGGAGGGATCCAGCCCGATGGGGCTGATCACCGGCATGATCTCGTCGTCGAAGTAGCCGCGCACCCAGTCGCGCTGGGCCCGGGTCCACTCGCTGCGCCGTCGGAAGCGCAGCCCCCGTTCTTCCAGTGCCGGCAGCAGAAGCTCGTTGAGGATGCGGTACTGGCGTTCGATCTGCTCGTGGGCGGTCTGGGAGATCTCGGCGAGCACCGAGCTCGGCGAGCGGCCATCGATGTCGGTGCTGTCGTCGCCCAGCGCCACCCGGTGCTTCAGACCGGCCACGCGGATCTCGAAGAACTCGTCCAGGTTGGAGGAGAAGATCAGCAGGAACATCAGCCGGTTGAGCAGCGGGTGCGCCTCGTCGAGGGCCTGCTCCAGCACCCGGATGTTGAACTGCAGATGGGAGAGTTCGCGGTTGAAGTAGAGGCTCGGGTCGGCCAGATCCGCCTCCGCCTCCGGCAGCGCCTTGGGCTTGATGCCGGTGCGGGTCTGGTTGAGGCGCGGTGCCGGCGCCTCGGGCACGACCTCCTCGCCCGGTGTCTCGGCGGGGCGGGGCTCGGTCAGGGGCGTCTCTGGCTCTGGGCTGCGGTCTTCCATGGGCAACTCTCTTCGGGTCCTGGAAGGGGCGCAGCCCCTTCCGTCACTGGGCGAGCAGGCGGGCCGCCCGCTTGGCAAAGTAGGTCAGCACGCCATCGGCACCGGCGCGCTTGAAGCAGGTCAACGATTCGAGGATCACGCTGTCGGCGTCCAGCCAGCCATTCTCGAAGGCGGCCATGTGCATGGCGTACTCGCCGCTCACCTGGTAGGCGAAGGTGGGTACCTTGAGCTCATCCTTCACCCGGCGCACCACGTCCAGGTAGGGCATGCCGGGCTTGATCATCACCATGTCGGCACCCTCGGCCAGGTCCAGGGCGACCTCGTGGAGCGCCTCGTCACCGTTGGCCGGGTCCATCTGATAGGTGCTCTTGTCCGCCTTGCCCAGGTTGGCGGAGGAGCCCACCGCGTCGCGGAAGGGGCCGTAGTAGCGCGACGCGTACTTGGCGCTGTAGGCCATGATGCGAGTGTTGACCAGATGCTCCTGCTCCAGCACCCGGCGGATCTCGCCGATGCGCCCGTCCATCATGTCCGAGGGCGCCACCACGTCGGCGCCGGCCTCGGCGTGGGAGAGCGCCTGCTTGAGCAGGGTCTCCACGGTGCGGTCGTTAAGCACATAGCCCTGCTCGTCGATGATGCCATCCTGGCCGTGGCTGGTGTAGGGATCCAGGGCCACGTCGGTGATGATGCCGAGCTCGGGCAGCGCCTCCTTCAGGGCTCGCACGCTGCGCTGCACCAGCCCCGAGGCGCTGTAGGCCTCCTCGGCCAGCTCGCTCTTCAGCGAGGCGTCGATCACCGGAAACAGCGCGATGGCGGGAATGCCCAGCCGGTGCGCCTCGCCTGCCTCCTCGAGCAGCAGGTCCAGCGAGAGGCGCTCGACGCCGGGCATCGAGGGCACGGTCTCGCGCTGGTTCTCGCCCTCCAGCACGAACACCGGCCAGATCAGATCGGCCGGGGTCAGGGTGTTCTCGCGCATCAGGCGACGCGAGAAGTCGTCACGGCGCAGGCGGCGCAGCCGCGTGGCGGGGAACTGGCGGTTGGTCATGAAACTCAAGGCGATTCTCCAGCGTTGGTCGCCGCGCTGATGGCAGTCTGATGGCGCGGGATGACAGTGTGATGACGAGATGGCAGGACTGACCCCGAGTATATCAGCGCGCCGGTGCGCCGAAAGTCTCGCCTTGTCGCACCTGGGCGGTGGGGCTAGAGTGTGGGGTTCGATTATCCAGCCCGCCCCGGCGGGTGATCCTGCAAGGAGACAGGCATGAGCAAACAGGTGGCGGTGATTATCTCGGGCTGCGGTGCCTTCGACGGCGCCGAGATCTACGAGACCACCCTGACCCTGCTGAGGCTCGACCAGCTGGGCATCGGCTATCGCTGCTTCGCCCCGGACATCGAGCAGCATCACGTGATCGACCATCGCAGCGGCGAGGTAGCCGAGGGTGAGACTCGCCGCGTGCTGACCGAAGCGGCGCGGCTGGCCCGAGGCGAGATCTCGCCGCTCTCGGAGCTCGCCGCCGAAGACTTCGATGCGGTGGTGCTGCCCGGCGGCTTCGGGGCGGCCAAGAACCTCTCCAGCTTCGCCGCGGCGGGCGCCGACATGGAGGTGCTTGACGAGCTCAGGGAGGCCGTGGCCGGCTTCCACGAGGCGCGCAAGCCGATCGGACTGATGTGCATCGCCCCGGTGATGGTGCCCCAGCTGCTGGGCAAGGGGATCGCGGTGACCATCGGCCACGACCCGGGGGTCTCCGGTGCCATCAGTGCCATGGGCGGTCTGCACCGCAGCTGCGGCGCGGATGAGATCGTGGTGGATTTCGAGAACCGGGTGGTCACCACCCCGGCCTACATGCTGGCGACTCGCATCAGCGAGGCGGCCACCGGCATCTTCAAGCTGGTCGATCGCATCGACGAGATGATGGATCTCT
>PUOM01000059.1 GCA_003552795.1 Halomonas sp. | reverse complement strand
GATCTAGCACGACCACCATGCCGAAGAGGATGAAGGTGAAGGGCAGCGCCGCCAGCACCGAGGCCGACTGCAGCCCGGTGAGGCCGCCGGCGGCGATCAGCGTCAGGCAGATGGCGGCGATCAATACGCCCCAGATGATCCGCTTGTAGAGTGGCGGGTTGATGGCGCCGTTGTCGGTCATCTGGGCGACGATGTAGGAGGCGGAATCCGCCGAAGTCACCAGGAAGATGAAGATCAGCATCATCGCCAGGACCGAGAGCAGGCCGCTGAAGGGCATCAGGGCGAACATCTCGAACAGCGCCACGGTGATGTTGGCCTGGGTGGCGGCCGCCAGGCCCACATCGCCACCCAGCTCCATGTTGATGGCGGCCCCGCCGAACACGCCGATCCACAGGCAGGCCAGCAGCGGGGGCACGATCAGCACGCCGAACACGTACTGCTTGATGGTGCGGCCGCGCGAGACCCGCGCCACGAAGGTGCCCACGAAGGGCGACCAGGCGATGACCCAGGCCCAGTAGAAGATGGTCCAGCTGGCCGCCCAGGTGTTGTCGCTGTAGGGCGAGATGCGCAGGCTCATGCCGATGAAGTTCTGCAGGTAGTCGCCGATCCCCAGGGTGATGGTCTCGAGGATGGCCACGGTGGGGCCGGTCACCAGCACGTAGAGCATCAGGCCGATGCAGAGGATCATGTTGAGATTCGAGAGGCGCTTGATGCCCTTGTCCAGGCCCGACCAGGTGGAGGCCATATAGGCCAGAAACATCACGAACAGGATCAGGAACTGCCAGAGCACCGACTCGGGCAGGCCGAACACGGCGTTGAGGCCGCCGTTCATCTGCAGCACGCCCAGCCCCAGGGAGGTGGCCACGCCCATCACCGTGGCCACCACGGCGAAGATGTCCAGGGCCGGGGCGTAGCGGCGAGCGCCGGGGTGCTTGGCGGTCACCGAGGAGAGTACCGAGGAGACAAGCCCGGCCTGGCCCTTGCGGAACTGGAAGTAGGCGATGATCAGCCCCACCACCGCGAAGGCCGCCCACTGGTGGATTCCCCAGTTGAAGTAGCTGTACTGGATCGCATAGCGGGCCGACTCGGTGGTCTCGGCCGGCACATCGCCATAGGGCGGATCGATATAGTGGAACATCGGCTCGGCCATGCCGTAGAACACCAGGCCGACGCCGAAGCCGGCGGCCAGCAGCATGCTGATCCAGGAGAAGAAGCTGTAGCTCGGGGTGCTGTCCTGGGGGCCGAGGCGGATCTTGCCGTACTTGCTGAAGGCCAGGCCCAGCAGGAAGATGACGAAGCCGAAGACCGAGAAGAGATAGAACCAGCCGAATAGCCGGGTGACCCCGGCCAGGGCGGCATTGGCAGCGTTACCGAAGCCTTCCGGGAAGGCCGCTCCTGCCGCGACCAACCCCAGGATGATGAGCGTGGAGACGGTGAAGACCGTCTTGCCGCCGTGGTCTGCCATGCAAGTGTCCTTTTGCCCAGGGTTTGTACGAAGAAGCACCTTAACAGCTTGTTGCGCTGACGCGACACCGGCAACCGCGGTAGCCCTGGCGGCCTCGAGGGATTGCACGGCAGGCTGCCGGCCCCCATGGTAGGCTTCATCAGCAGGCTAACCTTTCTGGAGACCCCATGTCCCGTCTTGCCGACACCCCCCTCTCCGTTCTTGATCTGGCACCGATCCGCGAGGGAGGCAGTGCGGCGGACAGCTTCCGCGACAGCGTTACCCTGGCACAGCAGACCGAACGCCTGGGCTATACCCGCTTCTGGCTCGCCGAGCACCACGGCATCGAAGGCATCGCCAGCGCCGCCACCGCCGTGCTGATCGGCCATATCGCCGGTGCCACCCGGCGCATACGGGTGGGGAGCGGCGGTATCATGCTGCCCAACCACCCGCCGCTGGTGATCGCCGAGCAGTTCGGCACCCTGGAGAGCCTCTACCCGGGACGCATCGACCTGGGCCTGGGCCGCGCCCCCGGCTCCGATGGCGCCACCATGGCCGCCATGCGTCGGGATCCCCGCGCCGGCGTCGACGACTTACCGCGGCGCCTCGAGGAGCTGCAGGGGTTTCTCGGCGACGAGCAGCCCGGCCAGCGCGTGCGCGCCGTCCCCGGCCAGGGCACCAGGGTGCCGATCTGGCTGCTCGGCTCCAGCGGCTACAGCGCCCAGCTCGCCGCCCGCCTCGGCCTGCCCTTCGCCTTCGCTGCCCAGTTCGCCCCAGGCTACCTGTTCGAGGCGCTGCGTCTCTATCGCGACAGCTTCCGCCCCTCCGCGGTGCTCGAACGGCCCCATGCCATGGTCGGCCTGCCGGTGATCGCCGCCGAGAACGATGCCATGGCCGACTACCTGGCCACCACCGCCCGGCAGAAGTTCCTGGGCATGATCCGTGGCCAGCGCACCTGCGCCAAGCCGCCGGTGGAGCATCTGGAGATGACGCCCATGGAAGAGGCGCAGCTGCAGCAGTTCCTGGGGGCGGCCATCGTCGGCGGCCCCGAGACCGTTCGCGAAGGGCTGGAAAGCTTCCTCAAGCAGACCGGCGCCGACGAGCTGATGCTCAACACCGACGTGTTCGCCCTGGAGGACCGCCTGAGCAGCTACGAGATCGTCGCCGAGGTGTGGCGTTCATGACCGAGGAGACCGCATCTCGATCGGGGGTCGGCCATCTGGTCGAGGGCTTCCGGCGCATGGCCCCGCTGTCGCTGTTCGTCATCGTCTTCGGGCTCGCCTTCGGGGTGGCCGCCCTGCAGCAGGGGCTCTCCGGCCTGGAGACGCTGCTGATGAGCGGCCTGGTCTTCGCCGGCGCCGCCCAGTTCGCCACCCTGGAGCTGTGGGGCGAGACCATTCCGCTGGTGCCCCTAGTGGCCATCACTCTGGCAATCAACGCCCGCCACCTGCTGATGGGCGCCGCCTTCTATCCTTACCTGCGCGAGCTGCCCACGGGCCGGCGCTACGCCAGCCTGATCCTGCTCAGCGACGCCAACTGGGCCATGGCCATGAGCGGCGGCACCGCGGCGGCACGGCTGGGCATCCTGGTGGGCGGCGGCTTCGCCCTCTGGAGCACGTGGATGATCGGCACCGGCCTGGGCGTGGCCTTCGGCAGCGGCATCGGCGAGCCCGAACGCTTCGGGCTCGACGCCATCATGGGCTGCTTCCTGCTGGCCATGCTGGTGGGCGACAAGCGCGACCCCGGGGTATTGCTGCCCTGGGCCGCCGCGGCCATCGCCGCCCTGGCGGCGATGGCCTGGCTGCCGCCCCACGCCCACGTGATCGTCGGGGCCCTGGCCGGCGGCCTGATGGGCCTGCTGCTGCCCCCCGCGGCCAAGGAGAGAACGCGATGACCCTGAGTGCCACTCCTGGCGGCGTGCTGCTGGCCATCCTGCTCATGGCGCTGACCACCTACCTGACCCGTGCCGGTGGCGTCTTCGTGATGTCCCGGGTGCCCATCGGCCCGCGCGTCGAGCGCTTCATCAACGCCATGGCCGGCTCGGTGCTGGTGGCGGTGATCACCCCCATGGCGGTGCACGGAGACGGCGGCGCCAGGATGGCGCTGATCGCCACGGCGGCGGTGATGCTGGCCCTGCGCAAGCCGCTGCCGGCAATCACCGCCGGCATCCTCACCGCCGCGCTGTGGCGCCTGGTCGCATCCTGAGCCATCATCGGAACGAAGCGCACCACCTGGTTTCCAAGTGGACAGCCCTGCAAGGGCGCCACCTTCCGCGGTGCCGAACACCGCCCGACCGGAGAGCTCCATGACCGATTCCCGAGGCCCCCAGCGGGACCCCCGCAGCGATCAGCGAGACAACCCCGCCTGGCGGGCCGCCCAGGCATGGCAGCAGCGCGCCCGACAGACCCGCGGCGGCGGCCTGCTCGGCAGCCTGAAGATGCTGCTCGCCTGGCTGCTGTTCGGCACCATGATGATCGTGGCCATGGTACTCGGTGTGCTCTTCCTGCTGCTGGGCTGGGCGCTGATGCCGCTGCTGCGCTACCGGCTGAAGAAGCGCATCGAGAAGATGCGCGCCGAACAGGCCGAGGATCTCGGCAGCGGTTTCCACTACCGCGAGACCCGCTATCACGAATCCCGCAGTGCCGATGGCCGCTATCGCGAGCAGCAGGTGCTGGAGGGGGACTATGAAGTCAAGGGAGATGAGCCCGGGGGCAAGGAAACACCCCGCGACTGAGGCCCGACCTCAGCCTGGCCGGCTCATCACCGCCTCCAGAGCGGCACGGTAGCCCTGGCTGCCGAGACCGGCGATTACGCCGTCGGCGCGCAGCGAGACGTAGGAGTGATGGCGGAAGCTCTCGCGCTGGTGAACGTTGGAGAGATGTACCTCGATCACGCGGCCCTCGAAGGCGTTGAGGGCATCGAGAATCGCCACCGAGGTGTGAGTGTAGGCCGCCGGGTTGATGATGATGGCGGCGGTACCGTCCAGCCGCGCCGCCTGGATCCAATCGATCAGCTGCCCCTCGTGGTTGCTCTGCCGGCAGCTGACCTCCCAGCCTTCCAGCGCCGCCCGCTCATAGAGCCCGCTGTTGATGTCCTCGAGGGTCTCGCGGCCGTAGATCTCCGGCTGCCGGGTACCCAGCAGGTTGAGGTTGGGGCCGTGCAGTACCAGTATCTTCTTCATCGGGAATCCATGCTCCGTCAGTTCTTGTCGATCTCGCGCTTGTCGAGCTCACCCTGCGCCGGCTCCAGCAGCCGCTGCCAGGCCTCGATCACCACCCGGCGGTGATCCTGGAAGGTGCTGTTGCTGCCCCTGGCGGGCTCCCGGGTCAGGGAGGCACGGTGGGCGGTGCTGCGCAGGGCCAGGTAGGCGTCGCGCAGGCGCCGGCACTCCCTGGCCGGCAGGCGCTCGGTGGCCTCCAGGGTCTCGAGGAGGCGCATGTTGTCGCTCCACTGCAGCAGCTCGGGCGTCTCGTGCCCCATGGCGAGCACGGCATACTGGCAGAGAAACTCGATGTCGACCATGCCGCCCGGATCGTGTTTGAGGTCGAACTCCCCTTCCCCGCTCTTGCCCCCCAGGTGCTCGCGCATCCTGTGGCGCATCTTGACCACCTCCTCGCGCAGCGCCTCGATGTCGCGCTCACGCCCCAGGATCTGACGCCGGATATCGGCGAAGCCCTCGGCCAGACGCGGATGGCCGGCCACCACCCGGGCGCGGACCAGCGCCTGATGCTCCCAGGTCCAGGCATCCCGGCGCTGGTAGTCGGCAAAGGCGGAAAGCGAGCTGACCAGCAGCCCCGAGTTGCCGGAGGGACGCAGGCGCATGTCCACCTCGTAGAGGGTGCCGGCGGGCGTCACCGCGGTGAGCAGGTGGATGATGCGCTGCCCCAGGCGGGTGAAGAAGACGCCGTTGTCCAGGGGCCGCTGCCCGTCGGTGCTCCCCTGGGTGGCACCGTCGTGAATGAACACCAGGTCCAGGTCCGAGCCGTAGCCCAGCTCGATGCCGCCCAGCTTGCCGTAGCCGACGATCAGGAAGTCCGGCTCCGCGCCGGCGCGACTGCCGTCGGCCAGCTCCGGAACGCCGTGCTTGCGGGTGAGGTGCTTCCAGGCCATGGCCAGCACCGCCTCGAGGATCACCTCGGCGATAAAGGTGAGATAGTCGCTCACCTTCATCAGGTGGCGGGTGCCGGCGATGTCCGAGGCCGCCACGTGCAACACCTGGGCGTGCTTGAAGACACGCAGCGCCTCGAGCTGCGCCTCCTCGTCATCTTCGGGAAGGCGCGCCAGGGTCTGGCGCAGCTCGTCGGCGAGACGCGCCTTGTCGGCGGGGGTGTAGAGGGTCTCCGGGGTGAGCAGCTCGTCGAGCAGGATCGGGTAGCGGGCCAGCTGTTCGGCGATCCAGGGGCTCGCCGAACAGAGCGTCATCAGGTGCCCCAGGGCATCAGGGTTCTCGCGCAGCAGCGCCAGGTAGGCGGTACGTCTCAGCACCGCCTCGATCAGCGGCAGCACCCGCTCCAGGGCCGTATCCGGCGCCTCGCTCTCGGCCACGGCGTCGAGCAGCAGCGGCATCAGCGCCTCCAGGCGCTCGTACCCGATACGCTGCATGGCCTGAACCTGGCGGGAGTGGTAGAGCGAGGCGATCCGCCGTGCCGCGGTGTCGCACGCCTCGAAGCCAGCCTCCTCGAGCAGCAGCGCGACCTCTTCCCCGTCGAGCTCGCCGCGCCACAGCGCCCGCCACTGCTCCAGGGCGACGCCGCCCGCCGCCTCTGAGGCCGCCTCCTCGACGCCCTCTTCGGGATCGGCGATCACCGCATCGAAGTGCTGGCGGACCCGGGCGCGGACCTCATCGAGCCTGGCCATCAGCGCCGGCCAGCCCTCCATGTCCAGCGCCAGGGCGACCCGCTCACGGTCGAGGTCGTCATCGGGCAGGCTCTGGGTCTGGCGATCCTCCAGCGCCTGGAGGGCGTGTTCGAGATCGCGCAGGAAGGCGTAGTCGGGAATCAGCTCCTCGACCACCTCGGCGGGCAGCAGGCCCAGCGCCGGCAGCCGCGTAAGCGCTGTCTTCAGGGAGGTCACCTGCAGCTCGGTATCGCGACCGCCGCGGATCAGCTGGAAGGCCTGGACCACGAATTCCACCTCGCGGATGCCGCCGGGTCCGAGCTTGATGTTGCCCTCCATCCCCTTGCGGCGCACTTCGCGGTTGATCATGCCCTTGAGCTCGCGCAGCGACTCGATAGCGCCGAAGTCCAGATAGCGGCGGTAGACGAAGGGCCGCAGGCTCGCCAGCAGCTCGGCGCCGGCGTCCAGATCGCCGGCCACCGGGCGCGCCTTGAGCATGGCGTAACGCTCCCACTCGCGCCCCTGGTCCTGGTAGTAGCTGGCCAGGGAGGAGAAGTTGCCTACCAGGGGGCCGCCGTCGCCCAACGGGCGCAGCCGCATGTCGACGCGGAAGGCGAAGCCATCGGCGGTCACCGCATCCAGGGCGCCGATCAGCCTCTGCCCCAGCTTGGTGAAGTACTCCTGATGGGCCAGGGACTTGCGCCCCCCCGCGGTCTCGCCGTTCTCGGGAAAGCCGAAGATCAGATCGATGTCGGAGGAGAGGTTGAGTTCGCCGGCGCCGAGCTTGCCCATGCCCAGCACCACCAGGCGCTGCTCGCTGCCGTCGCGGCGCAGGGCCGGGCGGCCCCAGCGCGGCTCGAGGAAGCTCTCCAGCCAGCTGAGCGCGCCCTCCAGGCAGGTCTCGGCCAGCCGCGACACGGCAGCCGTCGTGGCCCACATGTCGATGTCCTCGGGACGCGTCAGGTCGCGCCACACGATGCCGACCATCCGCGCACGGCGAAAGCGGCGAATGGCGGCCTGCATGGCGGCCTCGTCCTCGGCCGACTCCAGACGCTCCTCGAGCCAATCGCGCAGGTTCTCGGCGTCGGGCGCGGCGTCCAGCTCGCCGCTGGCATCCAGATGCAGCAGCCACTCCGGGTAGCGCACCAGGCTCTCCGCCACGAACTCCGAGATCGCGAGCACCCGGGCCAGCTGCTCGCGCCGCGACGGGGAGAGCCCCAGCCAGTCCTCGAGGGGGGATTCCCGGCCCGTCATGTCGGCCAGACTGTCAGCCTGGGCCAGGGCCTCGACCAGCCGCTGGCGAGTGCGGGCCAGGGGCGCCTTGAGCGGTTCGGGAATATCGATCAGCGGCAGGAAGTCATCGGGCAGCGGCATGGGCGTCTCGCATCCGGGTGGCAAGTGCCCCCAGCATAGCGAAGCCCGGACGCCATGGGCACCCGCTGCGACGACCGACTCAGGCCAAGAGTTTCTGCCCCGCCAGCAGCAGCCAGGTCAGCGCCACCAGAAACAGCGATGCCATGACCGCGGCTGAGCCCAGATCCTTGGCGCGCCCCGAGAGCTCGTGGTGCTCGGGACCGATGCGATCGACCACGCTCTCGATGGCGCTGTTGACCAGCTCCACGATCAGCATCAGCAGACAGCTGCCTACCAGCAGGATCCACTCCACCGGCCCCTCTCCGATCCACCAGGCCAGCGGCAGCAGCAGCACGCAGAGGGCCAGCTCCTGGCGGAAGGCCGACTCGTGGCGCCAGGCGGCCTTCAGCCCCTTGAGGGAGTAGCGGGTGGAGTGGATCAGATGGCGCCAGCCGGTATGTCCGGGTTTCATCGCGAGTTCCTTGCGTGGGGGCCAAGCCCGCTCAGTGGGTATCGATCATGCGCTCGAGGTCCGCCGACAGGGGGTCGAGCACCTCGGACCAGCTCAGGTAGGGGGTGCTGCCGGTGCCGTTGACCAGCACGGTGAACACGCCCCAGCGGCCGCTGCGGGTGCGAAAGTAGCCACTCACGGCACGCACCGCCACCGGCTGGTTGAGGGTGCCGGTCTTGAGCATGACGTGGTGCTGGAAGGTGGGCGAGCCCCGACGGATAAAGCGCATCACCCCGTTGCCGGGGGACTGCAGGGTCGCCACGAAACTCGGGAACAGCGATGGCCGGTGGAACATGCTCTCCAGCAGCGCATTGCCACCCCGGGCGGAGGTGCGGTTCTCGGGCGTCAGGCCGCTGCCGCTGAGCAGGGTGAGCGGACCATGGTCGGGGATGCCCGCCACGAACTGTTCGATGGCCGCACCGCCTAGACGCAGATCGCCGCGGGGTGTCTCCACCAGGTTCAGGGCCAGCACATCGGCCATGAAGTTGTTGGAGTAGTTCATCACCCGCAGCAGCAGCTCCTGCAGCGGCTTGCCCTCGATTTCCGCCAGAACGCGAGCACCGGCAGGGGGCTCGGCCTGCGTTGTGTCGGCCCCGCCGCGCACCGAGATGCCGGCCTGCTCGAGCATGGCGAGCAGAGTCATGGCCAGCTGATCGGCGGGATCGGCGCTTGCGCGGTAGATGTCCCGGGGACGGGCATTGGTGGATATCTGACCGCTCAGCAGCATGACGTCACGACCGTCACGGGTGACCCGCTCGGCGCGCAGCTCGGTGCCGCTGTTGTCGGGCCGTGTCTCCACCCGGTTGTCGATCTCGAGAATGGCCGCCTGGCTGTCACAGCCGCTCACCCGGGCCGGCTGCCCCGGCGTCGCAGCGGGGGCCACGCTGACGCACCAGCTGCCGTAGTTGACGCCCGCCGAGGAGAGCAGGGCGCTGTAGGCGTTGGCGGAGCGTTCGCGGGCCTGACAGCGGTCGGTGGTGATGCACTCCACCGGGCCGAATCGCCACTGGCTGACCAGCAGCCGTCCGTCCACCTGGCTGACCCCGGCCTGATACAGGCGCTGCACCAGGCGCCACAGGTCCTCCGTGGTCAGCGCCGGGTCGCCGCCGCCGTCGAGAATCAGGTCGCCCTGCAGCACCCCCTCGTCATCCGGGCGCGCCTCGCTGACCAGCCGGGTAGCGAAGCGATGCTGGGGGCCCCAGCGATCGAGCGCCGCGGCCGCCAGGTAACTCTTGGTCACCGAGGCCGGCGAGAGCTGGCGCTCCGGTTCGATGGCTGCGAGCGCGCCGCCCTCGTCGATCAGCCGCGCCTCGGCGCTGAGCAGAAAGCCCTTGTCGGCCAGGCGGCCCAGCTGGTCAAACCCCGAGGCCTGGGTGGCCAGGGGAAGCAGGCAGGCGAAAGAGAGCAAGAAAAGTTGCGACAGGCGACAACGCATGGCAGCACCGATGGCTTGGGTCCGGATGGACGGATTCAGTGGGAAGAGATCGACGAGAACAGCTGGATGGTGACCACCCCCGACACGATCAGGCCAATGCCGATCAGCGCCGGGAGGTCGGGACGCTGGCCGTAGATCACCATTCCCACCAGCGCGACCAGCACGATGCCCAAGCCCGCCCAGATGGCATAGGCGATACCCACCGGTATCGTGCGCAGCACCAGGGAGAGCATGTAGAAGGCCAGCGCATAGCCGACTACCACGATCAGGCTCGGCCAGAGGCGAGTGAAACCCTCGGTGGCCTTGAGCGCGCTGGTGGCGATCACCTCGGCCACGATGGCCAGCGCCAGGTAGACGAAGGCCATCAGGCGTCACCCCACCCGGGCACCAGGCCGGGCTCATGGGGCAGGTCGACCACCAGCTTCCACAGCTCCTGGCCGCTGGCATGGTACTTCTGCTCGAAAGGGGTCAGATAGTCGTCATCGATCGGCTCATGAGGCACGGCGGTAGCCTCGCGGCCGCATACCTGGGTCAGGGCCAGGGCAAACTCCTCCACGTAGAGCCGCCAGTTGGAGCGCAGTTCCAGTCGTCCCCCCAGGGCCAGAATCACCGGAAGCACCGGATGTCCGTGCCAGCGCATCTTGAGATGAGCCGCCTTGGGGTAGGGGTTGGGATAGAGCAGATAGTGGCGAACGGGCCGCCAGCCATCCTCCAGTGCCAGGCGCCAGAAATCCACCAGATCGGCGCGCAGCAGCAGGGCATTGTCGGGCAGCGGACCATGCTCCCGACTCAGGCGGCTCTCGCTGCGATCCACGCCGATCACCGCATGGTCGGGAAGGCGCCATGCCAGGCGCCGGGTCGAGAGCCCCACGCCGCAGCCGGCGTCCAGAACCAGCGGCACCCCGGGCCTGGCCGCGAGCCACGCTCGGGCAGACTCGAAGGCGGTTCGAGTGTGCTCGGCCACCGGCTTGCGCAGCGGATGCTCCAGAGCACGCGCCACTCGCCGGCCCAGGTCCTCGTGGGGGCCGGTCTGATTGGTGGCGATGGAGCGAGAGCTGGCGTGCATGACAATCCCGAAAATCGAAGAAACCGCGATTCTAGCAGCCCGCTCGGGGAGCTGAAATGCAAAAAGCCCCGACCATCTCACGATGATCGGGGCTTTTCTGAATAAGTGCCTGACGATGACCTACTCTCACATGGAGAAACTCCACACTACCATCGGCGCTGAGCGGTTTCACTACTGAGTTCGGCATGGGATCAGGTGGTTCACGCACGCTATGGTCGTCAGGCGAAAAACGGTGAATCATGCCGACGTCGAGACGTCTCTTGCGTATCCGCTGTCGTCTGTCATCCACAGACCACTTGGGTGTTATATGGTCAAGCCTCACGGGCCATTAGTACAGGTTAGCTCAACGCCTTGCAGCGCTTCCACACCCTGCCTATCAACCAGCTGGTCTCGCTGGGCCCTTCAGGAG
>PUOM01000045.1 GCA_003552795.1 Halomonas sp. | reverse complement strand
GAAGCTGGAAGCTGGAAGCTGGAAGCTGGAAGCTGGAAGCTGGAAGCTGGAAGCTGGAAGCTGGAAGCTGGTCGGCAGCCTAAACGCAATCCCCCCACGGCAAGGCCATGAGGGGATTTATCTTCCAGCTTCCAGGCGCGAAGCGCCGCTCTTAAAGCTTCAAGCTCCCGGGCGAAGCCCGGGCCCTTCCAGCTTACGACTCGTTGAGGATATCGATGCGGCTGGCCTGCAGTCTGGCCTGCTTCTCTTCGAGACCCGCAAAGTCGAACAGCTCGCGATCGGCCAGCTGGGACGGCGCCACGTTGGTCACCGCCTTGAACATGCTCTCCAGCCGCCCCGGATGCTTCTTCTCCCACTCGCCCAGCATCTCCTTGACCACCTGGCGCTGCAGGTTGGGCTGGGAGCCGCACAGGTTGCAGGGGATGATGGGAAAGGCCATCAGTCGCGCAAACTCGGCGATGTCGGCCTCGCGGCAGTAGGCCAGCGGGCGTATGAGGATATTCTTGCCGTCGTCGGAGAGCAGCTTGGGGGGCATCGCCTTGAGGCTGCCGCCAAAGAAGAGATTGAGGAACAGCGTCTCGAGGATATCCTCGCGATGGTGGCCCAGGGCGATCTTGGTGGCCCCGATCTCCTCGGCGAAGCCGTAGAGGGAGCCGCGGCGCAGCCGCGAGCAGAGCGCACAGGTGGTCTTGCCCTCCGGGGTCTTCTCCTTGACCACCGAGTAGGTGTCGCGCTCGAGAATATGGTAGTCGACGCCGATCGACGCGAGATACTCGGGCAGCACCTGCTCGGGGAAGCCGGGCTGCTTCTGATCGAGGTTGACCGCCACCAGCGAGAAGTTCACCGGCGCATTGCGCTGCAGGCTGCGCAGGATCGACAGCAGGGTATAGCTGTCCTTGCCGCCGGACAGGCACACCATCACCCGGTCGCCCTCCTGGATCATTCCGTAGTCGACGATGGCATTGCCCGCCTGGCGGCGCAGGCGTTTCTGCAGCTTGTTGAATTCACGTTTCCCTCTGACATCCAGGGCGTCGAGGAGCGGCGAGGGAGCCTCCCGGTCCGTTGAGGCCGCCGCGGCGGGGGCCATGTCCTGGGAGTCCTGGGAGTCCTGGGAGTCTTGGAAGTCGCGGGGGTCGAAGGTCACGGCGTCTTGCATGTCGGTCGGCGCTGCCAGTGCGGGCGGAAATGACGGGCGCCCATCCTACCATCGCCGGCGACGTCAGGCGACGCCGCCGGCCGTCAGGCGTCGCACCGCTCAGCACTGGCCTCGCGCTCCAGGCGCAGGAAGATCAGCGCCGTGGTGACCGCATCACCCAGGGCGGTATGGCGCCCCATCACCGGTACCTTCAGCAGCTCGGCGACCTTCTCGAAGCGCGGGGCCGACTCCACCTCGGGATGGCGACGGCGCAGGCGCCGCAGATACCTCTGGGCCACGTCGATGGTGGCATTGGGCAGCGCGAAGCCGAAGCGCGGGCGCAGCTCGCGATTGAGGATCGTCACATCGAAGTCCAGGTGCCACCCCACCAGGGGGCGATTGCCGACGAAATCGAGCAGGCGCTCCAGCGCCTCATGCACCGGCGTGCCGCCCTCCAGGTCGATGCCGCGCAGGCCGTGGATACGGATCGAGTCGCCGGACAGCGAGGCCGGTCGCGCCAGGCGCAGGTCCAGGGATTCGCTGGTCAGCACCCGATCCCCGCGAACCTTGACAGCCGCGAGGGAGACCAGCTCGGCGCTGCGGATATCGCGCCCGGTGGTCTCGGTATCGATGACCACCATCTCGTCACCGGTATAGGGGTGAAAGAGCCAGGCGTAGTCACCGTTGGCGTGCCGCCGTCGATCGGCGGCGCGCCGCAGGGCCTTGAGCATCACGGGTTCTCCTTGTTGTGATTGTCGTTCCTTGGTGAATCATCCCGCTGTCACGAATACTCCAGATGAAAACGGTGCGAGAGGCGCTGCTTGAAGTCCTTGACGATATGCAGCGCCTCGCGCAGCAGGTCTCGTTCCAGCGAGGAAAGCTCCTGCACCACCACGCGGTCCGGCTTGCGCTCCCCGCCGCTGTCCAGGTGGGCGAGCTGCTGCTTGAGACGCAGCTCGGTGAACAGCGACAGGGCCTCGCCCAGGTCCTCGGCGAAGCGCGTCTCCAGGCGGCCATCCTCCGCCAGGGCATCCAGCCGCTCCAGCGTCGAGGTGGGCCGGATGCGCCGCTCCAGGGCCATCACCCGCACCCCGTGGACGATGGGGAAAATGCCCCCCTTCTTGATGTCGATGCCGTGCTGGGGGCGCTTCAGCGAGCCGAACAGGGTCAGCGGGGTCGAGAAGCGCAGGGTGGTGCGGGCAAAGTAGGAAAGCAGCAGCTCGTCGCCGGCGCAGCGCTCGAACAGCTCGTCGCGCACCTGGTCGAGCAGCGCCGGGTTGCCGGCCACCGCATGGGAATCGAGCATGATGGCCAGTTTCATCAGGCTGTCGCCGTCGCGCCTGCCGGCCCACCTGGCGATGCGCTCGCGCCACTGGGTCACGTTGCCGACCCACTCCGGGTTGGAGACCATGATATTGCCGGGACAGGGCGGATACCCCAGCTCGATCAGGGTCTCGGTGAGGCGCTGCATCTGCTCGGCGCAGTCGGGCCACTCCAGGCCGTCGGCCAGGATCAGACCGTTGTCCTGGTCGGTCTTGAGAATCTGCTCGCCGCGCCCCTCGCTGCCCATCACCATCAGGCAGCTGTCGCGGTGATAGCGCTCGTCGACCTGAAAATCCCAGGCCTTGTGCATGATCCGCCCGTTGAGCGCCGCCAGCAGGCCCATGGCGAATCGCAGCTTGACCCCCTGGGCCATCAGCGCCTTCACCAGCTCGGGCGTGCGCCGACTGGCGGCGGCCAGGGCCTCGAGGTTCTCGGCCTGCTCGACCTGCAGGCTGACCACGTAGCTGCGGCTCGAGAAGTAGCTGAGCACATCGGTGAGCTCGACGACGCCGACCGGCGCTCCCTTCTCTACCACCACCACCCGCTCCACCTTGTAGCGGGTCATCATGACCAGCGCCTCGAACAGATACTGCCCCGGCCCCACCGTGATCAGTTCGCTGTGGCCCAGCCCGTCCAGGGCGCTGTCGCGGCCGCGCCCCTCCACCACCAGGGCATTGAGCAGATCGGTCTTGGTGATCATTCCGGGGCCGGCGTCACCGGCCACCAGCAGGCTGTCGGCGTGGCGCTCGTTGATCGTGGTCACCGCCTCGGCAATGGTGGTGGCGGCCGGGACAACCAGCGGCTCACGCATGCACTCATCGACCCTGGCCAGCATGAAGCCGGCCATGGTCACTCCACCTTCGGCGCGCTGTTCGGTCAGCAGGCGAGCCTTGTGGGCCAGGGACTGGCGGAAGAACTCGGCAAAGGGCGGCGAGTCATCGCAGAGCTCGAGAAACAGCGCCTTGGGCAGCAGGTAGCAGAGGCTCTCCTGCTCGGCACGGAAGCGGTAGCGGCTCTTGCCGTTGAGAATGCTGATGGCGCCGAACAGATCGCCGCGGGTGTAGTGGCCGATGCGCGAACGGGCCGCGGGCAGAGTGGGATCGACTTCGGCCACCTCTCCCTTGTGGATAAGAAAGAGGTTCTCGCCGGCCTGCCCGGTCTCGAGAATGATCTCGTCGCGATCGAAGTAGGCCAGGTCCACTCCCTGGCGGACCCGCTCGCGACCGGCCTCGTCAAGCAGGGTGAACGGTGGCTGGGAAAGATCGACCTCGACCATGGCGCTGACCTCGCGGGCGGCTGTCCGGCCATGGCGCGCTGGCTGCTCGCCACCCCGAGCGGGGCTGATGGCCCGGGGAAGGACCGTGACGAGAAGAGCGTCGCTGGCCGCCGCCTGTAGTTGTGGGATAGCGGATCCGCCACGCAGACAGACCCTGATGTCCACCCGGGCCAGGGGACAGGCTCAGGATAGCAGCCTCTCCATCGTCCTTATAAGCTAGACCAACGTCGTCCTTTCCGGCCCCTTAGACCATCGTCAAAGGCCGGCATTGAGGGGTCACAAGTGCCTTCCCGCTCCCCTATACCATCGTCCTAACCGGGCGCCCTCCCCCCTCTGTAACACCGCGATAACATGGCTACAAGCCATTGATAAAAAAGACACTCCTCTACCCATATTGAATCGTATTTTTATCATGATACGAAAGTCTGGGATTCATTTTCGCCACTCATTGCCCACTATCCACCAGGAATCATGCAGGGCAATCGCACGACAACGATGCCTGCCGCTAGCGGCGGGATCTGTCCCTGAGGCGACTCCCCCATCGGGGTGACCCCGCGGAGATCGCCAAGGCCGGATAAACGACATGCGATTGCCCTGGTGATACATAAGCAAAAGACCTCACAAGTTCCCAACCCCACCAATAACAAGTGGAGAACACACAATGGCAGAAGAGAAAGTTGATTCGGCCGACTACTGGAAGGCCAACGTGCGCCTGATCATGGGGTGCCTGGCCGTTTGGGCCTTTGTCTCCTATGGCCTGGCAATCCTCCTGCGCCCGCTGGTGGCCTTTGTTCCGATCGGCGGCACCGACCTGGGCTTCTGGTTTGCTCAGCAGGGCTCCATCCTCACCTTTATCGCGCTGATCTTCTTCTACGCCTGGAAGATGAACAAGCTCGACCAGAAGTTCGGCCTGGAGGAGTAAGCCAGCATGAGTCAATTTGCCATCAACCTGCTGTTCGTAGGGGCCTCCTTCGCCCTCTACATCGGCATCGCCGTTTGGGCCCGCGCGGGCTCCACCAAGGACTTCTATGTCGCCGGCGGCGGGGTCCACCCGATCACCAACGGCATGGCCACCGCCGCCGACTGGATGTCCGCGGCCTCCTTCATCTCCATGGCCGGCCTGCTGGCCGCCGGCGGCTACGCCAACTCATCCTTCCTGATGGGCTGGACCGGCGGCTACGTGATCCTTGCCATGCTGCTGGCGCCCTACCTGCGCAAGTTCGGCAAGTTCACCGTGCCGGACTTTATCGGTGACCGCTTCTACAGCACCACGGCACGCACCGTGGCCGTTGCCTGTCTGATCATCGCCTCCGTGACCTACGTCATCGGTCAGATGACCGGTGCCGGCGTGGCCTTCTCGCGCTTCCTCGAGGTCTCCAACACCTGGGGCATCTGGATCGCCGCCACCATCGTGTTCCTCTACGCCGTTTTCGGCGGCATGAAGGGCATCACCTACACCCAGGTGGCCCAGTACGTGGTACTGATCATCGCCTACACCATTCCGGCGGTATTCATTGCCTTCCAGCTGACCGGCAATCCGATTCCGATGTTCGGCATGTTCAGCACCCACACCGAGTCCGGCATGCCGCTGCTCGAGAAGCTGAGCGAAGTCCTCGTGGAACTGGGCTTCCAGGACTACGCGGCCGACGTGGACAACAAGCTCAACATGGTGCTGTTCACCCTGTCGCTGATGGTGGGCACCGCAGGCCTGCCCCACGTCATCATCCGCTTCTTCACCGTGCCCAAGGTGGCCGACGCTCGCTGGTCCGCCGGCTGGGCGCTGGTGTTCATCGCCCTGCTCTACCTCACCGCTCCCGCGGTGGCGTCCATGGCGCGCCTCAACCTGCTGACCACCGTCTATCCGGACACTGCCGGACAGGTCGAGAACTATGAGGAAGCGCTGGCCAACCCGATCCTCTACGAGGATCGCCCGGACTGGTTCCGCACCTGGGAAGAGACCGGCCTGATCACCTTCGAGGACAAGAACGACGACGGGCGCATCCAGTACTACAACGACCGCAATGAAGACTTTGCCGAAACCGCAGCCGAGCGCGGCTGGGAAGGCAGCGAGCTGTCGGTCAACAATGACATTCTGGTACTGGCCAACCCCGAGATCGCCAACCTGCCGCCCTGGGTCATCGGCCTGATCGCCGCCGGCGGTATCGCGGCTGCCCTCTCCACCGCCGCGGGTCTGCTGCTGGCCATCTCCTCGGCCATCAGTCATGACCTGATCAAGAAGACCATCAACCCCAACATCTCCGAGAAGGGCGAGATGCTGGCAGCGCGGATCTCCATGGCGGGCGCCATCCTGCTGGCGACCTATCTGGGGCTCAATCCGCCGGGCTTCGCCGCTCAGGTAGTGGCCCTCGCCTTCGGTATCGCCGGCGCCTCGCTGTTCCCGGCGCTGATGATGGGGATCTTCTCCAAGCGGGTGAACGACAAGGGCGCCATCGCCGGCATGCTGGCCGGTCTGATCAGCACTCTGCTCTATATCTTCACCTACCTGGGCTGGTTCTTCTTCTCCGGCACCAACATGCTGCCCAACGAGCCGGAAAGCTGGTTCCTGGGTATCTCGCCGCTCTCCTTCGGCGCGGTGGGTGCCATGATCAACTTCGCCGTGGCCTTCGCCGTCTCCAACATGACCGAAGAGCCCCCGCAGGAGATCCAGGAGCTGGTGGAAAGCGTCCGCTATCCCAAGGGAGCCGGTGGCGCCGTGGACCACTAACCTCTCGCGGCATTCTGGGCCATAATGGCCCCCTGGCCCGGCTCGCCGGGCCAGTCAACGCCTACCGCTCGGGCTTCCCTAGGGAAGCCCGAGCGCTTTCAGCAAGGATGTTTCATGCTCATACACCTGATCGCCGCGCTCTTCGCCGCCCTGGCCGCCGCCGGCGTTGCCATGCTGCTGCGCACCCTGAGCGGCAAGCGCCTGCCCCGCTGGATCATCCCGGTCTTTGCAGGCCTCGGCATGCTGGGCTACCAGGTTCACTACGAATACACCTGGTTTTCCCACAAGCAGACGCAGCTGCCGGACACGGCCGCCGTGGTCGATATCGAGCGAGGCACCGCCTTCTGGCGCCCCTGGACCGCCCTCTTCCCCATGGTGACGGCCTTCAGCGCCGTGGACCAGGACAGCATGGCGGCGCGCGAAACCGACGACGGCGAACGGCTGGTGGAGTACATCCGCTACCGCTTCGAGAAGCAGCATGTGGACCTGGTCACCCACCAGGCCTGGCTGATGAACTGTGCCACCCGGGAGACCCTGCCTCTGACAGGAGAAGAGCGTCGTCCGCGCTTCGAGGCCATGCGAACCCTGGACCCCGACGACGCCACCTACCGGGCCGTCTGCCAGGAGGGGTAGCACGCCTGCCCTCTCGGGTCACATTGCCCTAGAATGTGCGCCAGATTCGAGGGAGGAAGTCCATGTTCTCAGGCTGGCTGCTGGTTGCCATATCGCTGCTCTACATCGCGGTGCTGTTCGGCATCGCCTGGCGGGGCGATCGCCGGGCCAAGACGCATGGCGCCAGCCATCGCCGCCCCATCGTCTACAGCCTGGCGCTGGCCATCTACTGCACCTCCTGGAGCTTCTACGGCGCCGTGGGGCAGGCTGCCACCGGCGGCTGGTCCTTCGCCAGCATCTACGTGGGGCCGATCCTCACCTTCCTGCTGTTCTGGCCGGTGCTGGCCAAGATGATCCGCGTCGCCAAGCACCAGAACGTCACCTCGATCGCCGACTTCATCGCCTCGCGCTACGGCAAGACCCAGTCCCTGGCCGCCTTCGCCAGCCTGGTGGCGCTGATCGGCGCCCTGCCCTACATCGCCCTGCAGCTCAAGGCGGTCGCCACCTCCTTCAGCGTCCTCACCGACGCCGGCGACCCCACCCATACGCCGCTGTTCGCCGACACCGCCTTCTACGTGGCGGTGGTGATGGCCGCCTTCGCCATCCTCTTCGGCACCCGCCATACCGACGCCACCGAGCACCATGAGGGGCTGATCCACGCCGTGGCCTTCGAGTCGCTGGTCAAGCTGCTGGCCTTCCTGGTGCTCGGGGCCTACGTGACCTGGGGCATGTTCGGCGGCCTGGGTGAGCTGCTGGCCCACGCCGAGGGTCAGCTGGAGCTGCAGAGCCAGCTCTCCCAGCAGGACTTCGGCCAGAGCTTCTGGGCCCAGACCCTGCTGGCGATGCTGGCGGTACTCTGCCTGCCCCGGCAGTTCCATGTGGCGGTGGTGGAGAACACCCACCGCGATGATGCCGCCAAGGCGCGCTGGCTGTTCCCGCTCTATCTGGTGCTGTTCGCCTTCTTCGTGCTGCCGCTGGCCGCCGCCGGCCTGACGCTGTTCGCCGACAGCGACATCGAGCCGGATACCTATGTGCTGGCGCTGCCCATGGCGGCGGGCAGCGAATGGCTGACCCTGCTCACCTTCATCGGTGGCTTCTCGGCGGCCACCGGCATGGTGATCGTCGCCGCCGTGGCGGTCTCGATCATGATCTCCAACGAGATCGTCATCCCGGCACTGTTCAGGCTGCGCTGGTTCGACACCAAGGCCCGCGACTACGGCCGCCTGGTGCTTCGCGCCCGACGCCTCACCATCGCCGCCGTGCTGGCCATGGCCTACGGCTTCTATCAGCTGATCGGCGAGTTCACCTCGCTGGCCTCCATCGGCATGCTCTCCTTCGCCGCCGCCGGCCAGTTCGCCCCGGCGCTGATCGGCGGACTCTACTGGAAGCGCGGCAATCGCCTGGGGGTGATCATCGGCATGAACGCCGGCTTCGCCATCTGGGCCTACAGCCTGCTGATGCCGGCGATGATCACCGCCGGCGTGCTGCCGGCGCACTGGCTCGACGGTGGCCCGCTGGGCGTGAACTGGCTGACGCCCACCTCGCTGTTCGGCCTCAACGTGGGCGACAGCTTCACCCACGGGGTGATGCTCTCCCTGGGCGTGAACCTGTTCTGCTACATCTTCTTTTCCCAGGTCACCTCCCAGCGGGTGGTGGAACGCATCCAGGCCTCGCTGTTCGTGGACAGCGTGGAGACCCGCCAGACCTCGGTGAACCGTCCCTGGACGGGCGCCACCACCGTGGGCGATCTCAAGGTGCTGTGCGAGCGTTTCCTGGGCGCCGGCCAGGTGCAGCGCGCCTTCGACGACTATGCGCGGCGCAGCGGCAAACCCCTGGAGGACGGCACCCGCGCCTCCATCGACGTCATCCAGTTCACCGAACGCTTCCTGGCCTCGGTGCTGGGCGCCTCCTCGGCGCGCATCGTGGTCAACTCGGCGCTGCAGGGCCGCGGCATCGGCATCTCCGACGTGATCTCCATCGTCGACGAGGCCTCCCAGGTGCTGGAGTTCAACCGCGCCCTGCTCCAGGCCACCATCGAGAACATCAACCAGGGCATCAGCGTGGTGGACCAGAACCTGCGCCTGGTGGTCTGGAACCAGCGCTATCTGGAGCTGTTCCGCTTCCCCGACCACCTGATCCGGGTCGGCGCCCCGATGGACAAGATCTTCCGCTACAACGCCCACAACGGCGAGTACGGCCCCGGCGACCCCGAGGAGCACGTCCAGCTGCTGCTCGACAACATCCGCGAGGGCCAGCCCCACCGCTACGTGCGCTACCGCCAGGACGGCAGCGTGCTGGAGGTGCAGGGCAATCCCATGCCCGGCGGCGGCTTCGTCTACACCTACCAGGACATCACCCAGCAGAAGCGCATCGAGGAGGCGCTGATCCGCTCGGAGAACAATATCCGCATCTATACGGACAACGTGCCCGCGCTGATCGCCTACTTCGACAAGGAGTGCCGCTACCTCTTCACCAACCGCGCCTACGAGCAGGCCTTCGGCATCGACCGCAACGCGGTGATCGGCAAGCGGGTCCAGGACGTGGTTCCCCTGGAGATGGCCCGCGAGCGCGAGCCCTGGATCGCCCGGGCCCTGGCCGGCGAGCGGGTCAGCTTCGAGGTCTCCCTCAGGCTGCCCGAGGGGCGGCGCTACATGCTGGTGACCTATACGCCCCACTTCGGCGACAGCGGGGCGATACTCGGCTTCTTCGCTCTCTATCAGGACATCACCGAGCGACGCCAGGCGGAGATCGCCCTCAAGGAGACCAACGAGACTCTCGAGGAGCGCGTCCGCGAGCGCACCCAGGCGCTCTCCGAGGCCAATGCCGCGCTACGTCAGGAGAACCGGGTGCGCGCCGAGGCCGAGCTGGCCCTGCGCCAGGCCAAGCAGCTGGCCGAGGACGCCAACGCCTCCAAGACCCGCTTCCTGGCCGCCGCCAGCCACGACCTGCTGCAGCCGCTCAACGCCGCCCGGCTCTTCACCTCGGCGCTCTCCCAGGAGATGGAGCCCGATACCATGAAACGTACCATCGGCCATATCGACAACTCGCTGCAGGCCGCCGAGGAGCTGCTGGGCACCCTGCTCGACATCTCCAAGCTCGACGCCGGGGCCCTGACCCCGCGGCGCAGCCACTTCGCCCTGGCCGATATCTTCCGTCCGCTGCGCGCCGAGTTCGAGGTGATGGCGGGGGATCGCGGCCTCGACCTGATGGTGGTGCCGACCCGGGCCTGGGTCGACAGCGACGCCCAGATGCTGCGCCGGATCATCCAGAACTTCCTCTCCAACGCCATCCGCTACACCCAGGAGGGTCGGGTGCTGCTGGGCTGCCGTCGCCACGGCAACCGCCTCTCCATCCAGGTGTGGGACTCGGGTCCCGGCATTCCCGAGTCCAAGCAGGCGGAGATCTTCCAGGAGTTTCGCCGCCTCGATCAGGCCTCCCGCCACAAGGAGAGCGAGAAGGGGCTGGGGCTGGGGCTCTCCATCGCCGATCGCATGAGCCGGGTGCTCGACCACCCCATCACGGTGCGCTCGAAGGAGGGCGCGGGTACCCTGTTCGCGGTCAGCGTGCCGATGGTCGAGGCCCGCAGCGAGGCGCAGCAGGCCGAGGAGGCCGCCTCGCCCAAGCGCGCCGGCAACAAGCTCGTCGGCACTCGCGTCCTGTGCATCGACAACGAGAGCCTGATCCTGGAGGGCATGAAGGCGATGCTCTCGGGCTGGGGCTGCGAGGTGTTCACCGCCACCAGCATCGGCGGCGCCAAGTCGGTGCTGCGCCACCTGGACGGTGATCCCGATGCGATACTGGCCGACTACCACCTGGACAACGAGGTGACCGGCCTGATGGCGCTGGAGGCGCTGGGCGAACGAATGGAGGGCGCGGTGCCCGGCATCGTGATCACCGCCGATCGCACCGAGGAGGTGGCCGAGGAGGTCAAGCGCTCGGGCTACCAGCTGCTGCTCAAGCCGGTGCGCCCCGCCGCCCTGCGCGCCCTGCTGACCCGCACCCTGCAGGCGAGCCGGGCGCCTAGCGGCGAGCTATAAGCTGGAAGCTGGAAGCTGGAAGCTGGAAGCTGGAAGCTGGAAGCTGGAAGCTGGAAGGTGGAAAGCAGCGTG
>PUOM01000308.1 GCA_003552795.1 Halomonas sp. | reverse complement strand
GGATATCGAGGTGCTGGTGCGCGATCTCGCCCCCATGTTCTCTTTCGATGTCAGTCTGCCGATTCCTGCCATGGAGGCCTACGTGGCAGACCTGGAGACGCAGCTGGCAGCCGCTTTCCCCGAGGTTGGGCGGATGGTGACCTTCGGCCACCTTGGCGACGGCAACCTGCACATCATGGTCACCGTGCGTGACGCCGGCAGCGAGAGCCGCCGCAGGGTGGAGCAGCTGGTCTATGCGCCCCTGGCCGAGATCGGTGGCTCCATCTCAGCCGAGCACGGCATCGGCCTGGAGAAGCGCGACTACCTGCACGTCAGCCGCAGCGAAGCGGAGATCGCCACCATGCGCCTGCTCAAGCAGGCCCTAGACCCCCGGGGGCTGCTCAATCCCGGCAAGGTGCTGGGGTAGGCGCCGACTCTGCCGGCCGGCGCCGCTCAGGCGCCGGACCAGCCCGCCAGTATCGGCACATAGACCACCAGCAGCAGCACCGTGATCAGCCCCAGCAGGTAGGGGATGATGGCGCGGATGATGCGCTCCAGCGGCAGCTGGGTCACCGAGGAGGCCACGTAGAGATTGATGGCCACCGGCGGTGTGATCATACCGATGGCGAGCCCCATATCGCGGTAGATGAAGAGCGAACGGCCAAGGCGCGTATGACTTTCTGCCAGTCTGCACCATCCGCCGGATAGCTTCCGGGAGGGAACAGCCCGTCGAGCAGCGGGCATAGGATATCAGCGAAAGCCACATCTAGGTCTCGTAGCCAGGCGTCGTCGGCCCAGCGGTAGAAGCAGTGCCAGCATGGCGCCGGCATCGTCTCGGGTGCCGGCAAAGAGTTCTACGGCATCCTCCCCTCACCCTCCTGGCCTCCTCGGCAAGGGGCCACCCAGCGGCAGCCCTTGGCACCGCCTGGGCTGGCAACTTCCAGTTAATTATACTAAAAGGTATAAAATACAGTATCGAATATAATTTGGTGTAACCGCCATGGCTCTCAAGAAATTTCTCTACCACCGTCCCGCTCTGGCCGAGTCTATCGCCCAAGGGTTAACAGGCGAAGGCCTGATCGATTACAGCTCTGGGCTGTTCCTAGCCGCGCCACGACGCACTGGGAAAAGCACCTTCCTGCGCCAGGACCTTATGCCGCTCTGCGAGCAGCGCGGCTGGGAGGCCGTCTATGTTGACCTGTGGACCAATCGCCAGGAAGACCCCGGGTACCTGATCGAACGTAGCGTCATGGCGGCGCTGAAGCGCCATGAGCCGCAGCTGAAACGGTTGCTCAAGGCCGCCGGGGTGCGGCGAATTAGCTTGGAGCGCACGCTGCACTGGGATCTGGAGCGCGACAGCCTGCCGGAAGGTGCCTCGCTGGCCGAGGCTTTCGAGGCCCTGCAGGTGGCGTCAGGCCGCATGATAGTCATGATCGTGGACGAGGCGCAGCATGCGCTGAACACTGATGCCGGCATCAACGCGATGTTTGCCCTGAAGGCGGCCCGGGATGCCCTCAATCTGGGCGGGGACTCACCCGGCCTGCGCCTTATCCTCACCGGATCTAGCCGGGACAAGTTGGCGATGCTGGTGCTGAGCCGGGACCAGCCGTTCTTCGGCTCCAGCGTGACGCCTTTCCCGCTGCTGGGGGAGGACTTCGCGGAGGCCTATACGGCGGACCTCAACAGCAAGCTGGCGCCGGGCAACCTGTTCGACGCCAAGGACGTCTATGCGGCCTTTCAGCGGGTCGGTCATCGCCCCGAACTGTTGGGTGAGGTGGTCAGGCGAGTCGCCCTGGAGCTTGGTCAGGCACCTGACCTGGGCAAGCTGATGGCACGTGGGGCAGCGGAGGTGCAACATGGCCTCTGGGCCGAGTACGAATCGGCCTATGGTGTGCTGACACCGTTGCAGCGAGCCATCCTGCGCGTTATGGCCGATGCCGCGGCGTCGAGGGAGCCGCTTGCGATGTTTTCGGATGCCACTGTGGCTCGCATCAACGCGATCGAGCGAGCTGAAGGAGGGAAAGGGGCTGTTAAGCCTCAGTCAATCCAGGCGGGGCTCGATGCTCTCAGGGAAAAGTCGCTGGTATGGCGTTCCGGGCGCGGGGCCTATGCGCTGGAGGACAGCGGCTTTGGAGATTGGCTCCTGGCAACGTAGCGATCGGCGCATTCCCAAGCTCCCGGCCCTGGCATATTCGATCACCGGACCCCGTGGCTGGCCAGCGATACGGAGGCCGACAGGCCGCGCGGCGCTCGTGCTCGGCGGCCTCCTGAGCGGCATCGACCAGCACCTCCTGGGCGGCCTCCGGCAGCTGGTTCCAGATCGGCATTCCCATCACAAAGGTGGCCGGCGCATAGGTGTGCCGGGTCAGCGTCATGTGGTCCGGGTCTCGTGGAGGTTGAACAAAAATCTGCCGCATTCTGCGATTCGATTCTCCGAATGAATCGTCGGAGGGTTCAAGGAGTGGATGACCCTGAGGGAGGCTTAGCAAAAATCCGCGGCGGGGAGCGGTCACACTAGGAGCCTGTCGGACTTAACGCTGATCTGCTACGAACCCCGGGCTTTCGGCCAATTTCATTCGATCTCGTTCGTTAAATAGCGCGCTATTCGCCTCTCCAGATCGATAAACTTGTCTCGAAATCCGTGTTCCTCGCGACGATCGGTCAAATCCGACAGGCTCCTAGAGGCTTCGATACATCACGTGGGCATCCACCGGCCCCAGTTTGGGGTGGCGAAAGGCGCCGGGCAGGGTGCCCGCAATGGCGAAGCCGTGCTTCTGCCAGAGGCGCACCGCCACTTCGTTAGTGGCCACCACCAGGTTGTACTGCATGGCGGTGAAACCGAGTTCTCGGGCGAGCGTCAGGGAGTGCCGGCACATCGTGCCGGCGACGCCCAGGCCGCGGGCGGCGGGAGAGACGATATAGCCGCAGTTGGCCACATGGTCTCCGGGACCGGCCTGATTGGCCTTGAGATAGTAGGTGCCTAGCAGGGTGCCGGTCTCATCCTCGGCCACGCGCACCGCCCGGGGCAGCTCGACCCAGATCCGGTGGGCATCCTGCTCGGTGATCTCGCGGGGCACGGCGTAGGTCTCGCCGGCCCGGAATACCGGCTCCAGCATGGTCCACACGGCGGGCCAGTCGGCGGCCTCATAGGCGCGCACGCCGAGCGGCGATGGAACGCTCACGGGGCCTCCTGCCGGGCGCGCAGCCAGGCGATCTCCTCGGCCCAGATGGCGGGCTCGATGGTCTCGAGCACCAGGGGCATGCCGTCGGTGCGCGGGTCGCGCATCAGGGCGGTGAAGCACTCGAGGCCGATATTGCCCTGGCCCAGGCTGTGGTGGCGGTCCACACGGCTGCCCAGCTCGCTCTTGGCGTCGTTGAGGTGCATGCCCTTGAGGTAGTCGATGCCCACCACGGCGTCGAACTCGTCGAGCATGGCGGTGGTGGCCTCCGTGGTGCGCAGATCGTAGCCGGCGGCGAAGGCGTGGCAGGTGTCCAGGCAGACGCCGACCCGGGTCTTGTCCTCCACCTGCTCGATCACCTCGGCCAGGTGCTCGAAGCGCCACCCCAGGTTGCTGCCCTGGCCGGCGGTGTTCTCGAGCACCGCGATCACGCCGCGGGTGCGGCTCAGGGTCTCGTTGAGGGAGTCGGCGATGCGGGCCAGGCAGTCGCTCTCGCTGATCTTTCTGAGGTGGCTGCCCGGATGGAAGTTGAGCCGATCGATGCCCAGCTGCTCGCAGCGCTGCACCTCGTCAAGGAAGGCGCCCCGGGACTTGGCGAGCCCCTCCGCTTCGGGGTGGCCCAGGTTGATCAGGTAGCTGTCGTGGGGAAGGATCTGCCCCGGGCCGAAGCCGTGGCGCCGGCAGGCCGAGCGGAAGGCCTCGATGGTGGCATCATCCAGCGGTTTGGCCTTCCACTGGCGCTGGTTCTTGGTGAAGAGGGCGAAGGCGTTGGCGCCGATCGCAACGGCGCGCTGCACCGCCTGATCGACCCCGCCCGCCGCGCTGACGTGGGCTCCGATAAATTTCATGGTGAACGCACAGGCTCCACTGGTGTCTCGATAGTGGCCTGGGATTCTAGCGCAAGTTGTCGCGCCATGGAGGCGCTACCCGCCCGGCAAGGCGGGGTGTCATCCCTGTCGGAGGCGTGCTAGGGTCACAAGATTCCCATGAGTTATCAGGAGATTGCATGTCGTTTACCAAACCTCTCGTCGCCGCTGGTGCCCTCACCTTTGCCCTGGCCGCTCCGGCCATGGCCCAGGAGATGCCGCAGGGCCAGCAGATGCCCCAGGGCGAGCCGCCGAGTGCCCAGGATCAGGTGGCCCAGCTCGATGAGCTGGTCGGTCTGGAAGGCAACCAGGAGCAGGAGCTGATCGCGATTCTGGGCGAGTCCCAGGAGCGGATCCAGTCCCTGGAAGGTGAGGCCCAGTCCGTCCAGATGCAGATCCACGAGCAGATCGGGCCGGGCTTCGACGAGGCCAGCATCCGCCGCGACGCCGAGCGCCTCGGTGAGCTGACCGGTGACATGACCGCCGAGAGCGCGCTGATGCAGGCTCGCATCCAGGACACCCTGACCCAGGAGCAGCGCGACGAGCTCGAGCGTCGCGCCCAGGAGCAGGAGCAGCAGATGCGCCAGATGCAGGAACAGATGCAGCAGCAACAGCAGGCGCCTGCCCAGTAAGGCGTGGCGTGACAAGGGCGCTTGGCGCCTGAGCAAGTCCAGAGGCGGCCCCGAGTGGGCCGCCTCTGGCGTTATGGGGCGCACGGTTCGCGTCGCTGGCAGGGGGCATCAGCGTCTGGGCCAGCGCCTCAGCCAGGGGAGCTGCCTCAGCGGCTCCGGCCGGTCGACTACCAGCTCTTCCTGCGGCCGGTAGGGCCGATGGGAGGGCGCGCGAGGTGGCTGGCGCCGGGCCAGGGCGATCAGCCGGCGGATACGCTCGTCGGTGGGGGGATGGGTCTGCAGCAGGCGTAACCAGCCCGGCGGGCGGCCTCCCAGCAGTGCCGACAGCCACAGCCCCTGGCGGTGCTCCAGCACCTTGAGCGCCATGGCCAGACCCTGGGGATCCCGGGTCAGGGCGGCGGCCTCCAGGTCGGCGGTGAACTCGCGGTTGCGCGACAGCGCCAGCTGCAGCAGGGTGCTGGCGGCCGGGGCGATCGCCACCAGCAGCAGCTCCAGCCAGGGCATCCGGATCTCTCCTGCCACGACCATGGGCAGCATCAGCAAGAGCCCCAGCTGCACCAGGAAGGCGCCCCAGATGGTCAGGCGCGTCATGGTCGCCGCCATGGACATCACCCGGGTATCACCGTGGCGCAGGTGGCTCACCTCATGGGCCAGGACGCCGGCCAGCTGGCGCAGATCGAGGGCGCGAACCAGGCCATGGGTGATGGCGATGCCCCCCTCTCGGGCGTCGCCCACGGCGAAGGCGTTGAGATCGGTCGTGGGCACGTAGAACAGCTGGGGCTCGCTGGAGAGCCTGGCGCGGCGATAGAGGATCTCCAGCACCCGGTAGAGCTCCGGCGCCTGGTGGCGGTGCAGCAGGCCCGCGCTGGCCCGCGCCAGCGCCAGGCGCGGCGGGATGCGCCCGCTCAGGTAGAGCGTCAGCGCCACCAGGCCGAAGGCCCAGATCACCCCGAAGCCGCCGGCCAGCAGGTAGCCGGGCACCGCCAGCAGCAGCGCCAGTCCCGCCAGAATCAGCAGATGCTGCAGGGCATTTCTCAGCCGCTGTGCGGCGAATCGTTGCGACATTTTGACTCCCGAGCAAGATCACGATGAGCAGGATAACTTATTGTTGCATGAGGAAAACTGCCTCAAATCACTGATCATGAAGGCAAAGAGGGACGTTGCAAGAGGTGGTGGAAATTAATCCCATTTGTTGAAATTTGGTTTTTCCTGGGGTTTAGTAGTACTTCCACTATCAGAGGAGTCACGCCATGACACCCTTTACTACCATCGACCTGGATAGCGAAGTCCTCGAGCACTGGGCCAATGATGCCATGGCCCGTCAGGCCGCCAGCGAGGCGCTGCGTCGCTACATCGCTTGATCCGGTCAAGCAGTGGTTCACCGGCCAGGGACGGCCGCCCCTTCGACACCTCCCGAGCGCTTCTCCTGATACCCAGCCCCACGTCCCGCCTGTCTCTGGCCCTCTGAGCCCTTTTGTGTCGCCCCGAGCTTTGCAGCATACTCTGTCGCTACTCATACTGGCACGGCTGCGCCCGGTGCCGAACCGCGACCCGAAGCGCAGCGGCAAGACACAGGGAAGTGAGACATGGCTCACCTGCTACGCATCGTGATGATCCACGGCCACCTCGAGGGCGTGGTGGAACTCGACGTGGACGGCCACACCAATATCTGCGGCACCAACGCCTCGGGCAAGACCACCCTGCAGCGGCTGGTACCGGTCTTCTACGGCGAGCTGCCCAACCGGGTGGTGCCGAAGACCCGCCTCAAGTTCGACGCCTTCTATCTGCCTCATCGCAACAGCTATCTTGTCTACGAGTATCGCCGCGAGGAGGGCGATATCTGCCAGGCGGTGCTGACCCGCAGGAGCGAAGGGGGCGTGGAGTACCGCTTCGTTGCCGCCGACTACCGGCCGGAAGACTATCTGGTGCAGAGCGAGGGCGGGGTGACCGCCCTCGACTACGCCCAGTGGCTCGCCGGCCTGCGCCGTCAGGGCATCACCACCTCCCACAAGCTCGGCGCCACCTCCGAGTACCGCGCGGTGATCCAGAACGACTTCACCCAGCAGGGCCCAGTCCCCGGCGGTCGCAAGGAGAGCCTGCGCCTGCGTCAGGTCGCCGCCCGCTTCAGCCTGGTGCGACCCGGGCAGCGCATTCGCCATATGGAGAAGCTGGTGTCGGCGGTGCACGCCAAGGAGGGGAAGATGGACACCCTCAAGACCATGCTGGCGGCGATCTTCGAGGAGGATGGCGTCGAGCTGCCGGTGACCCGTATCCGCAATACCAAGGCCCGGGAGTGGATCGCCCGCATGCGGCAGTCCATGCGCCTGGAACCCCTGCAGCGCTCCCTGGAGGCCCTGCAGCGCCTCGACGGCGAGATCGCCGACCTGGAGGCCAGGCTCTGGCAGCTGCGGCCTCAGCTCGAGGCCGACCGCCATCACGCCGAACGCACCGCCGCCGAGCTCGAGGCCGAGCTCGGCGAGCGCCAGCGCGATTTCCAGGCCCGAGAGCAGGCCCATGAGGAGGCCAGGGGCGAGCTCAACGCGCGCATCAGCGAGCTCGACAGCGAGCTCGACCAGGCCCGCCGGGTCCTCGACGACCTGCAGCGCCAGTACGAGGCCTTCGAGGAGGCCGACATGCCCGGGCTCGAGCGCGACCTCAAGGCGCTGCCCCAGTGGCGCGAACAGCAGCAGCAGATGCGCGAGCATCTCGAGGTGATGCAGCAGGCGGCCAGCGAGAGCAAGTCGCGGCTGGATGCCCGCCTGGTGGAGCTCGGCGACCTGCTGGAGCGTCAGGGGGAGGAGACTCAGGCGCTGATCGACGCCCTCGGCGAGGAAAAAGCGGCCTGCGCAGAGGCCCAGCGCGAGGAGGAGCGGCGCCTGGAGAGCGACTACCAGAGCCGCCGCCAGGCGCTGGATGACGGCTATCGGAGCCGCCTGCAGGAGGGGGCCGTGCGGCTCTCCGAACTGAAGGCCCGGCTCGACCATGCCACCCTGAACGCGGAGGAGGCCCGGGAGGCCGAGCAGGCCCAGGCCCGGGTCGACCAGGCGCAGAGCGAGCAGAGCGCCGCCGCCGGCACGGTGGAGACCCTGCGCGGCGAGCTCGACGAGTGCCGCCAGGCCCGTGGGCTTGCCGAGCGCGACCTGGAGCTGGCCCGCACCCAGCTCTCCCGGGCCCGCACGCACCTCGACGAGCGGCGGATCCAGCGCGACCCCGCCCAGGGCAGCCTGCGCCACTTCCTGCGCCATCACCGCCCGGGCTGGGAGCAGCGCCTCGGCAAGGTGATCGCCCCGGAACTCCTGGAGCGCCGCGATCTCGCCCCGCAGTTCAATGACGACGCCAGCGATGACCTCTTCGGGCTGGCGCTGGACCTCACCGCCATCGCGCTGCCCGACTATGCCCAGGACGAGGCCACCCTGCTGGCCGAGATCGAGGCCGCCGAGCTGGCGCTGGCCCAAGCCGAGGAGGTCGAGGCGAGCGCCGAGAAGGCGCTGAAGCGCTGGCACGACAGGGTGCAGGAGGCTGACGCCCGGCTGGACCGGGCCCGCATCGCTCGCCGCCGCGCCGCCGAGGAGGTGGACTACGCCCTCCAGGCCCGCAGCCAGTGCCAGCAGCGTCACGATGCCGCCCGCCGGGCCCGCCAGGCCAGCGCCCGGGAGACCCTGGCGGAGCAGGAGTCGCTGCAGCGGGCCCTGGGCGAGGAGCGGGAGCAGGCCCTGGCGGCGCTGGCCGAGACTCACAGCGCCCAGCGCCTGGAGCTCGCCGCCGACTTTCAGGGGCGGCTGGCCGGCTTCGACGGGCAGATCGCCCAGCATCGCCGCCAGCTGGGCGCGTTCAAGGAGGAGCACCGCCGCCAGCGGGAAGAGCTGGAGGGTGCCTTCGAGCGCGAGCTGGCCGAGCAGGGAGTGGATACCGTCAGCCTCAATGAGACCCGGCGGCGCCTCAAGGCGCTGGAGCAGCGGATTCGCCAGACGGCCGATCGCCAGGATCAGCTGGACGAGTATCGCCGCTTTATGCGGGTGGAGTGGGGCGAGCGCAAACCGCGCCTGGTGGCCAGGGAGGCCGAGCTCAGCCGCGAGCACCTGGCCGCGGAGCGCGAGCGCGAGACCCTCAAGCAGCAGTTTCAGGCCGCTCGGCGGGAGCACCAGGCAGCGGTCGGCGAGCTCAAGGCGAAGCGCGGCGTCGAGCAGCAGCGCCTGGAGACCCTGACGCCGCTGCTCGCCAGGCTCGAGGCGCTGCCCCTGGAGGGCGCCCCGGCCCCTCTGAGCGAGGCCCCGGGAGATGCCGAGGAGCGCATCGAGCGGGTCCGCCAGGCGCTCACCGACCACGTTCGCACCCTGGAAGAGCTGCGCCGGGGCTGCGAGAAGATGGAGTCCGAGCTGATCAAGGGCGCCAGCGCCGACTTCCAGGCCACCCTGGAGGCCGAACGCAGCCGGCTCGAGGAGGTGAGCCCGCGCCGGCTGCTGGGCGTGCTGGCCGGCATGCTCCAGCTGCTCGAAGGACAGCAGCAGCAGCTCCTTCAGGAGGGACGCAACCTTTCCGACGACCTCGACAAGTTCTTCACCGTCTTCCGCGACCTCAATCGGCGCATCAACGCCCAGAGCCGGCGCCTCTCCGACGAGGTGGCCGACGACCTCAGGCTCGAGGGCATCGGCCGCGCCGAGGTGAAGATCCAGTCCACCATCGACGAGCTGGGCTTCTGGGAGCCCCTCAAGCGCTTCGCCAAGCGCTACCACGAGTGGCGCGACTCCGGTCGGCCGCTGCCCGGCGACGATTACCTGGACGCCCTGGCCGACGTGGTGGAGCTCTTGCGCAGCGACCAGCAGTACAGCTTCGAGAGCCTGCTGCGCCTGGAGCTGCACCTCAACGAGGGGGGCACGGACCTGGTGATCCGCAACGACCGCCAGCTGCTGGAGTCTTCCAGCCATGGCATGGCCTACCTGATCCTCTGCAAGTTTCTGCTTGCCTTCACCCGGTTGCTGCGCGGCCAGGCCGAGATCGCCATCCACTGGCCCATCGACGAGATCGGCACCCTGGCCTACCACAACGTCGAGAAGCTCTTCGACGCCTGCGACAACAACCGCATTCATATCGTCGGCGCCTTCCCCAACCCGGAGTCGGACGTGCTGCTGCTGTTCCACAACCGCTACCTGATCGACCGCGACGAGCAACATCCTGAGACGCGCCGCCTCAAGCGCATCGAGCCGCGGCTGAGCCGTCTGGCCCAGCGCCTCCAGGCCCGCGCCGAGGAGGTGACCCCATGAGCGATGTGATCCACGCCGAAGGCGCCAGGGTGGACCGCTCCCTGGTCGAGCTGGGCCCCCTGCTGGAACGACTGCTGGCCGGCGAGTTCATCTGCGCGGTGAGCGACGAGGCCGCCTTTCGCCATCTCCAGGAAACGGGCACCCGGGAGCGCATCGACGCCTACCTGAGCCCCCTCAACCGGCGGCTCGCCAGTAATGCCGACGGCAGCGTCCACTTCCTGGCCTGGCGCGCCCTGGACGAGGGCGCCCGGGAGCAGCTCTCCCGCCAGCTGGCCGAGACGGTGGGCAGCCTGCTGCCGCTGCTGGAGTGGCTGCAGCTGGTGCAGGAGGCCCTGGGGCGCGACGGCACGGCCGCCCCGGGGGACGTGCTCAAGCCTGCCGACTTCAGCTCCCGCTGCGAGGATAATCAGGGCCTGCGCGAGCGCCTGGAGCGGCTCGCCACCGATCCCTTCTTCGGCTCCCAGAGCGATCAGCTTGACGCCCAGCTCAAGCAGGTCTTCAAGCGCCTGCGCGAGCACGGCTACCTGATCCAGCCCCACGCCGACCGCCAGTACTTCGTGGTGACCGGCAAGATCGACTACCTCATCGACCTGGTGCGCTTCATCCGCGACGAGGAGAACCTGCCCGTGGACGACCAGGCGCCGGCCGCCCAGGAGAGCCTGCTGTGAGCGCCGATCCCCATGCCCTGGAGAGTCGCCTGGTCAGCACCGGGGTCGAGCGCCTGGCGCTGCTCGGCAAGCACGCCGAGGCGCTGATGGCGGGCTATGCCCGGGAGGAGGTGCCCCTCGAGGGGCTCAGCACCACGGCCCTCAACCGTCTGCTGGCGGCGCGGATCCTGTGGCGCCCCGACGAGCAGAGCGGGGTGAAGCTCGCCCCCAAGGTGCGCGAGCTGATCGCCGAGATGCTCGCCGACGAGACCCGCCGCCACGTCAACGCCGACGTGGCCGAGACCCTGGAGCTTGTACGCAGCCTGGTGCAGAGCTACCGGGAGGCTCGGGACGCCGGCGAGTACTGGCGCCAGGAGCAGCAGCTCCTGCGCCTGCGCCAGGAGGTGGACGACCTCAACGGGCGCTTCGCCGATGCCATCGACAGCCTCTGGCGGCGCCTCAACAGCGACTTCGGCTTCGTCAGCCGCCTGGCCGACAAGATCCGCGAGAACCAGCGCGCCCAGAAGCAGATCGAGCGGCTCCTCGACGGCCTGGCGCTGATCGACTTCGACGAGCTGATCGACCTGGTGGGCAGCGACGGCGCCCTGCGCAAGCTGCTGGTCAGCGGCCTGCAGCAGCAGCTGACCCAGCACT